>CAXTZG010000090.1:0-15809 GCA_964248625.1 uncultured Acetobacteraceae bacterium | reverse complement strand
CGTCGAAAGCGAGCAGGCAGCCCCCTTCGAATATACCCTGTCCATGCGCTTCCTCGTTCTTCTCGGCTTGGCCTTCTAGCCGTGCTCTTTAAGGCTCGGTCAGGGGCACGATAACGGTTTTGCGCGCCCTGACCAGACGATCAGGCCGGTCATTCCATTCCATGTCGCCCAAATATCAGGAGTGTTGTACCAACGCCGCGGTCGCCGCCGTCATGACCCGCTTGAATTCATTGCCGGTGCTAATCCGGATACGAAAACACCGTGTCGAGCCCATCGATTATTGCAGCGCACCAAATAATCATGGCGATGCCGTCGCGCGACTCGACGCGTCGGATCTCGACCCGGGGCGCAGCGGCGGACAGGCGTGATGGGGTGTCAGGAGACTGCGTAGGTGAACTCGCTGCCCGCACCCACCCCGACATGCACCGCCTCGATCGGCGAGCCCGAGGCCAGCCTGGCCAGGATCTCCGACGACAGGTCGGCCAGCAGCGTATGCGACAGGATGCTCTCGATGTTGCGGGCTCCCGCCTCGCTCTCGGTGCATCGTTGCGCGATCACCTCCACCAGTCCCGGATCGTAGGTGAAACGGGCCCGCCAGCTATCCCCGACCCGCGCCGCGATCCGGCCCAGCTGCAGGCCCACGATCCGCCGGATCGTCTCGTCGGTCAGCGGCAGGTAGGGCACGGTCGCGACGCGCCCCAGGAAGGCCGGCTTGAAGTGCTTGGCGAGCTCCGGCCGCAGCGCGTCGGCGAGCCCCGCCGCGTCCGGCGCGGTTTCCGGATCGGCGAACAGCGCCGAGATCAGGCCGGTACCGGCGTTGGACGTCATGATGATGATGGTGTTGCGGAAATCGATGTCGCGGCCTTCGCCGTCCTTCATCGTGCCCTTGTCGAACACCTGATAGAACACGTCCTGCACGCCGGGATGCGCCTTCTCCATCTCGTCCAGCAGGATCACCGAATAGGGGCGTCGCCGCACCGCCTCGGTCAGGATGCCGCCCTCGCCGTATCCGACATAGCCCGGCGGCGAGCCCATCAGCAGCGAAACCTTATGCTCCTCCTTGAACTCCGTCATGTTGATGGTGGTCACGTTCTGGGCGCCCCCGTACAGCAGGTCCGCCAGCGCCAGCGCGGTCTCGGTCTTGCCCACCCCCGAGGTGCCGACCATCAGGAACACGCCGACCGGCTTGCGCGGATCGGTCAGCCGCACCCGCGACGTGCGGATCGATCGCGCGACCGCCTCGAGCGCATGATCCTGGCCGATGATGCGTGCCGACAAGGCCTGCTTCAGGTCGAGCGTGGCGCGGATCTCGTTCTCGCGCATGCGTCCGGCCGGGATCCCGGTCCAGCTTTCCACGATCTCGGCGATCGCCTGCTGGTCGACCACCGGATGGATCAGCGGCTGCTCGCCCTGCATCGCCTGCAGCCGGGCGGACAGCTCGGCCAGAACTGTTCGCGCCTGTGCCGCGTCGTCCGCCTCGCCCGCTTCCAGGGCCCGCCTGGTCTCCGACAGCGCGGACACCAGTTCCTTCTCCTCCGTCCAGCGAGCCTCCAGCGCGGCCTGCTCGCCGGCCACCGCCTCGCGCGACGCCGCCAGCGCCTCGGCACGGGCCTCGTGCGCCGCGCCGGCCGCCAGCTCGCGCGACAGGATCGCGGTCTCGGTGTCGATCAGCGACAGGCGCCTGCGGCAATCCTCGATCGCCGGCGGCAGGGCCGACTGAGACCTCGCCACGCGGGCACATGCCGTGTCGAGGAGGGACACCGCCTTGTCCGGGAGCTGCCGGCTCGGGATGTAGCGCGCAGACAGCCGCACCGCCGCCGCCAGCGCCTCGTCGAGGATGCGGACCCCGTGATGGGCCTCGAGCGTGTGCGACAGGCCGCGCATCATCGCGATCGCGGTCGCCTCGTCCGGCTCGTCGACCTTCACGACCTGGAAGCGGCGGGACAGGGCCGCGTCCTTCTCGAAGAACTTCTTGTACTCGGCCCAGGTGGTGGCGGCGATGGTGCGCAGCTCGCCCCGCGCCAGCGCCGGCTTCAGCAGGTTGGCGGCATCCCCCTGGCCGGCCTGGGTGCCGGCGCCGATCAGGGTGTGCGCCTCGTCGATGAACAGGATCACCGGCTTGAGGCTTGCCTTGACCTCGTCGATCACCGAGCGCAGCCGGTTCTCGAACTCGCCCTTGATGCCGGCCCCCGCCTGCAGCAGTCCGAGATCAAGCGTCCGCACCGCGACCTCACGCAGCGCCTCCGGCACGTCGCCCGCTGCCACCCGTGCGGCGAACCCCTCGACCACCGCGGTCTTGCCGACACCTGCCTCGCCTGTGAGAATCGGGTTGTTCTGGCGACGCCGGGTCAGGATGTCGATCACCTGCCGGATCTCGCTCTCGCGCCCCAGGATCGGGTCGATCCTGCCGGCGCGGGCCTGGGCGGCGAGGTCGGTGGTGAAGCGGTCAAGTGCCGCGCTGCCGCCGCCCGCCACCGGCACCGGCTGCGCGTCGCCGGCGCTAGGCACGGGTGCCGCGCCGCCCGGGGTCTCCGACGCTTCCCTGGCGCCGGCGGTGATGCCGGCATAGTCGGCCCGCAGCGCCTCGATCGGGATCGCGCGCAACGTGCGGGCAATCTCCCCCAGCCGTCGCGACAGCGTCTCGTCGGCGAGCAGTGCCCAGAGCAGGTGCCCCGACCGCACCCGCGCCATGCCATGCTCCACCGACGCCAGCAGCCAGGCCTCGCGCGCCAGGGCCACGACGTCCGGCGACAAGGCGGGCGCTCGCCCGTTGCCGGTCTGCAGCCGGTCGAGGGCCCGGTTGCACTGGGTCAGCAGCAGACCGGGATCGATGCCGGCATGGCCGAGGATGGCGACGAAGTCGGAGTCGGCGCTTTCGGCGAGCCGGATCAGCCAGTGCTCGATCTCGACGTTGTAATGCGTGCGCGACAAAGTCATCGCCGCTGCCGCTTCGAGCGTCGTCCGGCTCGTGGTTCCCAGACGGTTGAGCAACGAACGCAGGTCCACAGCGGTCATGGGGCGTGTCTCCGATGGGAGGAGTGGGGCGGAACGCCGCGGCTCATGGCGATCGCGACGGCAGGATCGATATCGCTCAGCGGCTGCCGAGAGCGGGCAGAGCCGAAAAGACCGGCGAGGCAGGCTGCATGCTGCCGGTCAGCAGGCCCGTGGACCCGCCGCTGCCACCCGCCGCCGCCGCGGCCACCAGCGTCACCGGCGACTGACCGTGATCGTTGACGCCCGCCAGGGCCGCATCCTGCATGCCGTGCTTTGCCGCCATGATCGGCGCGCGAACGAATGCTCCTGGGAACGGCATCAGATGACTCCGCTCTGGGCAGCGCGACGATGGGGCAGCACGTAGATCCAGCTCGCAATCGTCAATGCACACGCGATGATCGTGAACACGATGCCGGTCCACACCATGTACTGATCGTCCCTTGAGCAGGTCCGTCCAAGACAATGCGTGAGCATCAGGACGAGGTCGGCAAGAAGACCGAGAGGCGCCATCACGATCGTCAGCCAGACAATGCCGCGCGCTACCGTCAGGAGCCCCTTGCGCACAGGCATGGTCCAACCATGCCCGCCGCTTCCCGACTGGGCATACCCGCCAGCAGCACCGATCAGAATGCCGGTTGCACCACCTATGCTGATCGCGTTGGTCGTATCCGTGGCGGTCAGGATAGCCACCATAACCCAGAGCCCAATCAAGGCCAGACTGAGAGCCGCGAGATTACAGCCCATGAGCAGCCGATCATTGCCGCGGACTTCGAGCCCATCAAGCGAAGGTTCCATCATGAATGCACCGAAACAAAGTGGAACGAAAGACTTTTCAGGAAACGCGATGTCGCTGAGTCATTTTCGTTGCCATATTCTTCCCTCAACAGCAGCATGAACGAAGGCGATACCGTCACGCGCGGCGTCATCTCGTGTTTCAGAAGTCCCATGAGTTGTTCGCTTCTGATCTGCGATCGCAGACGCGCCTTTTCTGCTATCTGCGCATAATCTGCAGCATGCGATGCATTGGTCGTACGACTCTGCCGGGATGTCGCCGCGGAGTGGCTGAGATCGTCCTCAAGCTTCAGCTGACGAACCTTGCCCATCTCTTTCAGCAGCTTGATCCCGCCATAGCCAAGATCGGGAAGCGAAGCGACCATGGCAACCACTCGAAGAATTTCTGTCTTCTTCTTGATGATATCTGCAAGAGCGTCGTTGTCAGCAATTTCGGCACCGAAGGCTGCACCATCCGCGGAGAGCAGGACGATGCCTGCACCAAACGCGATCAAGCTGATAACCCCGACGCCGGTCATGACGGCACCGATCGAGGCCATCACACAGATGGCATCGAGCATCACCCCCAATCCATCCATGCGCTTCTCGGTCATCATGCTCTTGATCGACGCGATCATGGCCATATTGGCATCAGCCTGTTGAACCTGAGCCCGTCCGATCTCGCTGAGAGCGCCGATGAAAAAATCCTCGAGCCGTTCCGTCCATCGCCTCGGTGCAAGATGATTGATGAGGTCCAAAGCGAATTCGAAGACCAGCACGTCTCCAAACCCTGCGCCGTCCCGCCGTGGTGCGCGGAGCGGATACATGGCCCCTTGTGAAAGCCAAACGATACCGACGTCAGGACCGACCGCATGATCCGTGAAACGGCTCAGGTAGGTGCGTGCCTCGTTCACTCCGGCATAGATGCCCCAGTCTGGCAGTAGCGTCTGCATTGTCACCCTGTGATGTCGCCAGAATATGCCTGTATGTCAGCCTGGATTGAGGTCGATGGTGCCGCCCGTCTGCACGATCTTGGAGCCGCCGGTGGTCGTGCTGGTGATGGTGCCGCCTTCCGTGGTGACGCCGCCGCCATCCACGCGGACATAGCTGCTCCCGCTCTGCGATGCCGCCACCTGGGCCGTGCTGTGCAGGCGAATGCCGCTCGCATCGAGCACCAGCACGTGGCCCGCGCCATAGGCGATGCGGATGCCGTTCGCGTCCAGAAAGATCTGGCTGTTGCCGTGCCGGATCAGCACGTGCTGCTGGGTCTTCTCGATCAGGCTGCCGCCGACCATGCTCGACCACAGCGTCTGCGTCGTGGTGGTGTGCGCGTTGCCCACATCGGTCATCTTGTTGCGCTTGACGATCTGCGAGAAATCCTGCTGGCCATGCAGGAACACCTCCTCAAGCCCCGCCTTGTCCTCGAAGGTCAGCTCGTTGAAGCCGTTGCCGCCGGGCGAGGAGGCCGACTTCATGGTCGTGCGCTCCTTCTCCGCCGGCAGGTTGAGCGGGTTCGTCGTCTGCGCGTTCGGCATCGCGCCGACCACCACCGGCTCGTCGGGATTGCCGTCCAGGAAGGTGACCAGCACCTCCATGCCGATGCGCGGGATCGTCTGGCCGCCATAGCCGCGCCCCGCCCAGGGCTGCGAAACCCGCAGCCAGCAGGACGAGGTCTCGTTCGACTGGCCCTTTCGGTCCCAGTGGAACTTGACCTTCACCCTGCCGTACTGGTCGGTATAGATCTCCTCGCCCTGCGGGCCCGTCACCACGGCAGACTGCATCCCCGGAATGACCGGCTTCTCCGAGCGCTGCTCGGGCACGAAGGAGACGCTGGACGGCATGCAGTCGAGGCTGTTGCCGTAGGACGGCGCACCCTTGGCGACGCTCTCGTAGGACGAGGCCGTCGCATGGTGCGTGATGGACACCACCACATAGGATCCCGCTTCCGACGCGATCGGATGCGCTTCCAGCATGAAGCGCTGGGCCGGGCCGAGATGGCGGCTGTTGCACGCGGCCGAGATCATGTCCTGGCCCTTCTCGTGCGAGGCGATCAGCCGGTTGGACACACCCTCGCCGCGATCGCGGTGCCCGTACTGGGCGGGATCGTAGATCTCGTACGCATCGGCTGCCGGCACCGGCGAGGTGCCGTTGGTCGAGGTCTGCAGGGACGCGCCGGGATTCTGGAAGTTATAGGAGTTGCTCGCCGAGCGGCCGGACCGGAACGTCTGATGATGGCTCCAGCGCGTGACGCTGTTCTTGAAGATGCCGGGCGGGTTGTAGGGCAGGGGACTGTCGGGCGAATCGCGATAGGCATGGGCGCCGTCGGCCAGCATCAGCACGTGCCGTCCGGTCTCGTGCTTGAAGTAGTAGAAGATACCTTCTTCTTCGAACAGCCGGCTGACGAAGTTGAAGTCGCTTTCCCGGTACTGCACGCAATACACGCGCGGCTGATAGGTCTGGGCGAGCCCGCTGGTGTCGTAGTCGTTGAAGCCGAGCTCGGAGAAGATCTGCTTGGCGATGTCGATGACCGTCTTGTTCTGGAACACCCGGCAATCCTGCCGGTGCTGCAGGAACCACAGCCAGGGCACCACCGTCAGGGAAAAGGAGCGCTGCTGCCGGCTGATCGCTTCGCCGCCGGAGAAGCTGGCGACCAGCCCATGGAACGGCCGCAGGCTCTCATCCTGGCAGCGCAGGTTCCAGTTCACCGGCTTGTGGATCAGCTGCGCCGGCTCGATGCTGTCGCTGAACGAGCGCACGTCGAGCGTGTAAGCGTAGAGCGAGGACAGCGACTCGGTGCCGTCCATGCGCTCGAGCAGCAGGGCATTGTCGCCGAGCGGCGTGTGCAGGGTGAGAAGGCGCCGGTCCTGGCTGATCCCGTCCATCACCGCAGCCGCTCCCTGGTGGGCGCGTGGAGCCGGGGCCGCGCCATCACGCGCCGGACAGGCCGAGCGTGATGCCGGCGAGCAGCGGACCCGCCGCTTCCGCTCCTGCCAGCAGGCTGCCCAGCCGGTCCAGCAGCCGGCCGGCGACCGCGGTCCGGGTGGCCGCGATCAGCGCCTGCCGGTGCGACCCACCGCCCAGCCCGAGTCCGGCGCGCGGCCGGTGCCGGCCTTGGGGCGGGACCATGCCGCGCGATTGCGAGAACCCGCCGACCGCGATGGATGCAGCCTGCTCGCGGGTCCGAACCACCTGGACGCCGCCGCTGCCGGCGGCGGGATGCAGCCTGACGCCGCCGGTCAGCGGCTCCCCGTCGGCGTGCGCGTTCGGCTCGGACGTGTCGAACAGCTCGGTCAGGACGATGATCTGCGGCGGTTCGCCCGCAGGCAAGGCGATGCCGCCGATGGCGAGACCGGGGATTCTCGAGATCACGGAGCCTGCCGCTCCGGGCGCGTCCTGCCGGGTGGTTCATTCCGACTCCGTGCTCAACCCGCTGAACCTCAGGCTGCTGCGCAGCTTCCGCTGCCCGGTCGGGCTGTAGAGCGCGCCCGGCGATGAGTGCCACCCATTCGCGGATCCTGGCGACGCCGCCGCCGGAGAACCAACCCGGCTTCTTCGGCAAGCTTCCCGCGCGCGGCGACTTCGTGTCGCGCCGGCTGGACCACAAATTCCGCGCCGGCTTCGACGAGTGGCTGCAGAAATCCATCGCCACCAGCCAGCGCCAACTCGGCGAAGGCTGGCTGCCCGCCTACCTGAACGCGCCGATCTGGCGTTTCGTGCTGGGTCCCGATCTGTGCGGCGAGGCGCCGGCGATCGGCGTGATGATGCCCTCGGTGGATCGGGTCGGGCGGTATTTTCCGCTGGTGCTGGCAGCCCAGCTGCCGGGCTGCCTGTCGCCGGGCAGCCTGTTCCATCAGGCGAAGGACTGGTTCGAGGCGGCCGAGAGGCTGATCCTGACCTCGCTGGACGATCCCTTCGATCTCGATCGTTTCGACGAGGAAACCCAGTCGATGGGGCTGCCGTCCTATCAGCGCGCGGAAGGCGGCATCGATCCGTCGCGTCCGCTGCGGCTCGATCTCGACGAGGCGGCCGATCTGTCCACCACCTATGCGCGGATCCTCGATCAGGTGGTGATGGGCGGCACCGTGCAGTTCAGCCTGTGGTGGACGCTCGGTTCCGAGCAGGTCGACGCCTCCGTGCTGCTCGGCGCCGGGCTGCTGCCGCCGACCAACTTCGCAGCGTTTCTCGACGGGCATTGGAACAAGTGGGGCTGGGAGCTGCCGCGCGGCGGCGACCTGGTGACGCTCGACGAGTTCCCGCTGATGCTGCTCAAGCCGGTGCCGCTGCTGCCGTCGGGCGGCCGCACGCATCCGGGCACCAAGCGCCGGGTCAACGAGGACGCCATGCTGCTGCGTCCCGATCTGGGGCTGTGGGCGGTGGCCGATGGCGTCGGCGGGCACGAGGGCGGCGAGTTCGCCAGCCGGCGGGTGACCGAGCGGCTGGCCGAGATCCTGCCGCCGCTGTCGTTCGGCGGCGTGGTCCGCGACCTGCACGAGGTGCTGGACCAGGCTAATCTCGACCTGCATCGTCACGCGGCCACCATCGCCGACACCGCACCGTCGCCTCGACGGTGGTAGCGATGCTGGTGCATGGCAGCCAGTACGTGGTGATCTGGTCGGGCGACAGTCGCGCCTACGTGCATCGCGGCGGCTACCTGCAGCGCCTGACCCGCGACCATGTCACCAGCGACGGCATGGTCACGCATGCGGTCGGCGCCGAGCAGTTCGTGTTCCTGGAAACCGCGCAGGGCGAGCTTCAAGGTGGCGACGTGTTCCTGCTCTGCTCCGACGGGCTGACCAAGTGCCTGCCGGAAAGCGCCATCGCCGCCCTGTTGACCGAGGCGCCGGACAAGGCGGCGGAAGTGCTGATCCAGGAGAGCCTGATCGCCGGCGCGCGCGACAACGTCACGGTCGTGGTGGTGGCCGTGCCGTCGGACCGATCTTGAGCGCGTTGCCGGACCCGGACGACGACCGCACCCGCATCGTTCTCGCCGCCGCGGCCGCGCCGCCGGCCGCGCCGGCTCCGGTTCCGGCGGCTGCGCCGGCGGACGAGGCCGATCCGGTGGTGTTCTGGGGCGACGCGATCTTCCGGCCGGGTCAGTTGCTGGCGAACACCTTCATCGTCAAGACCCTGATCTCGCGCGGCGGCATGGGCGAGATCTATCGCGCCAGCCACCGCGATCTCGGCACCGAACACGCCATCAAGGTGCTGCGGCCGACGATGCTGAGCGAGCCGAGTGCCGTGGCGCTGCTGCTCGAGGAGGCGCGGCTGCTGCAGCACATCCGTCATGACGCCGTGGTGCCATACCATGGGCTGATCCGCGACGGCGACGACCGGCATTTGCTGGTGATGGCGTTCCTGCGCGGCGACACGCTGTCGATCCGGCTGGGTCAGGGCAGATTGCGCGAGCCGGGATTGATCGTGCTGCTCCGCCGGCTGCTGCTGACCCTGGAAGCGCTGCGCGGCTACGGCATCGTCCATCAGGACATCTCGCCCGACAACCTGATCCTGCGCAACGACAGCCTGCACGAGATCACCTTGATCGATTTCGGCGTGGCACGCGTGCTGTCGGACCCGGTCGGCGCGCATGACAGCCTCGATTTCGCCGGCAAGTATTCCTGGGTGTCGCCGGAGCAGCTCGACCCGGCGCGTTCGGGCTCCATCGGGCCGGCCTCGGACCTCTACAGCGTGGCGCTGGTGGTGGCTGCGGCGGCGCGGGGGGCCAAGCTGGAGATGGGCCAGGACCTTGCGACCGCGCTGGCCGCACGGGCCGCGGTGCCGCGGCTCGACGGCGTTCCCGAGCCGGTCGCCGTCCTGCTGCGCCGGCTGCTGGTGCCGGCTCCGAACCGCCGTGCGCACGCGGCCGACATCCTGGCAGTGCTGGACGAGCCGCGCGGCTACCGACGCATCCTGCGCCGGCTGGTGCCGGAACAGCTGCGCCGGCCGGCGGCCTAGCCGGTCACGCCGCGCGCGCGGGCCCCGATCACGATGTCACCGCCGGATCGGACCGGACGCATGCTCATGTTTCTAGATGCGTCCGGTTCATCCGCAGGCTGATGACAGCGCCTTCCGGGCGCCAGTCGACGCCGATCGAGCCGCCGAGCTGCCCCGACAGGCTGCGGGCGATCAGCTTGCTGCCATAGCCGTCCGGCCGGGGCCGATCGGACAGGCGCGGCCCGCCGCGCTCGGTCCAGACGATCTCCAGCTCGTTGCCGTGCAGGCGGCCGGACACGTCGAGCGTGCCGCCTCCCGTCGAGAGCGCGCCATACTTGATCGAGTTGGTCGCCAGCTCGTGCATCACCAGGGCGAGTGCCGTGGTGGCGGCCTCGCCGACGCGGATCTCGGGCACGCAGACATGGACGCGGTCGCCTGCCGAGCTGCTGTCGTCATAGGGTGCGAGCAGCACGGCAAGGAGATCGCCCAGCAGGGCCTGTCCCGCAGCGCCTGGCATGACGCGGACGAGATCATGGGCTCGACCGAGCGACACCAGCCGCTGCGTCAGATCGTGCGCCATCTCGGTTGTCGTCGCGGCCGTGCGCGCGGCGATCCCGGTGAGGGCGGAGGCGACGGCGAACAGGTTCTTGACCCGGTGCGTCATCTCGCCCGCAAGCAGATCGCGCGCCTCCTCGGTCCGCTTGCGCTCGGTCACGTCGAGGAAGACTCCGAACATGATGCGCCCGACGCCGCCGCCGCCTTCTCCATGACCGCGGCTGCAGATCCAGCGGACCGCGCCGTCATGCAGGATGCGGAAGTCGATCTCGTGGGCGTCTGGCCGTGCGCGGGTCTGCCTGACCGCGCTCGCCACCCGGTCGAGATCGGCCGGGTGGATGCGGCGGGACAGCTCCTCGAACGTGATCGACCGGTCGGTCGGCATGTCCCACAGGACGCTGGCGCGCTCGTCCAGGGCAAGCTCGTCGGTGTCGACGTTCCACGACCAGAGCGCCATTCCGGCGGCGCTGGTGGCCGCGCGCAACCGGTCGGCATCCCACGTCGAACTGGTCGATCCTGCACAAGACAGCATGGTCGTCTCCTTGCGCGGTCGACGTGCTGGGACCACTACGTGGTCGCCGGCCCGGAACGCCGGTCCTGGAGGCTTCCGGACGATCTCGCCGAACCGACTTGCGGGGGGGACAACAGGAGCGGGATGTGCTCGGCCTCCGTCGTTTCGTGGATGAAGGCCGCGATGTCCGGCAGCGCGGCCCGGCTCGACGGGAACCGCTCCGGTGCGCGTTCGGCCCGGTGCATCGGCCCGTGCTGCGGAACGACAACCGCTGAACTGACGGCAGAATCAAGAAGGCCGGGGAAGGTGCCCAGGCTTCTGCAACCGCACCAGAGCTGGGCCTGGCCCTGATGCCTCGCCAGCCGGTTCACATGGTCGACGGCCGCCTCGTCGGTCCGGCAGTCGATATCGAGACCCTTCTCGATCTGCGCACCGTTGCTCAGAAAATAGATCCGGTAGGTCGGCATCGTTTAAAGCTCCGCCGGCACAGGCGGGGGAACGGGTCCCTCGGTCGCTGCCGCCTGGTGCAGCCTGGGCACGAGACAGCGATATTCAGGTTTAAGCACATGTCGCGCAGTTATAACCACTTTTTTGGATGACAATTGGCTAATGCATGAGGATCGCCTCGCCGGTCGCTCGTGGCGGTCATATCCTCCGGCGTCCGCCCGGCGGCGGGTCCGCTCCGGATCGACCGGCAGCCGCTCCTGGGCATCAGTCGCTGTCAGGCCGCCTGACAGCCCACGACATCCTCCCACTGCCGCACGCCGATGCTTGAGAGCCGTCGGAAACCTGATGTCACGCAACCGTCGTCCGGCAGACCGGACAGACCTGGAACGGCGGCAACCCTGCCGACCTGCCTGCATCGACCGTCACCTGCAACGATTGCACCGGCTCCGGGCCCATGCCGCCTGCAATCGTCCCAGACCATGCCGGCCGACATCCTCTCGTCGAACGTGATGATCGGCGTCTGATCGGACCTTCCGCTCGCGCCTCGTTTATGGCACGTCTGTCGCCGCTACCACTATGATAGAGCAGAATCTCACCACGCAACGTCGGGAACCTTAATGCCACAATCAGGCTCAATTCTCCGCGCCGGCTCGCTTGCGGCAGCCTTGTGCTGCAGCGTCTACGGCTTCGGGCCGGCGCAGGCGGAAACGCTGAAGCTGGTCGGACAGGCTGCGGCGACCCGGGCGGTCCAGTTCAACGTCGTGCTGCCGCTGCGCAACACGGCGGAACTCGATACGCTGGTCGCGCAGATGCACGACAGCGCCTCGCCGATGTTCCACAAGTGGCTGACGCCGCAGCAGTTCGCGGAACGGTTCGGACCGGATGCGGCAACCGTCGCCAGCGTGCGCAAGAGCTTCGAGAGCCAGGGCCTCACGGTGGTCCCCGGCATCCGCTCGCTGCAGGTTCACGGCACGGCCGGCAGCATCGGCCATGCGCTGGGCACGTCGCTCGCTGTCGGGCAGCTGTCGAACGGTCATCAGCATCTGGTGGCGATGGGCGCCGTGACGCTGCCGGACGCCGCCCGTCAGGCCGGAGCCTTCGTGGTGGATTTCGCCTCGTCGGTGAACGTGAAGCATCCGCTGTCGCACCGCGTCAGCCAGGCGCCGCTCGCGGTCGGGCCGTCCAACCGCACCTCCACCACCGGCGGCTACTGGTATGGCGACCTGAAGCAGGCCTACCAGTATCCGTCCTACCTGACCTTCATCACCAGGAACGGCGTCAAGCAGCGCCTCGACGGCACCGGCGCCACCATCGGCATCCTGATGTCGAGCGACGTGTTCGACAGCGACATCGACCTGGTGTTCAACCACGAGCATTTCATGGCCCACTCCGGCCAGGCCAGCAATCCGAAGCTCTTCAAGCGGGTCTATGTCGATGGCGGCGCCACCACCAGCAGCGACGCGCTCGACGAGGTCGAGCTCGACACGCAGGAAGCCCTGAGCGGCGCGCCCGGCTCGCACGTGATCCTGTATGACATCCCCGATCTGTCGGATCAGAGCATCATCGACGGCTACACCCAGATCATCGACGACAACGAGGCGGACATCGTCTCCTCCTCGTTCGGCGGCTGCGAGCTTCCCTATGCCGAGAGCACCCAGGTGCTGCAGTATGAGCATGAGCTTTACGTGCAGGGCAACGCCCAGGGCATCTCGTTCCTGGCCTCCTCCGGCGACGAGGCCGGACTCGAATGCCCGACCGAGAACTATGTCGATAACGGCACGCCCGGCGTCTTCGTGGCCAGCGTCTCGGCGCCGGCGTCGGACCCGAACGTGACGGCAGTCGGCGGCACCAACGTCGTCACCCGCTATACGCCGGGCTCGCTCGACTCCACCTATTCCACCGAGAACGCCTACAGCGATCCCGAAATCCCCTATGACATCTATGGCGAGGGCAGCAACGTGTCCGGCGGCTCGTGGGGAGCGGGCGGCGGCGTCAGCACCATCTTCGGCAAGCCGCTTTATCAGCATCTGACCAAGACCGGCTCATCGACCAAGCGCACGTTGCCCGATATCGGCATGCAGGTTGGCGGTTGCCCGGGCGGCATCGGCGTCCTGCCCTGCAACGGCGGCGACAATCCGCTCAACGGCAGCGGCAACACCGACCGGTCCTATGTCATCGTCGCGATCGAGGGCGCGTTCTACGGCCTGATCGGCACCAGCGTCTCGTCGCCGGAGCTTGCCGGCGCGACCGCCATGCTCGTCGAGCAGTACGGCCGCATGGGCAACCTGAACAACTACATCTACGGCATCGCCGCGATCCAGAACCTGTTCGGCGACAATCCGGAACTGCGGACCACGGCGTTCCACCGCAGCATCCCCGGCTATAACGGCGTCGTTACCAACAGCGTGCCAGGCCCGAACTACAACTACACCGTCGGCAACGGCACGCCGATCGTCTACCGCTATGTGGCAGCACCCTTCGGCACCAAGCCGGCCGGCACCCCGCAAACGCAGAGCAACCCGTAACCGTCCCGCCTTCGTTCAGGCCTCGCGGCCCTGCGCTTCCTGGCGCAGGGCCGTTTCGTTTCATGCGCCGGTCGGTTCTGCCGGCGCCTCATGACAGGTGAGCCGGCAGATGAAGTTCCTGCTCGTTATCGTAGGCCTCGTGCTGACCCTGGGCGTCATCGCCGCGTTCGCCCTGCTGTCGACCGGCTCCGACATGCTTCGTCGCTGGCGAGGCCAGGACCGCGACAACACGGTCATCGCCGACTCCGACACCGAATTCGAGGCCGATGTCGGCAAGCCGCCACCCGGTCCGTGACGCCGCGACGGCGGCATCCGGCCGGAGCGTCGTTCAGCCGCTGATGCGGTTGCCGACGAAGCTCATCAGATAGAGGAAGATGAGAAACCCGCCGATCAGCAGCACCATGTACATCCAGGGCTTCATGCGTCCTGTCTCCTCGGTGACGTCTGTCGGCGTGGTCGCTCGGGCGTTGCCGCCGCTGCAATAGCCTGCCGGCGGGCTTGCGACAATCGATCTCAGCTCAACGCCATCAGGCTGGCGTTGCCGCCGGCCGCCGTCGTGTTCACGCTCAGGCTGCGCTCGTGCATCAGCCATTCCAGTGCGAGGCCGGTATCCTGCACGTCGAGCCTGTGCAACGGGACCAGGGCGCCGTCCCGCGACGCCAGCGTCCGGGCCGTTTCCGGCAGGCAGGCCGCGTCGGCGAGGGCGGCGGCCGGCGGCGAAAGCTCGCCTGCGTCCGACGAGACCAGTCCGGGCAGCATGGCGATCACGCGTGCCAGCAGCGGCAGGTCCGCTTGGCCCTCGCGCACCATGGCCCGGTTCCCGGTGGCGAGCGCTGCCGTCACCTGCAGCAGCAGGCTCGCCTCGTCCTCCGCCACGCACAGGATCCGGCCGCGCGGCCGCAGGCTGTACACGTTGCGCTCGCCGACCGGTCCGGGCAGCGCGAGTTCCGCGCCGAACGGGCTGCGCGCCGCCAGCGCCGCGCAGGCCGGCCCGACATCATGCCCGTCCAGCAGCGCCAGCAGCCGCGCGACCGGCTCCGGCGCCCGGCCGGGCAGCAGCGGAACGGCGTCCGTTCCACGACGCAGCCGGTGCAGGATCAGCGGACCGCCAGCCTTGGGTCCCGTTCCCGACAGGCCGGTCCCGCCGAAGGGCTGGCTGCCCACCACGGCGCCGATCAGGTTGCGGTTGACGTAGATGTTGCCCGCGTCGCTGCGTGCGGTGATGCGCTGCATGGTCTCGTCGATCCGGGTGTGCACGCCGAAGGTGAGGCCGAAGCCGGTGGCGTTGACCTCGTCGACCAGCGCGTCCTGCCGGTCCTCGGCGAAGCGCAGCACATGCAGCACCGGACCGAACACCTCCTGGCCGATCTGCCCGATCCGGTCGATCTCGATCAGCGCCGGTGCTGCGAAGCTGCCGCTGCGGCAGCTGTCCGGCAGCGGCGCCCGCGTCACCCGGCAGCCCAGCCCGATCATGCGCGCGATGTGCGCCTCGATGGCCTGTGCGGCGGCATCGGAGATCACCGGCCCGACATCGGTCGACAGACGCTGCGGGTTGCCGACCCGCAGCTCGGCCATGGCGCCCTTCAGCATGGTCAGCGTGCGGCCGGCGGCCTCCTCCTGCAGGCACAGGATGCGCAGCGCCGAGCAGCGCTGGCCGGCGGAGTCGAAGGCGGAGGCGAGCGCGTCGGCGACCACCTGTTCCGGCAGGGCGGCGCTGTCGACCAGCAGCGCGTTCTGGCCGCCGGTCTCGGCGATCAGCGGGATCGCGCCGCGCTGCGGATCCGCATGCGGCGCCAGCGCGCGCGCGATCGACTGCGCCACCTCGGTCGAGCCGGTGAACAGCACGCCGCGGATGCGCGGATCGGACACCAGCGCCGCGCCCACGCCGCCGTCGCCCGGCACCAGCTGCAGCGCGTCGCGCGGAATGCCGGCGGCGTGCAGCACGCGCACGGCCAGAGCCGCGATCAGCGGCGTCTCCTCCGCGGGCTTGGCCAGCACCGCGTTGCCGGCGGCGAGTGCTGCCGCGATCTGGCCGACGAAGATCGCCAGCGGGAAGTTCCACGGGCTGATGCACA
>CAXTZG010000089.1:0-15939 GCA_964248625.1 uncultured Acetobacteraceae bacterium | reverse complement strand
GCGCAGCGTTCGGGATACATAAGCTGCTTCAAAGCCATTGGAACCCAGCACAGTGCGTCCCGCTGTATTGGGATGATCATTGGAAAGCCCGCAGCACGATGAACTTCCTGATGTATGTCTTCGTGGTCGCGGCGGGCGCACTGAATGCGCTGCAGTCCGGCACCAATTCTCAACTTGCTCGGTCGCTGGAACGACCCTGGCTAGTCGGGCTGGTGGTCAGTTTGTCGACGACGCTGGTCTTCGCGATCGGGGTGGCGGTCACCAATCAAGGCCTGCCCCAGGCCGGCAAATTTGCTGCCGCGCCATGGTGGAGCTGGGTCGGCGGCTTTTGTGGTGCGGCGTTTGTTATAAGCACTCTGTTTTTTGCGCAGAGGATGGGGTCAGGCCCATTCACCGGCCTCTCCATCACAGCAGGTATCATCACCTCTATCCTGCTGGATCATTTCGGGCTGATTGGGTTCAAACAGCACCCCGCGGGTTTATGGCGCATTGTCGGCGCTGGGTTGATGATCTCTGGCCTTGGGCTCGTCGCGCGGTTCTAACTGTCTGGTTGCGGTGTGTTGTAGGCGACGTTGAAGCCTCGAAGCAGCTGCTCGAGGTCGCGTTGCAATTAGATGGTGATGCCAAGCACTTCGCGCTCAATCCCGCTGGTGAACTGCTCGACCATTCCGTTGGTCCGCGGCGTGTAAGGACTCGTGTGACGGTACTCGGCATCGAGGTCGGCGCAGGCCTTTGCAAGCTTGGGTGTGAAGCAACTGCCGTTGGTAATCAGGCAATCGCTCGGATCGGGCGGTCCCGAAGGAGTCGCCCGATCCAAAAGCAACATCAGGCGGCGTATACCATCTCGCGGCTCTCCATGCTGACCACGTATGGTCCCGCATTTACAATCTCGATGTCGATGTATGTCGGCTGTTCCGACGTGGAAAAGCCAGCAAACGGTAGAAGCGCATTCCCGTTCGTCCAGCGACAGGCGTTGTTCTCGATCGAATACCATCCCGCCAGATTGCTGTCCGTCAGGTGCAGGTCGAACGACCTGCGGTCATGGCCTTGGTAGATGCCAATCCGGCCGACCAGCACGCCGAGTGCGCGGCGATCATCCAGGAACGGACCGCTTGTGTCTGCTGGGCGAGCGGTCCGCGAAACCAAGCGAACTTCTCTCATCCCAGCCGGCACGATGAAGGCGAAGAACCTCCCGTCGGAGAGGGTCGGCATGATCCTGTAGCCGGCATCGCTGACGAGGTGCAGGTCGGGATCCTGTATGAGGATGGGTGGCTCCGGTAGAGCATAACCAAGCATCGCGGCACGTTGCCGAAGCTCCTCCCAAACCGGCTCCACCGTCTCGCGATCAACGGCCAGGGGAGCCGCGGTCTCCATTTGCCAGAAATCGTATCTTGGGTTTACGGATAGATGCGGTCGAAGCGATTGCACGCTGTCGGCGAAGCAGACGCGGTTGCCCGTGTCGAGGTAGCTCTCCACCTCGAGACCATCGGCAATCAAGATGCCATGCCGGTCGAGCTCAATATGGTAGTAGGTGAAGCTGGTGATGCCGGTGTCGATCACGATCGAGCCGCCGTTCACCAGCATGCGCGCTGGTATTAAGCGGTCGTGAACGTGAATGCAGTGCTCCGAGGTTACCAGAAGGTCGCGGTGCGGCACGCTGTCGGCGAAGGCGCCGGCTCGGATGCGAACCGGATGTGCGTCTGCCATCGCGCTGCGGCCGAGCTTCACGGTGCGGCTGCCGATCCAGACTGCCCGCCGTGACACCAGCTTGCCGTCCTCCAGCACCAGAACCATGTCGTCCGCAAGCAGATCCTGAACCGGCACCTCGCCGTTCGGCGTGGCAATCCTTACGCCGGACAGGAAGCAGGCCTCTATATTGGTGCCGCCGTTGGCATCCCGGTCGAGGACCAAGGGGCCGCTGGTCGGCGAGGTATAGCTGCCCGTGGCGAAGCTGGTGCCACTGAGGGTGAACATCGAAGTCCCACTGGTGTCGTTGATCGTCAGCGTCTGCTGGCCTGCCGTGGCACCAGCGGCGATCGTGTAGCCGGTGACACCCGAGAACTTTAAGGCTTGGTCATCGATGACATCGTCAGGGCTGGTAAAGCCGCCGATTAGCTGCGAGAGCGAGCCGTTGCGGAAGGTGCCCGCAATGCCAAGGATGAAGGAGCCGCCACCGTCACCGAAGGTCACCGAGCTTGTTAGGGACGTATCCCGGAAGTAGCCGTTGCTGACCAGGGAACCGCCGTTCTCGATGGTCGCGGTGATGGTGTCGAGCGGCTGGTTGGCGCTGAGGCTGATCGTGCCACCATCCGCAACAAGGTTCAGTTCGTCGGCGACGTTGACGGTCTGGTTGATCGCGACCGATGCCGCTGCATCGGCGGTGATGTCGAAAATGTCGGCGACACCCTGGATGATGTAGGTAACTGCCGCTCCAGCCGCGGCCTCAGCGCTGACAGGTAAGCCGGCGACCCCGGTAAGCGTATAAGTGCCACTTGTAACGGCCAAAAGCTGCTCCATCCAATCATGCTGAAATTAGACGTTTGTCACTAGCTCGCTGGGACAAACGCAACAATGCTATTAATGTGAGTCATGAAATCTTAGAAGTAGAAAACGTTCGGATGGCAATATATTGTTTTAGACGTAGTGGATTTGTCTAGATAAATGGATAACGTTACTTCGCATGGATTAGCTGCGTCTTTAAGGCCCAGATTCGCGCAGAGCTAGAACGCGATAGCAGTGACGAATGTCACGCCGGATAGGAGATTGGCGGCGAGCTTGTCATAGCGCGTCGCCATCCTGCGAAAATCCTAGCGACGGCAGAACGCGTTCTCGATCAAGTGGCGGCCGCGGTAGCGGCGCCTGTCAGCTGCGCCCGCAGCAACGCAATCCGGGCCTGCTGCCCGTCAAGCCCGGCCTGCTGGCACGCAATCGTCGCGGTCAGCGCGCGCACCTGATCAAGCAGCAGGGATAGGTCGATCGGCACCAGACCATCATGACAAGATTGGTGACGGCTGTACAGCGTCCGGGAGGCCTATTCCGTCATCTCCGGCAGCCTACGTGCGCATGGGCATCTGCCAATCAATCCCCTCAAGCAGCATCGACAGCTGGGCCGCCGTCAGCGACACCAAGTCCTCTTTGGCCTACGGCCAGAAGAACCGTCCCAGATCCAGCCGCTTGCGAACAGGCTTAGGCCCATGTCGTATCAGGCTAGGATCTTGAGCAGATCGCCCCGTCTGCCACGGAACACGCACAACTGCCCGTTGAAGGATGCCTGCTTGGTGACCATCCAGGCACAGCAGCCTGACGTCACGATAGAGATCTAGTGGGCTGACGACGCCAGAGTTGGGTAGAAGAACAAGATCATCCGCCGTTGGGCAAAGCGCAGCACCCGGCCTTCGGCCCCACACGATCAGAGAGCGCGTTCGGCCTCCATCTTCGGTGCGATCTGCCCGGCGAACGGCAAAAATGCCGGGCTAGCTCTACCGTTCTGCACCATCACTGCGATGAACCTGTATCTGGCCGAGATCTCTCAGGCCGTGGCGCCGGACGCACATGCTGTCCTGCTGATGGACTAGGCCGGCTGGCACACAAGCAACAGGCTTATGGTCCCGACCGACATCACCATCCTTCTGCTGCCACCGCGCCCACCCGAACTCAACCTGGTCGAAAACATCTGGCAGTTCATACGCGACAACTGGCTCTCGAACCGGGTGTTCACATCTGCAAACGACATCGTCGATCACTGTTGCTACGTCTGGAATCAGCTGGCGGCTTTGTCCTAGAAAATCATGTCCATCGGTATATGTATTCGGGCACATGAATTCTAATAGTTAGAATCAGTAAAAGACAAAAACAAATACTTGGAGCTGGCGCAGGCGATCGGGTGTCCGGCTGCTGACCCGTAACATTCGATCACCGAGGCAAGATTTGCCGAAACTATAGGTGCGTAGGTTTGATATCGAGCGAAAGCCGGCGTAATTAGCAGCAGGCTTACCAACGCCATTCCAAGACCAATCCTGACCCTCAGGCGCTGCCAGATCGATTTGTTTCGGTACCACTCCGTCCACGCGGCATCCGTGAAGATGCGGGCTGCCTTCTGCGCCTGGTTCTCCGCGATGCCCTTCACGCTCAGACCACCTTCGACGATCAACCACCCGTCCGCAAACGCTTCGGCAGCGTCGGCCTTCCTCTGCCAGCTGCACCCTTTGCCAAAGCGGGTCCCGCGATCTCGGATGAAGGCGAGCTCGTCGTCGTTGAGTGGCCGGAGGTGAGATGACACGGCGTCTTCTGCCTTACGTTATGAGGTGGCGACGAAAGATCATCTTTGCTGGGAGCGAGCAGCTCGTCCAGGCTCACCCCAGTCACCCGCCGTAACGCCGCGAGGATCTCTAGCGTAGGCTCTCGGTCGGCGCGCTCATAGGAGCCATAACGCTGGCTGTCGATACCCAGCAATATCCCAAACGACCGCTGACTGAGGCGACGACCAAGACAGTTACCGTAGTCTGTCCGGAGCTGCTGCAGTCGACAGGCAAAGGCTTGGCGGATGGGGCTGGGAGGGGCGTGCTGGCGGATCCGGGACATGGATGAAGAATAGCCGTTTCTACTGGAGAAGTCAGATCCTAGAAAATTGTATCGCAGCTAGTTTGCGCTTCTTGTCTTAGACAAATTTTAGCAACGTTTCTGATTTCGGTGCGTAGAGTATTCGCCAGCAAGACAAACATCGTTTTGGTCGAGCCTGAGTTTGGAGAGATTCGCCATACGCTGCGACTGCTGCAGCACCGCTTCTGCCTAACGTCTGCCAGTGCGTCAGGCTAGGTGGCAAAGTGGTAGACAAGCCTGTTAGCCGCCATTGACGTAAAAGCAGCTAGGTCAGCGGCGCCTTGCGCCACCGCTACCGCGCGTCCGGTTGTTGCAGCTTCCTGGACCTGATCGACCACAGTGTTCCACCCGACCTCGACCTGTGCCTCGTGCTGGACAATGCAACCACCCATAAGGCGCCCGCAATCCGACGCTGGATGGCCAAGCAGCCGCGCTTCCACCTACACTTTACCCCTACATGTTGCCTCCGTTCTCGGTAATAACCGGAAGCCAAGCCTCGTACGCCATCCTCAAGATAACTTAGCTGCACCGAAATTGAAGGATGCCATCGTCTACTTTATTTTGGAGACACAAAGTAGAATTTGGCACAGAAAGGCAGGATCATCGACAGAATTGGTATTTGATAAACATCAATTTAATCGTCCAATTTAGTAGCAACGAAACCAAGTATAAGACTTTCGATTCCCGATTTATTACAGTCGAACTGTATTTAGGATTTATGTTAAGTATCTTCTAACTCTGCTGTGCCCAGCGGCAACCGCCGGTCAAAAAGCGTTTTAGAAGGGAACTGAGTCATGGCTACTTATAGCAGCGGCACTTACACGTTAACCGGCGCAATCGCATCGGTCGCCGCCGAGACGCTAGCCAATCAAACGGTCACGTACAACATCATCGGTTTGATCGATACTTTTAACATCCAGTCGGATGCCGGTGCATCGACCACCGTCAACCAGACGGTCAATGTGGCCGACACGCTCAACCTCGCGGCCGCAGGTGGTGCGATCATCATCGGCACCGGCGTTGCCGGGGTGGATACGATCAATTCGACGTTGACCGCTGGGGGCAACGTAGTCCTCGCTGGAACACTTGCCAACCTCATAACCGGAGGCTCATTCACCTACGGTACGGGCGGCGGCACCATTGTCACCGGAACAGCCGGAACGCTGGTAAGTCTATCGCTTGGTTCCGTCGTCAATGGCTTTACCAGCAGCGCCGACATCATCGACGACCATGCCCTGGGGTTTAATACGATCACGGGCTATGGTGTGACCGGAACCGGGACTGGAACCCAAACTGTTACTGTGAATGATAGCAGCGGCAACTTCAGCTTTACCACCAACGCGGCCAACCTGATTGATGGAAGCTTTACCGCCGCCAACCTCAACACCAGTACCTTGAAGTTTAGCGCTGACGCCTCGGGCGGCACATTGCTGACCGTCTGCTTCCTTAGCGGAACCCGCATCGCGACGCCGGGCGGTGAGACGGCGGTGGAGGACCTGAAGGCTGGTGATCTGGTAGTCACTCATCGTGGCGGAATGACCGTGTTCCAGCCGGTCCGTTGGGTCGGGAGCGGCAGGATGAACAAGGCGCGCCAGATCGAGGATTATCCGATCCGCATCCGCGCCGGCGCCTTTACCGACAACGTGCCGCACCGCGACCTCCTGGTGACGTCGGAGCACTGCCTGTTCGTCGAAGGCAAGCTGATCCCGGCGCGGATGCTGGTCAACCGTCGGTCGATTGCAGTCGACACCAGCATCGCAAACTATGACTACTTCCATGTGGAGCTGGAAGCCCACGTGATCCTGGTCGCTGAAGGAATGGAAGCGGAGAGCTACCTCGACACTGGCAACCGCGGCAACTTCCTTAACGGCGAGATCGCTACCCTCCGGCCGGACTTCACGGTCGACCCAACCAACAAGAGCTGGGCACATGACGCCGCAGCGCCGCTCGCTGTTGATCGCAAGACGGTGGAGCCGATCTGGCGACAGCTGGAATTGAGGGCGACCACTCTCGGTTTTACTGCCGGAGCTGTAGAGGTCCGGACGGTAGATGAGCCCGATCTACACCTAGTCACCGAAAGCGGCCTGGAAATCGAGCCCACACTGTCCGACGGCCAGTTCTATGCCTTCGTCGTTCCGGGCAATGTTGGCCAGATGCATCTGAGGTCGCGGACAGCTCGCCCGTCAGAAGTCGTTGGGCCGTTCCTCGATGACCGTCGCGAGCTGGGCGTTCTGGTGGGCAAGATCGGCATCAGCGAGGGCCGACGTCGTGTCATGTCGACACTGCACCTGACGAGCGCGGCGCTATCTGGTTGGCACGGTCTGGAAGGTCAGGCGCCTTGCCGCTGGACCAATGGCCATGCCCTGATCCCGGTAGATCTGTGCTGGTCCGAAGGCCGGCCAGTGTTTCTTGACATTCAGGTACTTAGTGCCGGCCCGTATCTGACGGATACACTCGCAGCCTAATTGTTCAACTGCTACAGCAGGCGAGTTCTGAAGAGCTCATGACTCGCCTGTCATGAAAAAGATTAAATATGAATGTCGCCGGAGAATGCTCTGATCAACCTATTCACCCTTAGCGATCCTGATGCAAAGGACAGCGTCGGCGCCCGTATTCGATTGCTGCGTCAGCGTCGAGGCATGACGCAGAGCGAGCTCGGCGCGGCCATGGGGGTAAGTCGTAGCTTGGTAGCGCTTTGGGAAACAAACCGGAGCAGCGAAGCGCACAACCTGCCGCAGTTGTCTAATACCCTCGGCGTCTCCCAAGAGTTCTTCATCAACGGTATGATCCGTGGTGGTGTCACCATGACGCTCAGTAGCGACGAGCACGCGCTTCTCGTTATCTATCGAAGTTGTTCTGAGACACAAAGGCTAGTTCTTCTGCGGAAAGCGGGACAACTAGAAAAGCGGAAGCCGCAGGCGTCGCAACCTAGCCGAAACCTGTAAATGCAGCCGAATGGGGTCAAGTGGTGACTTCAAGTGAAACAGCACGCCTCACTCAAGTCAAACAAGGTAAATCTTGAGACTAAATCTCGGTTAGTTTTGTGCATTAATTAGGCCGGCGGCCACAGTTCGCGCGTGCACCGGTGGTTGTGGTCGTCGCCCTACTCATATTGTTATTCGCTCCCGTCCACCACGATGGCCGCGGCGATTGAGCACGAAGAGGCATTGGCACCAGGACATAACATTCTTCTCCTCCCGCTTCATGGTTTCGGTTGATAGAATGCTGTCGAGCAGCTCCTCGAACGGCATGCTGCCGTGGATATTGGCACTCGTCAGGACGAAGGCGAACGGGATGCCGTGCCGATCAGTGATCAGATGGCGTCTAGTGCCGAGCCTGCCTCGATCGGTGGGATTCGGTCCTGTCTTGTCACCCGCTTTTGGCAGCAACAGACGCGCTGTCCATGCACGCTCGGCTCCAGTCGATCCGGCCGGCAGCCCGGAGGCGGCGCAGCAGCTCACCGTGCAGTTAATCTTAGACACCCGCCTCCTGCCAGTCCCGCAGACGGCGCCAGCAGGTGATGCCGGACCCGCACCCCATCTCGAGCGGCAGCATCTCCCACTGGATGCCGGTCCGCAGCACGAACAGGATCCCTGTCGGTGCTCCCCAATCCGGCACGCGCGGCCTGCCACCTCGCGTTCGCGGCACGGAAGCGGGCAGCAGCGGCTCGATGATCGACCAGAGGGCGTCGGAGACGAAAGGAGAAGCTATGCCTCCTCGTGAACCAGCCAGGCGAGGTGAACAAGGGTTTCGAAAGGTGCTCTAATCTCGACTTTGGCCATTTGATGTGGATGTGGGCGGCGGAGCGAGTAGCCGATTAATCTGGCGTGTCCCGCCAAGAGACGCCGCCATGCTTCATCTGCCATCCCGCTTCGCCACGGTGATCCTGAGCTTTGCGCCGCTGTTTTTCCAGCGCAGCTGGCGACATGCCGAAGTGCTGCTGCTGGGTGCGATCCTGGCGCCGGGGAAACGCACCGTGACGAGCCTTTTGCGGATCTCGGGTCTCGCCCGGGAGCGGCGGTTCGTGAACTACCATCGGGTGCTGAACCGTGCCGCCTGGAGCCCGCGCGCCGCGTCCCGCCTGTTGCTCGGCCTGCTGGTCGCGGCGTTCGTCCCGACCGGGCCGGTGGTGCTGGGGATCGACGACACCATCGAGCGGCGCCCGGGCAAGCGTATCAGCGCCAAGGGGATCTACCGCGACCCGGTGCGTTCATCCCACGGGCATTTCGTGGAAGCCTCCGGCCTGCGCTGGCTCAGCCTGATGCTGCTGGTGCCGATCCCCTGGGCCGGCAGGATCTGGGCCTTGCCGTTCCTGACAGCGCTTGCCCCGTCCGAGCGCAGCTGCCGGGAGCAGGGTTGGCGGCACAGGAAGCTCACCGACTGGGCTCGGCAGTTGGTGCTGCAGGCCCGTCGCTGGCTGCCGGAGCGCGATCTCGTGCTGGTCGGCGACAGCGGCTTCGCCGCCTTGGAACTGCTGGACGCGCTCAGTTGCAAGGACATCGTCTGCATCACCCGCCTGCGTCTCGATGCCGCCCTGTATGAGCCAGCAGCCCCGCGACTGCCGGGAACCAACGGCCGGCCCAGGACCAAGGGAGCACGCCTGCCGAATCTGTCCGACATCCTGGCCGGGACCAGCACGGGCTGGCAGCAGGTGACGGTCCCCGGCTGGTATGGCGATGGCGAACGTATTGTCAAGCTATGCTCGGCCACCGCCGTGTGGCGTCATGCCGGCATGCCAGTCGTGCCGATCCGCTGGGTGCTGGTGCGTGATCCACTCGGCCGGTTCGAGCCGCAGGCTCTGCTGTGCACCGGCCTCGCCTGCGCGCCAGAGCAGATCCTGCGCTGGTTCGTCCGGCGCTGGCAGATCGAGGTCACGTTCCAAGAAACCAGAGCCCACCTCGGCGTCGAGACCCACCGTCAGTGGTCGGATCTGACCGTCGCCCGGACCACGCCTTGCCTGCTCGGGCTGTTCTCCGTCGTGACCCTACTTGCAGACCGCCTCAAACCAGCTGAGCGCCGTTGCGCTGCAACGACCGCCTGGTATCACAAACAGCGTCCGACTTTCAGCGACACCCTCGCTGCAGTCCGTCGCCATATCTGGCAAGAACAGGGTTTGCTCACATCCCGGCGCGGGACCAACACCATAAAATTCCGTCCAGCTCTTCAGCGTGCCATGGCAGACGCCCTCTGCCGTGCCGCCTGATGGCCAAAGTCGAGCTAATATAAGCCGGCGTATCAACTGCCTGTCAGCGGAAGCTCCGCTTCCTCAGTTGCACCAAATCCCGGCTCTAGCCATCAGCAAACTCGGTTGAACCTGATGCGGCGCTGTTGATAATCGGTGTCGCATCAAGGCTGCCGAAAGAGCAGCTCTACATCCAGACTATAAAATGAGACTTTCCGGTTGGAAGCACCATTCAAAAGAAGCGTCTAAATAATATTCATCAATGCATCTTTAGAACATACTTCCGATGGACAATATTTCTGCTACCGTTGACGACTTCGGGATCTGAGGACGGACTTGCCAAGTCTGGTGTTCGAGATCTCGCAATCGAACAGGAAGCATTCATGCCTGACGCAAGCGGCACTTACACCCTGACCGGCGTGATCAACTCGCCCATCACCCGTGAGGCCGAGGCAGATGCCGCCATCACCTACAACATCCAAGGTGCGCCCGACACGTTCAACATCACCAGCGATACAGACTCGACGGTGTTCATCAACCAGACTCTCAACGTTCCGGACATGCTCAACCTGACTGCCAACGGCGGCACGATCGAGCTCAGCGACGACCAGACCAACGACCAGATCACCGCGACCATCGAGAACGGCGGCTCGTTCATCACCAACGGCTATCTCCGAGGCACCGCATCGACCGGCTCAGTGACCTTCGGGGACGGCGGCGGCGTCCTCGTGCTCGGCCTCGCCGGGACGTTCCGCGGCGGAACGTTGCCTCAGATGATCAACGGCTTCACCAATAATGCCGACGTCATCGATGCCCAGGCTTTGAAGTTTTCCGGCATAACCGGCTACACGATCGCCGCCGGATCCACGAGTGGACAGCAGGTCATCACAATCGACGACGGAAGCGGCGTGCTGACGTTCACCGTCAGCAGCAGCACGCTCGCCCTCGGCAGCTACGACTCCGTGACGAATGGTCCACTCGACCTGTTCACCGACAGCACGGGCGGCACCAACATCAGTGTCCAGTCCGAGCTCGACCAGAGCGGCACCTATACGCTCACCGGCGTCGCAGGCATGCCGATCAGTCGGGAGGCCGCGTCCGGAGCGGCCGTCACCTACGACATAAACGGCGACAGCGACACCTTCACCATCACCGCCAACACAGCATCCACCGTCGCGATCGACCAGACGGTTTACTTCGCCGATGACCTCGACCTCGTCGCGAACGGCGGGACCATCAGCCTGAGCGCCAACCAGTCCAACGACACCATCAACGCGACGATCGAGAACGACGGGTCGTTCGTCACCAACGGCTACTTCGGCGACACGTCCCCACTCAGCTCGGCGAGCTTCGGCGTCGGCGGCGGCTCGCTGGTCGTGGGCGCCAGCAGAAACTATCATTCCGCCAATGCGGTGCAGCTCATCAACGGGTTCACCGGTGCGGCCGATGCGATCGACGACCACTCGCTGAAGTTCTCGGGGATCACCGGCTACACGATCACCACGGGCAGCTACTCCGGCCAGGACGAGTTGATCACGATTGACGACAGCAGCGGCAACTTCGAGTTCACGACCGCTGGCACGTTGTTCGCTACAGGCAACTACACATCATTGTCCACCGGACCGCTGCACCTGTTCGCCGACAGCACCGGCGGCACCACGCTTGTGGCGTGCTACTGCGTGGGCACACGCATTGCGACGCCTGCGGGCGAGGCTGCGGTCGAGACCCTGCGCATCGGGGACCTCGTGACGACGCTGGCAGGCGCTGCGCGGCCGGTACGGTGGATCGGCCGCCGCAGCTATGCCGGCCGGTTCGCTTCGGGCAACCGTGACGTGCTGCCGGTCACGATCCGTGCGGGCGCCCTCGAGGAGCAGGTGCCGCGCAACGACCTGTCCTTGTCGCCGCTGCACGCATTGTTCCTAGACGGCATGCTGATCCCGGCCGGAGCGCTGGTGAACGGGATCTCGATCGTGCAGGCGGACCGCATCGAGTCGGTCGACTACGTGCATGTCGAGCTCGAAACGCATGACATCCTGTTGGCGGAAGGTGCGGCGGCGGAAAGCTTCGTCGACGACGACAGCCGCGCGATGTTCCACAACGCCCACGAGTACCACGCGCTCTACCCGGATGCCGTGCCCCGGCCAGCGCGCTATTGCGGTCCCAGGGTCGAGCACGGGGCAGAACTCGAGCGCCTGCGCAGCCGTCTCGCGGCGCGGGCTCGCGGTGAGGTTCCGGCAGCAGCAGGTTCGCTGCTTGGACACGTCGATGACGTGTTCCGCGACCGCGTCAAGGGTTGGGCGCTCGACTCCGCCTCGCCCGACAGGCCGGTGCACCTGCGCATCCTGGACGGTGGCGTCGTGCTATGCGAACTGGTCGCCGACCAGTACCGCGCCGACCTGGACCATGCCGGCCACGGCAACGGCCTGTGCGCCTTTGACGTCGCGATCCCGGGTGGATTGAACCCGGGACAGCGTCACGTCCTGCAGGTGCAGCGGATCTCGGATTGGCAGAACCTCGGGGGCTCGCCCTGGATTCTGGAGGCCGAGATCCTGGCGCCTGTGGCCCCTGTTGCCGTTGCGGTAATACCGCCGCTTGGCTGGCACGGCCAGCTTGACATGGCGACGCGCGACCGCGTGCGCGGCTGGGCGCAGCACGGCGATGCGCCCGAGACGGCTGTTGCCCTGCAGGTTCTTTGCGATGGCTTGCCCCTGGCCCGTGTGGTGGCCAACCTCTACCGGTCCGACCTCGCGCAGGCCGGGCTGGGCAGCGGGCGACACGGCTTCGAGGTGGCGATCCCGGGCGGGCTGTCGCCGCTTGAGCGGCACGTGGTCCAGGTCCGTCGTGAAAGCGACGGTAGCGAGCTTCCCGGTTCTCCCGCCGTCATCGAGGCGGCGGGCATGTTCGACTCGACGCTGGAATCCATCGTTTCGCGTGCGGTCGCCGCAGTCGCAGAGGGCGACCAGGGGCGGGTGATGAACTTCATGCTGGAGCAGGCGGCCCGACTGGCTCAGCAGATGGCGGACGTGGCCTCGGCTTCGGACCGGCCGAGGGCGCTGTTCATCGATGGTCATGTGCCGGTGGCGACGCGTGACGCCGGCTCCCGAGTCCTGCTGTCGCACATGAGGGCGATGCAGCGCCTCGGCTATGCCGTCAGCCTGGCGAGCCCCGAGTTCGTGCAGGAGCCGCCGATGATTGCCGGGGTGGACTGGCTCGGCGCACCGCTGCACGACTCGGTGGAGTCGATCCTGCAGCGTCAGGCCGGACGGTTCGACGTGGTGTATCTGCACCGCGTCGACGTCGCGTCGCGCTACATGGCTCTGGTGCGGCAGCACATGCCGCGAGCCCGCGTCCTCTACAACGTGGCGGACCTGCATCACGTGCGCGTGGCGCGCCAGGCCGGATCCGAGCAGCGTCCGGAACTGCTGCCGGTGAGCGACCGGCTGCGTCTGGCGGAAACCGTGGCCGCGATGTCGGCCGATGCGGTGCTCGTCCACTCGCTCGACGAACTCGCGTTGCTGCGGCGGCTGGCGCCGCAGGCCAAGCTTCATCACGTGCCCATCGACGTTTCCGTGCGTCCGGGCGCGAGGCCGTTCGGGGCACGTCGCGGCGTGGCGTTCGTCGGCGGCTATAGGCATGCGCCCAATGTGGATGCGGCGCACGTGCTGGTCGATGAGGTGATGCCCCTGGTCTGGGACCAGGTCCCGGGCCTGCCGTGCCTGCTGATCGGCAGCGACATGCCGGACAGGGTCAGGCGGCTGGCCGGCCCGCACATCGAGCTGGCGGGCCAGGTGGCGGATCTCGACCTCGTGCTGGAGCGCGTTCGCCTGACGACGGCACCGCTTCGCTACGGCGCCGGCGTAAAGGGCAAGGTGCTGGACAGCCTCGCGGCGGCGGTTCCGTGCGTTATGAGTCCGATCGCTGCAGAAGGCCTGGCGTTGCCGACGACGCTTCAGGCGCTCGTGGGACAGGACGTGCAGCAGGTTGCGCGTCTGATTGTGCGGCTTCATGAGGATGAGCAGGCACATCGTGTCGCGGTGAAAGGCGGCCTGATGCTGATCGACAGCTTCCATCGCGAGGCACAGGTCGATGTCGCGCTCGAGGCTGCCCTTGCCATCCGGACACGGCCTTCCCTCGCCTTGGCCGGATGACGCTGCAGTTCCGGAACCGTCATGTCGTGGAGTGGCCAGCGGACGAGTAGCTGACCGGATGCCGGGCGGCGGCCGCATCCGGAGCTAGTGGAGCCGCCGCTGGTGCTGGTGCCAATGAAGGATGGGCGCGAGGTGGTGGAGGACTACTGCAGCGTGGGCCTTACCGGCGGCGGCGGCTTCTGGCTCTGAAAGGATTCCAACCGCTCCGTGACGTAACTCGCTGGTCTCCTGGATTTGGAGGCTGGTATGGTGGTAGCGATCACCAGATGGAGCTCGATGCGATGAGCCTGCGCCGGTCGGTCATGATGCCGAGGCCCAGGAAGCGCACGAAAAACTTTGCCGACTTGGTCGCCGCAGCAATCCCTGAGCACGCCAGCAGCTAACCGATCGGGCTCTGGTGGCAAGATGAAGCAAGAGTGGGTCAGCAAGGCACTTTGACCCGGCTCTGGGCCGAGCGTAGCTCGCGACCAGCGGCACCACGTGACTGTCGCTTTGCGTGGGGCCACCTTTTTGGCGCCGTCTGCCCGGCGCGCGGTATCGCCGCGGCCCTGGTTCTGCCCTACGTCAACACCAACGCGATGAACCTGCACCTCGCCGAGATCAGCAGACACGTCACGCTTGTCGCATACACCGTGGTTACCATCGACTGCGCAGGCTGGCATCAGCCAGGCGGCCTGCTGAAGGTACTCGACAAATCAGCCTGTTGCCGCTGCCGCCCTACAGCCCCAAACTCAACTACCAGGAAAAACTCTGGCAGTATCTTCAACAGGACTACCTCTCCAACCGTGTCTTCGACGCCTACGACGCAAGCGTAGATGCCTGCTGTCAGGCCTGGAACAGCCTTATACCAACGGCGTCAGACGGTGACCTGTTGAGCCCAGTCTCGTGTAGCGATTGAGGTTATCCGATCTGGCTGTGCGGCGAGGCTGTTCCAGGCGTCGCAGCACGCGTCGACGATCATGTCATAGGTGTCGAAGATGCGGTTGGAGAGGTAGTTCTGGCGAAGATACTGCCAGACATTTTCCTGTGGGTTGAGCTCGGGGCTGTAGGGCGGCAGCGGCAACAGGCTGATATTGTCAGGCACTTTTAGCAGGCCGCCCGGCTGATGCCAGCCTGCGCCGTCGATGGTGATCACAGCATGTGCGCCAGGCGTGACGTGTCTGCTGATCTCGGCAAGGTGGAGGTTCATGGCGCTGGTATTGACGTAAGGCAGCACCAAGGCAGCGCCGATACCGCGCGCCGGACAGACGGCCCCGAAGAGGTAAGCCCAGGCATAGCGGCAATCTCGTGGTGCCGCTGGTCGCGAGCCGCGCTCGGCCCAGAGCCGGGTCAGCGTGCCTTGCTGGCCGACCCGTGCTTCATCCTGCCACCAGAGCTCGATCGGCTTGCCCCGCGCGTGTTCCGGGATCGCGGCGGCGACCAGGTCGGCGAAGTTTTTTTGTGCGTCTCCTGGGCGTCGGCATCGTGACGGATGTGACGCGGTCGTGCCGAGAGACGCCGGAAGCCGAGACGATGCAACATGTCGCCGACGCTGCGCTCGGCCAGATGAACGCCGAACCGCGTCTCGATCACACGAGACAGATCCACACGGCGCCAGCGCACGACGCCATGTTCAGCAAGGCTTGGACCTGCGCGGACCATCGCCGCCACCTCGGCTTCCTGCGTCCGTGTCAGGCGTGGCTTGGGACCAGCCGGGATGCGGCTCGACAGCCCGGCGAGACCAAGCTCGTTGTAGCGATGCACCCAGTCTCGCAGCGTCTGGCGGTCCATGCCGCACAGAGATGCTGCCTCCGTTCGGTTGTGCCCGTCCAGCACCAGCGCCAAAGCCAGCATCCGCCGCGCAGCATCGGCGTCACGGGAGTGCGCAGCCGCCCGGCGCAGGCCCGCTGCATCGAGCTCCATCCGCATGATCACCACCGCCATACCAGCCTCCAAATCGAGGAGACCAGCGAATCACGTCACGGAGCTGCTGGGAATCCCTTCAGAGTCAGGAGCCACCGCCGTTGGTAT
>CAXTZG010000088.1:0-16513 GCA_964248625.1 uncultured Acetobacteraceae bacterium | reverse complement strand
GCTGGCGGACCAGGTGGCGATCGGCCAGGCCCGCCTGCTCGCGCGCAACCGGCCGGGCCGGGCGCTTGCCGGCGACGGCCGCCTGCGCGCCGAGGCTCTCGCCCGCTTCGGTCATGTTCCGACCCCGGCGCAGCACCGCGCGCTGGCCGTGATCGACGCCGACCTCGCCAGGCCCGCGCGCATGCTGCGCCTGCTGCAGGGCGACGTGGGTGCCGGCAAGACGCTGGTGGCGCTGCTGGCGATGCTGCGCGCTGCCGAGGCCGGGGCGCAGGCCTGCCTGATGGCGCCGACCGAGATCCTGGCCCGCCAGCACCACGTCACGCTGAGCCGGCTGTCGCCGGTGCCGGTCACGCTGCTGACCGGCAGCGTCAAGGGTGCGGCGCGCCGCCACGCGCGGCAGGCGCTCGAGTCGGGCGACAGCCCGCTCGCCGTCGGCACCCATGCGCTGTTCCAGGACGGCGTCGTGTTCCGCGACCTGGCGCTGGCGGTGATCGACGAGCAGCACCGGTTCGGCGTCGAGCAGCGCCTGCTGCTGGGCGACAAGGGGCCGCGCTCCGACGTGCTGGTGATGACCGCGACGCCGATCCCGCGCACGGTGCTGCTGACCCAGTACGGCGAGATGCAGGTCAGCCGGCTCGACGGCAAGCCCGCCGGCCGGCAGCCGATCCGCACCACGCTGCACGGGCTTGCTGCGGAAGCCGAGGTGCTGGCCGCGATCGCCCGCGCGCTCGGCGCCGGCGCCCAGGTGTTCTGGGTCTGCCCGCTGGTCGAGGAAAGCGAGCTGCTCGACCTCGCCGCCGCCGAAGCGCGGCACCAGTCGCTGTCGCAGCATTTCCCGGGCGTGGTCGGGCTGGCGCACGGCCGCCAGGATCCGGACCTGCGGCAGGCCTCGCTCGGCGAGTTCGCCGCAGGCCGCACCCGCATCCTGGTCGCCACCACCGTGATCGAGGTCGGGGTCGACATCCCGACCGCGACTATCATGGTGATCGAGCATGCCGAGCGCTTCGGCCTGGCGCAGCTGCACCAGCTGCGCGGCCGGGTCGGACGCGGGTCGGCTGCCAGCTACTGCCTGCTGCTGCACGACGACGCCCTGGGCGCGACTGCCCGGCGCCGGCTGGCGCTGCTGCGCGACACCGAGGACGGCTTCCTGATCGCCGACGAGGATTACCGCATACGCGGCGGCGGCGAGCTGATGGGCAGGCGCCAGTCCGGGCTGCCCGGCTTCCGGCTGGTGCAGTCCGTCGATCTCGACCGGCTGCTGCGACGCGCCTGGCAGGATGCCGAACGCGTGCTGCAGCGTGATCCTGCCCTTGAATCGCCACGCGGCGGGGCGATGAGGTTGCTGCTTGCCGTGTTCGGCCGCACCGACGCGGCACGCACGCTCGCATCCGGTTGATCGGTCAATTGCTCGTATCGTGCGAGTGCGCCCTTGCGCTTACAACCGGGGTGATCGAACTTGAGTGTCTTCCTGGCAGTTCACCGGTATCGCATCAACATGATGGGAGCGACCATGACGCAGAGCGCGGTCCAGACCACAGGCCGCGGCGGCACCGCCGGCGTCACCGGCGAGCGGCTGATGCTGCCGCGTGCCCCGGGTCGCACGGACGAGGCGTCGGCCGACTCGCCGTTCGCGATCTTCGCCCGCCTCGCCACCCGCTGCACCGGCAGCGGACTGGCCGCCCTGGTCATCGAGGACCCGTCCGGGCTGCAGGTCTACGCCGCGTCCGGCCTGGCCGACGGCCAGCCGCTGCCGGTGTCGCTGCTGCGCGCGCAGATGAGCCGGCCGCGCCGCATGACCGTCGAGATCGCCGATCTGTCTTTGGATCCGACCTTCGCCAAGGCCCCGCCGCACGAGCGCGAGGCCGGGTTTGCCGCCTATGCCGGTGCGACGATCCGCAACCCGGCCGGAGCCGCGATCGGCATCCTTTGCCTGCTCGACCGCGAGCGCCGGCGCTACGGACGCGACGTGCTGATGACGCTGACCGACCTCGCGCGCGGGGTGGCGGCCCTGCTGGCGGCCCAGCGCGGCGGACAGCAGCCCGACCCCGCCGGCATCGACGCGGTGACCGCCCTGCCCGGGCGGCAGGGGCTGGTGCGCTACCTCGACCAGGCGGTCGGCAGTGCGCCGGACAACCGGCAGACGCCGGCCCTGGCGCTGTTCCGGATCGACTTCGGCCGGCTCTCGACCTTGAACGAGATGTACGGGCGCGAGATCGCCGACCGCTTCCTGGAGCAGGCGGCCGACCGGCTGCAGACGATCGCGCCGATGCCGGGCTTCCTCGCCCACCTCGGCGGCAGCGGCTTCGCGCTCGCAGCACCGGGCCGGATCGGGCCCAGCGACGCCGAGGCGATGGTGCTCAGGATGATGGAGCGGCTGCGCGAGCCGGTGCAGATCGACGCGCTGGAACTGCCGCTGCGGCCGTCGGTCGGGATCGGGCTGTATCCGGCCGACGGCGAGACCGTGCCGGCCCTGCTGGTGGCGGCGGAAGCGGCGCTCAGCTTCGCCCGCACGCAGGGCGACGGGCGCCACTGCGCGCGCCAGCAACGATGGAATGCCGTTGAGCAGCACCGGCCGGGCCACGGCGAGGTCGGCCCGGACCTGTTCATCCCGGTCGCCGAGGCCGGCGGCCTGATCGAGCAGATCGACGCCTGGGTGCTCCGCGCCGCCTGCCGCGAAGCGCAGTCGTGGGAAAAGGCGCTCGGCGTCAGCGTCAACGTGTCCTCGGTCTGGCTGTCGCACAGCCGGCTGTCGAACCTGCTGCGGCGCGTGCTCGACGAGACCGGCCTGGAGCCCAACCGGCTGCAGATCGAGCTGTCGGAGCGCGGCGCGCTGGACAAGGAAGGCAATGTCCGGCGCGAGCTGGCGCAGGTGCGGGCGATGGGTGTCCGGCTGGCGCTGGACGATTTCGGCACCGGCTATTCCTGCCTGAGCGCCCTGACCACCTATCCGTTCGACCAGGTCAAGCTCGACCGGCAGTTCGTGCACGCCCTCGGCCGCGACCGGCGCGCGGAGGCGGTGATGCGCAGCATGCTGCAGATGGTGCAGGCGCTCGGCATGACCTGCTGCGCCGAAGGGGTGGAAACCGAGGAGCAGCTCGCCTTCCTCGACGCGCATGGCTGCGAGGAGATCCAGGGCTATCTGCTCGGCAGGCCGATCCCGCATCTGCCGCTGCACGCCGACCGGTCGCTGCTGCCGGCGGAAGCGGCCGAGCTGGAACACCCCTGAAGCCCTGCAACTCTGCGCCACTTGCGCTCCTCTTATGATCGGCAACGAGGAGACCCGCCATGAACCAGGACCAGGCCGCCAAGCTGTGGGAGCTGATCAAGTCGACCAAGTTCGCCATGCTCACCACCGAGGATGGCGCGCACCTCCGCAGCCGGCCGATGGCGGCGAGCCAGTCATCGTTCGACGGCACGCTGTGGTTCTTCACCAAGGCCAGCTCGCACAAGGTGGACGAGGTGCAGACGGATCATCGGGTGGGCGTCAGCTATTCCGATCCGGCCGCGCAGAACTACGTCTCGATGTCGGGCCGCGCCACGCTGGTGCAGGACAAGGCGGCCATCGACGAGCACTGGAGCGAGCTCCTCGCGACCTGGTTTCCCAACGGCAAGGACGATCCCGACGTGGCGCTGCTGCGTGTCGACATCGCCCAGGCCGAATACTGGGACGCCCCGAACTCGACGATGGTGCATGCCTATGGCTACGTGAAGGCGAAGCTCACCGGCACGCCGCCGGCCGGCGGCGAGAACGAGAAGATCACGGTGCGCTGACCATCCCCGGGGGTCCCGCCGCTTCCGGACCAAGCTTACCGTCCGGGGGCGTGACGTCCGGACAGCCGAGCCCGGCGCGTCGGCCGCCGGCTCAGGGAGCAGGCCGCACCGGCACCGGCGCGTTGCACAGCGCGACCCCGCCGGACGGCCGGACGAAGAACTGGTCGCGGCGATTGGCCCGCGCATCGAGATAGGCGGCGAAGGCCGGCGCCGCGTCGCGCATCGCCTGGTAGCGCGGGCGCGCCGCCTGCGGCAGATCGGCGGCCACCCGCACGCTCAGGATCGGCAGTCGCTGGTCCGGCCGGGCATAGAAGCCGAGCTCGGCGGTGCCGCGCGGCAGTGCCGCCAGTATCTCCATCCCGTCGATGATGCGCCCGACGAGGGCGATGTTGCGGTCGAGCTGTCGCGGCGCCTCGCCGATGACGCCGTAGAGCTGCGAGCCGTTGCCGGTGTCGGGCGGCATGTCGCGCGCGACGCCGACTGCGCCGTAGCAATGGGTCAGCCACACTCGCGTGCCGTCCGTGGCCGTCGGCCATCCATCCGCGTAGCCCACCCGCGGCGCATAGGCATCCACCGAGCCGAGCGGGCGCAGCGCGACCCCCTTGGCCGGCCGGTCGTACTCCGCCGGGGGATGTGCCGACACGCCCGGCGGCAGCGGCCGGTACCCGTCCGGCCTCGCCCACTGCACCACGTAGTCGTCCTGCACCCGGACGATGGCCGCCCCGTCCCACCAGCCGCTGCGCGCCAGGGCGCGGATGTTGGCGACATGCACCGGCGCGAAGACGGGTGCGAGCTCGATCACCACCCGCCGGCCGCTGCCCAGATCCATGACCAGCAGGTTCTCGGGCGCGATCGGCTGCCAGGCGTCCGTCGGGGCCGCGGCGACGATCGCAGCCGGCGGCAGCGGAGCCGCGGCAGCCAGAAGCAACGCCGCAAGGGTCATGACCGGGAGGAGCGGACGCATCGATCGAGCCTGCCACGCCGGCGTCGCGTCCGGAAGCCGGAAGCGGCCTGCCTGAGGACGGGATGGTCGACACGCGCATCGCCAGCCCCGCAGCGGCGGGGGCGAGCGCGGTCTTTGACGCGCGCGTCTGGAAGCGGCTAGACACTGTCGCAGATGGTCCCTTCGGGAGAAGGGTGAAAAGGGAAGACGGTGCGGGCCCCAAGGCCTCATTCCGTCGCTGCCCCCGCAACTGTAGGCGGTGAGCATCTCGCAGCGGAACCGGCCCTGTTGCCGGAACCGAGGTCACTGGACGCCGCAAGGCGGCCGGGAAGGCCGACGGGATGCGTGGAGGTAGGCGGCTCGCCGCCTGGTCCGGAACCGTGAGCCAGGAGACCTGCCATCGCCGCCGGCCGCGAGGCCGTCGTCCACGACCGTGCGGTCCGGCGGGGTGCCCGGACGGCAGCGATATCACGCGATATCGACCTCTGGGCAGCCAGGGGCGGACGGTGCCCCGCGGGCTGGCCGGATCATCCGGCCGGCGCCATCGAGAACCGGGGATCGCGTGTCCGCGCCTGACATCATGCTTCATGTCTGCACGACCTGCCGGGCCGGCGAAGCAAAGCGCCAGGGCATCCCGGTGCCCGGCCACATGCTGCACGACCGCCTGGCGGCCCTGCTGGCAGCCGATCCGTCGCCGCCGGTCGGGCTCGCCGCCGTTGAGTGCCTCGCGGTCTGCGACCAGGGCTGTGCCGCCGCGATCGCGGCACCCGGCAAGTGGTCCTACCTGCTGGGCAGGCTCTCGCCTGACAAGGCGGCCGACCTGCTGATCTTCGCCCGCTCCTATGGCCTGTCCGGAACCGGGACGGTAATGCCGTCCAGGCGCCCGGCCTCGCTCGCCAGCATGATCCTCGGCCGCATCCCCGGCCATCGCCAAGGATTTCAGCTGTGAATGCCGCCCCCCCTGCCCGGCCTGCTGCCGCGGCCAAGATCCCGACCACGATCATCACCGGCTTCCTGGGTGCGGGAAAGACGACGCTGCTGCGCCACGTGCTGGAGCATGCCGGGGGCCGGCGCATCGCCGTGATCGTCAACGAGTTCGGAGCGCTCGGCATCGACGGCGACACGCTGCGCGCCTGCGGCATCGCCGGCTGCGAGGACGAGGACATCGTCGAGCTCGCCAATGGCTGCCTGTGCTGCACCGTCGCCGACGACTTCCTGCCGGCCATGGAGGCGCTGCTCGGACGGCCGAACCCGCCGGAGCACATCGTCATCGAGACCTCGGGACTCGCCCTGCCCAAGCCGCTGCTCAAGGCGTTCAGCTGGCCGTCCATCCGCACGCGCGTGACGGTGGACGGGGTGGTGGCGGTGGTCGATGCGCCTGCCGTGGCCGCCGGGCGCTTCGCCGACGATCCGGAGGCGGTGGCGCGGCAGCGGGCGGAGGACGCCTCGCTCGACCACGACAACCCGTTGGCCGAGGTCTACGAGGACCAGCTGATGTCGGCCGACCTGGTGGTGCTAAACAAAACCGACCTGCTCGACGAGGCGGCGCTCGACGAGCTGGCCCGGCAGATCACCGGGCAGATCCCGCGGGCGGTGAAGCTGCTGCGCACCTCCGAGGGCCGGCTCGATCCGGCCATCCTGCTCGGGCTGGACACGGCGGCCGAGGACGATCTCGCGTCGCGCCCGTCGCACCACGACGCCGAGGACGGCGCGCACGAGCACGACGACTTCGAAAGCTTCGTGGTCGAGATCGGCGCCCAGGCCACTCCGGACCTGCTGATCGACCGGCTGCGCCGCGCCTCGGAGGCGCACGACGTGCTGCGGATGAAGGGCCATGCGGAGATCGCGGGCAAGGCGATGCGGCTGGCCGTGCAGGGCGTCGGCACGCGCTTCCGCCACCTGTTCGACCGCGCCTGGGGCGCCGGCGAGGACCGTGCCGGTCGCATCGTGGTGATCGGCCGCAGCGGTCTCGACCGGGCGGCGATCGAGCTCATCCTGCAGGCCGGCTAGGACCCGACACGATGCACCTGCTGGTCCGCGAGATCCGCACGCTGGACGAGCAGGAGCAGGCGAACGACCTGGACCACGCGCCCGCCGACCTGGTGGTGCTGTCCTTTTCCGACAGCGACCTCGCCAGCATCGCCGGCGCCTGGGAGGCGATGGCGGGCCTGCGGCCCACGCTGCGGCTCGCCAACCTGGGCCGGCTGCGCCACCCGATGTCGGTCGACCTCTATGCGGAGGACACGATCGCCGGCTCGCGCTGCGTGCTGGTGCGTCTTCTGGGCGGGGTCGAGTACTGGCGCTACGGCGCGGAGGAGCTGGCGGCGACCTGCCGCCGCCACGGGGTCCCGCTGGCGCTGCTGCCGGGCGACGCGCGCTGCGACCCGGCGCTGGCCGAGCTCTCGACGGTTTCACCGGCGACGCTGGCGCGCCTGGACGGGTTCCTGCGCGAGGGCGGCCCGCGCAATCTGTCCGCAGCACTGCGGCTGCTGGCGCACCTGGCCGGACGGGGTTGTGACGATGCCGGCCAGCCGGAGCCCGTGCCCACCGCCGGCATCCACCGTGCGGCACCGCAGGACGGCCGACCGCGCGCCACGGTCCTGTTCTACCGGTCGCATCTGATGGCGAACGACCTGGCGCCGTTCGAGGCGCTGGCCGACGCGCTCGAGCAGCGGGGGCTGGCGACCGAACTGCTCCACGCCGCCTCGCTGAAGGACCCGGCGGCGGCGGCGCTCGTCGCGGCCCGCCTGCGCCTGACGCGGCCGGCGGTGGTGCTGAACGCCACCTTCTTTTCCGCCCGGCGCGACGACGCGGCCGGCTCGCCGCTGGACGCGGCCGGCTGCCCGGTGCTGCAGCTGGTGCAGGCGGTCGGCAGCGAGGCGGCCTGGAGCGACAGCCGGCGCGGCCTGTCGCAGACCGACCTCGCCATGCAGGTGGTGCTGCCGGAGCTCGACGGCCGGCTGCTGGCCACCGCGATCTCGTTCAAGGGCGAACGGGCGCCCGCCGGCCTGCCCGGCTTCGCCCCGGTCGTGAACGTGCCGCATGCGCCCGGCGTGGCGCTGGCGGCGGACCGGGCAGCGGGCTGGGCTCGGCTTGCCGCCACGCCTCCGGCCCGGCGCCGGATCGCGATCGTGCTGTCGGACTATCCGTCGGCCGGCGGCCAGATCGCGCATGCCGTCGGCCTGGACAGCATCGCCAGCCTGTCTGCGATCCTGCATCTGCTTGCAGGCGCCGGCTACGCGGTCGGCGACGTGCCGGACGCCGCCGCGCTGACGGAGCGACTGTGCCATGCGCCGGCCATGCCGTTGCTGACGCTGGCCGCCTACGAGGCGCTGTTCGCCACCCTGCCGGCGGCGGTGCAGGCGGCGACGCTGGCGGCCTGGGGCGCGCCGGAGGACGACCCGTCAATCGTCGAGGGCTGCCTCGGGCTGCGTCACCTGCCCCTCGGCGACCTGGTGCTGGCGGTGCAGCCGGACCGCGGATCGGCGCTCGACCGCAAGGCCGGCTACCACGATCCCGACACGCCGGCCCGGCACGGGTATCTCGCCTTCCATCTCTGGCTCCGCTTGACGCTGGACGTGCACGCGCTGCTGCATCTCGGCACGCACGGCACGCTGGAATGGCTGCCGGGCAAGGCGACCGCGCTGTCCGACGCCTGCCTCCCGGCAGCCCTGCTGCGCGGGCTGCCGGTGATCTATCCGTTCATCGTCAACAACCCGGGCGAGGCCGCCTGCGCCAAGCGCCGGCTGGGTGCGGTGACGATCGGCCATCTGACGCCGCCGATCGCCAGCGCCGGCACCCACGGCGCCGCGCGCGCGCTGGAGCGGCTGATCGAGGACTATGCCGCCTGCGACGGGCTCGACCGGCGCCGCGGCGAGATCCTGCGCGCCGAGATCCTCGACCTGGCCGACGGCAGCGGGCTGCTGGCCGAGAGCGGGGTGCGACGCGGCGAGGCCGACGACGCCGACGCGCTGGCTCGCCTGGACGCCTATCTCTGCGACGTGAAGGAGCTTCAGATACGGGACGGGCTGCATGTGTTCGGCCAAGCGCCTCGCCACCGCGACGCGCTGCTCGAGGCAATGCGCAGCGCCCTGCCCGGTGCCGATGGCGCGACCCTGGCCGCGACGCTCGACGCCAGCGCCCCGGCCGAGGCGCAGGCGCTGCTGGCGGCGCTGGACGGACGCTTTGTTTTCCCGGGTCCGGCCGGTGCGCCGACCCGCGGCCGCGCCGACGTGCTGCCGACCGGGCGCAACCTGTTCAGCGTCGATCCGCGCGCCATCCCCACCCGGGCGGCGATGGCGCTGGCCGCACGGGCGGCGCAGGCGCTGCTCGACCGGCACCAACAGGACCAGGGCGACTGGCTGCGCACGGTGGTGATCGATCTGTGGGGCTCGACCAGCCTGCGCACCGGCGGCGAGGATCTCGGGCTGGCGCTGCTGCTGATGGGGGCGGCACCGGTCTGGGACGAGAACTCCGGCCGGGTGTCGGGCGTCGAGATCGTGCCGCTGGCGCGGCTCGACCGGCCGCGCGTCGATGTCACGCTGCGCATCTCGGGCTTCTTTCGCGACGCGTTTTCCGGGCAGATCGCTCTGTTCGACCAGGCGGTGGCGGCGCTGGCGGCGCGCGACGGGGAGGCCGACTGGAACCCGCTGTCCGCTGCCGCGCACGGCATGGAGGGTGCCGAGCGTCTTGCCGTCACCGCCCGCATCTTCGGAGCGGCGCCCGGCGGCTACGGCACCGGCCTCGAGGACCGGCTGGCGCGCGGCGACTGGACCGATCGGGAGCAGCTCGGGCGCGCATACCTGGACGGGTCGGACCATGCCTATGGCGGCACCCGCGATGGCGCGCGCGATGCCGCCGGCTTCCGCCGCCTGGTGGCGGCCGCGGACGCGCTGGTGCATGTCCAGGATCATGCCGAGACCGACCTGCTCGACAGCGCCGATGTCGCCGCCCACGAGGGCGGGTTTGCCGCCGCCGCCGCCATGCTGGGGGGCGCGCCCGCGCTGTATCACGCCGACACCAGCCGGCCGGACGCGCCGCGCCTGCGCAGCGTGGCAGAGGAGGTCGCGCGCATAGTGCGCGGACGCGCCGCCAACCCGGCCTGGATCGCAGGCATGATGCGGCACGACTACCGGGGTGCCGCCGAGATCGCCCGCTCGCTCGACGCGCTGCACGCCTATGCCGCCACCCTGCCGGCGCGCTTCGATGCGCAGTTCGAGCTGCTGTTCGAGGCGACCCTGGGCGATCCGGCAGTCGACCGCTTCCTGCTCGCCGCCAATCCCGCCGCCCGCGATGCCATGGCCGCGCGGTTCGAGGACGCGCGCCGGCGCGGCCTGTGGCGGCCGCGGCGCAACGACACGGCGCCGGCGCTGGACGCGCCGCCCCGATGAGCGGCCCCGACGACGCCCGGTCGCGCGGCTGGTGCCCGAGCCTGTTCGAGCCGATGCAGTCCGGTGACGGGGTGCTGCTGCGGATCAAGCCGCGCGCCTCGCGCCTTGCGGCGGCTGATGCGCGCTGGCTCGCAGCCGCGGCCCTGGAGCACGGCAACGGCGCGATCGAGCTCACCAACCGCGGCAACCTGCAGCTGCGCGGCTTCAGCGCTGGCTCGGCGGCATCGTTTGCAGCCCAGGCCGTGTCCATGGGTCTTGCCGAGGCCGATCCGGCGGCCGAGCGTCGTCGCACCCTGCTGGTCTCGCCGCTGGCCGGCGACGATCCGGCATGCGACCCGGACACGCTGGCGGTGGCGCGCACGCTGGAAGCAGCCCTGCTCGCGGAGCCCGGCCTCGACGGGCTGCCGGGCAAGTTCGGCTTCGTCGTCGATGGCGGCGGCACGCCGGGGCTCGCCGGCCTGTGCTGCGATGTCGGGCTGCGTGCCGCAGCAGGCGGCTGGCTTGTCGAGGCGGGCGGGGCCGTGGGGGCGTGCAGCGCCGCGGAGGCGCCGTTCCATGCGCTGCGCCTGGCGCGGGCGGCGCTGGCCTGCCTCGACGCCAAGGACCGCCCGTCGCGCCGGCCCGGATGCGGCCCGATGCTGTTCCAGGCCGCCGGGCTGCGTCAGACCGCGACGGTGGCGCCACCGGCGGCGGCGGTCCCGGCGACCGTCGGCCCGCTGCCGAACCGCGCCTTCGGGATCGGGCTGCCGCCCGGACGGCTCGATGCCGGGCTGCTTGCAGCGCTGGCCATCCTGTCCGAGCGGCTCGGCGATGCGACGCTGCGGGTGACGCCCTGGCGGACGCTGCTGCTGGCAGGGCTTGCGGACGGCGCCGAGGCGGTGCTGCGCCCGGCGCTGGCCGGGCATCTGCTTCATCCGGACGATCCGCGCCTGCGCACGGCCTCCTGCATCGGCGCGCCCGGCTGCGCGCGCGGCAGCGTTCCGGCGCCGGCCGATGCGGCCAGGCTCGGCCTGCTGCTGCAGGGCGGGCTGTTCCTGCACGTGTCGGGCTGCGCCAAGGGATGCGGTCATCCCGCCGCCGCCCTGCTCACGCTGGTCGGGCGCGACGGACGCTACGACCTGGTGCGGAACGGCCGCGCGGGCGACGTCCCGGTGCGGCGCGGCCTGACCGCCGACGCGGCGGCTGCGCTGCTGCGCGATCCGTCCCTGTCCGGCGCGAACGAGGCGGCGGCATGACCGGCTACGACTATGTCCGCGACGGCGGCGGCATCTATGCGCGCTCGTTCGCCATCATCCGCGCCGAGACCGACCTGTCCGGCTTCGCGCCCGACGAGGCCCGCGTCGCGGTGCGCATCATCCATGCCTGCGGCATGGTCGAGGTCGTCCGGCAGATCCGCTTCGGAAACGGCTTCGCGCAGGCGGCACGTGCGGCGCTGCAGGGCGGCAGGCCGATCCTGTGCGACTCCGAGATGGTGGCGCACGGCATCACCCGCGCCCGGCTGCCGGCGGCCAACAAGATCGTCTGCACCCTGCGCGATGCCGCCACGCCGGCACGGGCGCGCGAGATCGGCAACACCCGCTCGGCGGCAGCACTCGATCTGTGGGGCGACCGCATGGCCGGCGCGCTGGTCGCCATCGGCAATGCGCCGACCGCCCTGTTCCACCTGCTCGAGCTGATCGATGCCGGCGCGCCGCCACCGGCCGCGGTGATCGGCATGCCAGTCGGCTTCGTGGGCGCGGCCGAGTCCAAGGAAGCGCTGGCCGCCTACGGATCGCTGCCCTTCGCCATCGTGTGCGGCCGGCAGGGCGGCAGCGCGATGGCGGTGGCTGCGGTCAACGCGCTGGCGAGCGATGCGGAATGACCGCGACGTGAGGCCCGGCACGCTGCACACCATCGGCATGGGGCCGGGCGATCCGGAGCTGCTGACGCTGAAGGCCGCGCGCCTGATCGCCGAGGCGCCGGTGGTGGCGTTCTTTGCCAAGCGCGGATGCGTCGGCCATGCGCGCTCGATCGCCGGCGACAGGCTGCAGGCCAACGCCGTCGAGCTGCGCTTCGAGTATCCGTTCACCACCGAGCTGCCGGTCGACGACCCGCGCTACCCGGCCGAGATGGCGGCGTTCTACGAGGCGTGCGCGGCACAGGTCGCCCGGCATCTCGACGCGGGCCGCGACGTCGCCCTGCTGTGCGAGGGCGATCCGTTCTTCTACGGCTCGTCGATGTATCTGTTCGACCGGCTGCGGGGCGACTACGCCCACCAGACGGTGCCGGGCGTGACCGGCATGAGCGGATGCTGGACCGCGGCGGGCCTGCCGATCACCCATGGCGACGACATCTTATGCGTGCTGCCCGGCACGCTCGACGAGGACAGGCTGGTCGAGCGGCTCCGCTGCTGCGATGCCGCCGTGATCATGAAGGTCGGGCGCAACCTGGCAAAGATCCGGCGCGCGGTGGTCCGCGCCGGCCTCGGCGAACGCGCGCTCTATGCCGAGCGCGGCACGCAGCCGGGCCAGCGTCTGGCGGCGCTGGCGACCATGGACGACGAGACGGCGCCCTATTTCTCCATGGTGCTGATCCCCGGCCGGCAGCGGCCGCGATGACGGGGCGGCTGTTCGTGGTCGGGCTCGGTCCGGGCGACCTCGCGCTGCGCACGCCGCAGGCGAGCGATGCGCTGGCGCTCGCGACCGACCTAGTCGGATACGGGCCATACCTCGACCGGATCGCGGCCGGCGCCGACGTGGTGCGGCACGGCTCGGACAATCGCGAGGAGCTGGCGCGCGCCCGGCACGCGCTGTTGCTCGCCGGTGCGGGCCGGACGGTGGCGGTGGTGTCCTCGGGCGATGCCGGGGTGTTCGCGATGGCGAGTGCCGTGTTCGAGGCGATCGAGCATGGCGATCCGGAATGGCGGGCGCTGGAGGTGACGGTGGTGCCGGGCATCTCGGCGATGATGGCGGTGGCGGCCCGGCTCGGCGCGCCGCTCGGCGGCGACTTCTGCGCGATTTCGCTGTCGGACAACCTCAAGCCGTGGGAGCTGGTGCTGCGCCGGCTGCGCGGGGCGGCGGAAGCCGGCTTCGTGATCGCGCTCTACAACCCGCTGTCGCGCGCCCGCCCCTGGCAACTCGGCGCCGCCTTCGCGGCCCTGCGCGAGATCCTGCCGGGCGGCACCCCGATCGCGTTCGCCACCGCGGCCACGCGTCCGGAGGAGCGGATCACGCTGGCCACGCTCGCGGATGCCGACCCGGCCTGCGCCGACATGCGCACGCTGGTGCTGGTCGGCGGCGCCGGCACCCGGCTGATCGAGCGGCCGAACGCAATGCCCTGGCTCTACACCGAGCGCCGCGTCGGCAGCGCCTGATGGCGATCCTCGAGCCAGCCCAGCGCCTCCCGCCAGCCGGCCACGTGCGGTGCCGGCACCGGCTCCGGTCGCGCGACCATCACCACCTCGATCCCGAGACGGCGCGCGGCGTCGAGCTTGGCCCGGGTGGCGTCGCCGCCGGAGTTCTTGCTGACGATCGCCTCGATCGCGTGCCGGGACAGCAGGGACAGCTCGTCCTCCAGCGCGAACGGTCCGCGGGCTGTGACGAGGCGACAGCCGGGCGGCAGCAGCGCCGCCGGCGGCGCATCGACGCTGCGCACGAGATAGGCGTGCTGCGGATGAGGCAGGAAGGCCGCGAGGTCCTGGCGGCCGATCGTCAGCAGCACGCGACGCCCGCCGGGACCGAGTGCTGCCGCAGCCGCAGCCATGTCAGGCGTGACCGTCCAGCGGTCGCCGGGAACGGGGCGCCATTCCGGGCGGGCGACGCGCAGCAGCGCCACGCCGGCCGCGGCGCAGGCGGCGACCGCGTTGCGGCTGATCCGCTGCGCGAACGGGTGGGTGGCGTCGATCAGCGCGTGCGTGCCGGTCTCGCGCAGCCAGCCCGCCAGTCCGTCCGCGCCGCCGAAGCCTCCGATCCGGGTGGCGATGCGCGGCAGCACCGGCGCGCGGGTGACGCCGGCGAACGACAAGGTGGGCGCGAAGCGATCGTCGCCGTGCAGGGCTTCGGCGAGCGCGCTCGCTTCCGTGGTGCCGCCGAGAATCAGGACCCGCAGCACTTCATGCCCTCCCGGACGCAGGCGGCATGACGGCGGCTGCGTGGCTCGCCATTCTCGGCATCGGCGAGGACGGTGTCGAGGCGCTGTCGCCGGCCGCCCGCACGCTGCTGGGCGGGGCGGCGCTGGTGGTCGGCGGCGCGCGGCACCTGGCGCTGGCCGCCCTGCCGCCGTCGGTCGAGATCCTGCGCTGGCCCAGCCCGATGGCCGACGGCATCCCGGCGATCCTGGCGCGTCGCGGCGAGGCCGTGGCGGTGCTGGCCTCGGGCGATCCGTTCTGCTTCGGGGTGGGCAGCCTGCTGGCCCGGCATGTGGCCCCGGGCGAGATGCTGTGCCTGCCGGCCCCCTCGGCCTTCTCGCTCGCCTGCGCCCGGCTCGGCTGGGCGATGCAGGAGACCGGCCTGATGTCGGTCTGCGGCCGGCCGGTGGAAACGCTGCTGCCGGCGCTGCAGCCGGGCGCGCGGCTGTTGGTGCTGTCGGCGGACGAGGGCTCGCCCGCCGCGGTCGCCGGGCTGCTGGCCGGCCACGGCTTCGGCGCGTCGGTGCTGCATGTGCTGGAATCGCTGGGCGGGCCGCGGGCGCGGCATCGCCGGTTCCAGGCCGGCGAGCCGCCGCCCGGGACGATCGACCGGCTCAACCTGCTCGGCATCGAGCTTGCGGGCGGACCCGAGGCGCGGGTGGTGCCGCTCGCCACCGGCCTGCCCGACGCGCTGTTCGAGCATGACGGGCAGCTCACCAAGTCCGAGATCCGGGCGGCGACGCTGTCGGCGCTGTCGCCGCGTCAGGGCGAGATGCTGTGGGACATCGGCTGCGGATCCGGCTCGATCTCGATCGAGTGGATGCTGCGCCATCCGGCGAACCGCGCCATCGCCGTCGAGCCGCGGCCGGACCGGGCCGCGCGCGCGATTCGCAACGCCCTGTCGCTCGGCGTGCCGAACCTGGTGGTGGTGGGCCAAGCCGCACCGGCGGCGCTGGACGGGCTGCCGCGTCCGGACGCGGTGTTCGTCGGCGGCGGCGCCACGGTGCCGGGCCTGCTCGACATCGCGTGGGCGAGGCTGCCGCCGGGAGGCCGGCTGGTGGCGAATGCGGTGACGATCGAGACCGAGGCGGTGCTGTTCGCGGCCCATGCCAGGCTCGGGGGCACGCTGACGCGGCTGTCGGTCGAGCGGCTTGATCGCGTCGGCCGGATGCACGGCTTCCGGCCGTCGATGACCGTCACCCAGTTTGCGGCGACGAAGCCGTGATCGTCGCTGGCATCGGCTGCAGGCCGGGATGTTCTGGCAGCGAGATCGCGGCCCTGGTCGAGCGCGCCGCGCGGGAGGCCGGCTGTCGCCCCGAGCGTCTCGCCGTGCCGCATTTCCGGGCCGCCGAGCCCGGCCCGCGGGCGGCGGCGGCGACACTCTCGCTGATGCTGCTGGCGGTGGAGGCGGACGCGCTGGCGGCCGTGCAGGCGCTGTGTCCGACGCGCTCGGTTCGCGCCGAAGCCGCCACCGGCGTCGCCTCGGTGGCGGAAGGCTGCGCGCTGGCGGCGGCGGGCGGTCCGCTGCTGCTGGCGCGGATCGCCTCGGCGAACGCGACGTGCGCCATTGCCGGGGGAGAGAACGCGCCATGACGGTGCATTTCATCGGGGCGGGACCGGGAGCCGCCGACCTGCTGACGCTGCGCGGCCGCGACATCCTGGCGCGCTGTCCGGTGTGCCTGTTCGCGGGATCGATCGTGCCGCGCGCGATGCTGGCGCACTGTCCGCCGGAGGCCAGGCTGATCGACACCGCGCCGCTGAGCCTCGATGCGATCGAGCAGGAATATGTCGCCGCCCACGCAGCGGACCAGGACGTGGCCCGGCTGCAGTCGGGCGACCTGTCGATCTACAGCGCGGTTGCCGAGCAGATCCGCCGGCTGCGCCGTCTCGGCATCCCCTACACCCTCACGCCGGGCGTCCCCGCCTTTGCTGCCGCCGCCGCCGCCCTGGGGCGCGAGCTGACCGTGCCGGAAGTGGCGCAGAGCCTGGTGCTGACCCGCGTGTCCGGCCGCGCCTCGGCGATGCCGGCGGGCGAGACGCTGGCCGCGTTCGGCGCCACCGGCGCCACGCTGGCGATCCATCTGGCGATCCATGCGATCGACCGGATCGTCGAGGCGCTCACCCCGCTGCATGGCGCTGCGTGTCCGGTGGCCGTGGTGGTGCGCGCCTCCTGGCCGGACGAGCAGATCCTGCGCGGCACGCTCGGCAGCATATGCGGGCAGCTGGCCGCCCAGCCGGTGGAGCGCACCGCCCTGGTGCTGGTCGGCCCTGCCCTGGCCGCCGAGGATTTCCGCGACAGCGCCC
>CAXTZG010000087.1:0-16695 GCA_964248625.1 uncultured Acetobacteraceae bacterium | reverse complement strand
GCCGACAGATTGCGCAAGTCCCGCGGCGACCGAATGCGGTCCAACAGAGGGTATTTCGACGGAGGGTTCGGGATGTCCAACTCGTCCATGTCCACAAGGTGTCCATCTACGCCGGCTGCAGCGGGCTTGCGGTCCGACAGCGCGCGTCCGGTCTGGTTCGAGGGGGGGCACACCGTGAACAGGAGTTCAAGCCACCCGATCGGCCATGCTTAGAGGCAACCGACAGGCCGCAACAGGGTTCACAAGCAGCCTGTTGCAGAAATGCCATAGAAGACGGGCACCGACGTTTGAGATTTCGACCGGGTCTGCCCTATAGAACCTGGATTATTCCACTTTCTGCGTCGCGTTGCCGCCGCTCGTCGCCTCCGTTCTCGAATCCGTGATTGCTGGACTGCCGAGGCCGTCTCCATCATACCGGATCGTTCGTGGAGGTGCGGGCTGCGGCGGACGTGTCGTGGACTGCACAGCAGATTGTACCGGCAGTTGCCGGGATTGGGAGAACAAGTCGCATGGCCGTTCCGATCATGCAGGCCGTCCGGGTCGGCGCCTACGTCGTCAAGCAGCATATCTCGGGCCGGAAGCGCTATCCGCTGGTGCTGATGCTGGAGCCGCTGTTCCGCTGCAACCTCGCCTGCGCCGGCTGCGGCAAGATCGACTATCCGGCCCCGATCCTGAACCAGCGCCTGTCGGTGCAGGAGTGCATGGATGCCGATACCGAGTGCGGCGCGCCGGTCATCGCCGTCGCCGGCGGCGAGCCGCTGCTGCACAAGGAGATGCCCGAGATCATCGCCGGGCTGCTGGCGCGCAAGAAGTATGTTTATCTCTGCACCAACGCGCTCCTGCTCGACAAGAAGCTCGACGACTACAAGCCGAACCCGTTCTTCTCCTGGGACGTGCATCTCGACGGCGACCAGACCATGCACGACGCTTCGGTCTGCCAGGACGGCGTCTATGACCGCGCGATCGCCGCGATCAGGAAGGCCAAGGAGCGCGGCTTCCGCGTGTCGATCAACTGCACCGTGTTCGACGGCGCCCAGCCCGAGCGGCTGGCCGCGTTCTTCGACACGGTGATGGCGATGGGCGTGGACGGCATCATGACCGCACCCGGCTACGCCTACGAGCGGGCGCCCGACCAGGCCCACTTCCTGAACCGGCAGAAGACCAAGCAGCTGTTCCGCGACGTGTTCCGTCTCGGCAAGGGCAAGAAGTGGAAGTTCACCCAGTCGCCGCTGTTCCTGAACTTCCTGGCCGGCAACGAGACCTACCAGTGCACGCCGTGGGGCAAGCCGCTGCGCAACGTGTTCGGCTGGCAGAAGCCCTGCTACCTGCTGGGCGAGGGCTATGCCAAGAGCTTCAAGGAGCTCATGGACGACACCGCCTGGGAGCAGTACGGCACCGGCAACTACGAGAAGTGCGCCGACTGCATGGTGCATTCGGGCTACGAGTCCAGCGCCGTGATCGATGCGGTGAAGCGTCCGCTGCACATCATGAAGGTGGCGCTGATGGGCCCGCAGACCGAAGGCCCGATGGCGCCGGAGATCTCGCTCGCCAACCAGCGGCCTGCCGAATACAACTACAACGAGCACGTGGACGCGAAAATGACCGAGCTCGCGGCCAAGAAGGCGGCCAGCCGCAAGGTCGTGGTCGAGCCGGCGGAATAGCCGGCCGGATCTGCCGGGAGCGCCCTGTCAGGCTCCCGGCAGGCCGATCCTGCCGGTCCGGTCCGGCGCGACCCCGCGCCGGTGCCGTGGCCTGCCTTTCATCCATGCATCCGCGAGATGTCGAGCAGCGTGGCGGTTTCCAGCTCCTTTTCCGCCAGCCGGTGGCGGACCAGGTCGCGGATGCTGATCATGCCCCTGAGCTCGTTGCCCTCCACGACCGGCATGTGACGCACGTGGCGCTGGCTCATCACCGTCAGCACCTGATCCAGGCGATCCTCGGCGCGGCAGGTGATCACCGGCGTGGTCATGCTTCTGGATAGCGGCTCGTCGAGCGCCACGTGCCCGTGCTGCGCCAGCAGCTTAACCAGATCGCGCTCGGAGAAGATGCCGACGATCGCACCCCGATCCTCGATCACGACGGCACCGATGCGACGCTCGGCCATCAGGGCGATGGCGGCGGAAACGTGCTGGGTCGGCCGCAGGGTGGCGACGTAGTGGCCCTTCTCCGCCAGGATCGTTGCAATCAACATGGTCTTCGGTTCTCCTTTGCGGTTCAAGACGTAGGTCGCCGGGACCGGTTGCACCATATGGCCGGGCCGGCGCATGCGTCGTACGAGACCCCGGTGACCGGCCTCCTCGACGCAGCGCCGCCAACCGTCATTCGGTCGCGGCCCTGAGTCCCGCCCCGGCGGCAAGCGGACAGAGCGGCAGCGCCAGGGCCAGGAACGCCGCAAGCAGCAGCAGGTCCGGATGCCAGTCGAAGCCCGCCTGGGCGGCGTCGACGGCGGCAGCACCGAAGATCAGCGCGGGCGTCGCCAGCGGCAGCGCCAGCAGCGGCAGCAGCACCCCGCCGCGACGGGCGCCGAGCACGATGGCAGCCGCCATGCCGCCGATCAGCGACAGGACCGCGGTGCCCAGGGCCAGCCCGGCGAGCAGGATCGGGATGGACGCCGCCGGCAGCCCGAGCATCAGCCCGAGCGGAGCTGCGGCAAGCAGCAGCGGCAGGCCGGTGCCCAGCCAGTGCGCGCAGATCTTGGCCAGCGCCACCGCGGGTGCCGGCAGGCCGCAGAGCATGAGCTGGTCGAGGGAGCCATCCTCGAGTTCGGCGCCGAACAGGCGGTCGAGCGGCAGCAGGGCGGCGAGCAGGGCGCAGACCCAGACGATGCCCGGCGCCATCCGTCGCAGCAGCTCCGGCGAAGGCCCGAGGGCGAGCGGGAACAGGCTGCCGGCAAGCAGGAAGAACAGCATCGCCGCCAGGGTGTCGGCGGCGTGCCGGGCCGAGAGCAGCAGGTCCCGGGCGAGCAGGGCGCCGAAGCGGGCGAACGCCCCGGGCCGGCTTGCATCGGGGAGGGTTGATGGCCGCAGCCCGTCCGGATCGGGAGTGCCCGCCAGCTCGCCGGCCTGGCTGCCTGCCGGCTGCGTGCGGATCATGCGCCGAGCGTCAGCACGGACGCGTCGGGCAGGGGAAGCTCGACATGGGTGGCGGCGACGACCATGCCGCCGGCGGCGCGGTGGGTGGCAAGGTTGCCTGCGAGACGGCCGCAGGCGGCGGCATCGAGGCCGAGCGAAGGCTCGTCGAGCAGCCAGAGCGGAGCGCGGCCGAGCAGGATGCGGGCAAGTGCCGCACGTCGCCGCTGCCCGGCGGACAGCAGGCGGACGGGAAGGTCGGCCAGCGGGCCGAGCTCGTAGGCGTCCAGGGCGCCGGCGAGGCCGCGACCGCCGAGCCGCGCGGCGAGGCGGAGGTTCTCGGCGAGGGTGAGGCCGGGCTTCAGCGCGTCCTGGTGGCCGACATAGGCGATCCGGTCCGGTTCGACGGCATCGGGCGCGTCCGCCGGCCAGTCGAGGCGCCCGGCGGCGAGCGGGCAAAGGCCGGCCAGGGCGCGCAGCAGGGTGGACTTGCCGGCGCCGTTGGGACCGGTGAGCAGCACCGCGCCGCCGGGGGAAAGAACGAGGTCGATGCCGTCCAGCACCAGGCGGTCGCCGCGCAGCACGACCAGCCCCGTCGCCCTGAAGGCCGTTGCGGCGGACTCGTGTTCCATGGCTGTCCGATGACCGGCGAGGCTGCGCTTGTTTCGGCCGGTCGTGAGGGTATGTTCTAGAGCCAATGGAAATTCAAGCCGCCCGCCAGTCTTCCGGGCGCCGCGCCACAGGTGCGGCCGGGAACGCGGAATGGGGCTCTGGACTGCAAGGAATGACAGCATGAAGTCGGTCGGTCAGGACAATCTCGGAACCCGCAGCACGCTCGACGTCGACGGCAGCACCTACCACTACTTCTCGATCCCCAAGGCCGCCAGCCAGATCGGCGACGTGAGCCGGCTGCCGGTCAGCCTGAAGGTGCTGCTCGAGAACGTGCTGCGCTTCGAGGACAACCGGTCCTACAAGATCGACGATGCCAGGTCGCTGGCGGGCTGGCTCGAGCAGGGGCACAGCCCGCGCGAGGTGCCGTTCAAGCCGGCGCGCATCCTGATGCAGGACTTCACCGGCGTGCCGGGCGTGGTCGATCTCGCCGCGATGCGCGACGGCATCACCGCGCTGAACGGCGACCCGCAGAAGGTGAACCCGCTGGTGCCGGTCGACCTGGTGATCGACCACTCGGTGATGGTGGACGTGTCCGGGACCCCCGATGCGCTCGCCCGCAACGTCGAGATCGAGTTCGAGCGCAACGGCGAGCGCTACGCCTTCCTGCGCTGGGGCCAGGAGGCGTTCGAGAACTTCACCGTGGTGCCGCCGGGTGCCGGCATCTGCCACCAGGTGAACCTGGAGCATATCGCCCAGGCGGTCTGGACCGCGACCATCGGCGACGAGACCTTCGCCTATCCCGACACGCTCTACGGCACCGACAGCCATACCACGATGGTCAACGGCATGGGCGTGCTGGGCTGGGGCGTGGGCGGCATCGAGGCGGAGGCGGCCATGCTCGGCCAGCCGATCGCCATGCTGATCCCCGACGTGATCGGCTTCAGGCTGACCGGCAGGATGCCGGAAGGCGCCACCGCCACCGACCTGGTGCTGACCGTCACCCAGATGCTCCGCCGCAAGGGCGTGGTGGGCAAGTTCGTGGAGTTCTACGGCCCCGCCCTCGACACCCTGCCCGTCGCCGACCGCGCCACCATCGGCAACATGGCTCCCGAGTACGGCGCCACCTGCGGCTTCTTTCCCGTGGACGCGCTGACGCTGGAATATCTGCACCAGACCGGCCGCGACGAGCATCGCATCAGGCTGGTGGAGGCCTACCTCAAGGCGCAGGGGATGTTCCGCGAGACCGACACTCCGGACCCGGTCTTCACCGAGACGCTGGAGCTGGACCTGTCGACCATCGAGCCGTCGCTGGCCGGGCCGAAGCGTCCGCAGGACCGGGTGGCGCTGAAAGACGCGGCGCAGGCTTTCAACGCGGAACTGACCCGCAGCCTCGGCGTGCCGGCGAACGACGTCGACCGCAAGGCCGCCGTCGAGGGCACCAACTGGGAGATCGGCCATGGCGACGTGGTGATCGCCGCCATCACCTCGTGCACCAACACCTCCAACCCGGCGGTGCTGATCGCGGCGGGGCTGGTGGCGCGCAAGGCGCGCGCGTTCGGGCTGAAGCCGAAGCCGTGGGTGAAGACCTCGCTGGCGCCCGGCAGCCAGGTGGTGACGGAGTATCTCAACAAGGCCGGGCTGTCGGAGGAGCTGGATGCGCTCGGCTTCAACACCGTGGGCTATGGCTGCACCACCTGCATCGGCAATTCCGGACCGATGGAGGACAGCCTCGTCGACGCCATCGAGAACAACAAGCTGATCGCGGTGTCGGTGCTGTCGGGCAACCGCAACTTCGAGGGCCGCATCAGCCCGAACGTGCGCGCCAACTACCTGGCGAGCCCGCCGCTGGTGGTGGCCTACGCCATCCTGGGCACCATCCGCGAGGACATCACCACGGTGCCGCTCGGCACCGCACCCGACGGCAGGCCGGTGTTCCTCAAGGACATCTGGCCATCGAACAAGGAGATCGCCGACCTGATGGCGAGCTCGATCTCGCGCGAGCAGTTCATCGAGCGCTACGGGCAGGTCTCGAAGGGCACGCCGGAATGGCAGGCGCTGCAGGTGGCGACCGGCTCGGAAACCTACCAGTGGGACCCCGGCTCCACCTACGTGCAGAACCCGCCCTACTTCGAGGGCATCACGATGGAGCCCAAGGACAAGGGCGATATCGTCGGCGCGCGCGTGCTGGCGCTGCTCGGCGACAACATCACCACCGACCACATCTCGCCCGCCGGCTCGATCAGGAAGAGCTCGCCGGCCGGGGTGTATCTGGGCGAGCACCAGGTGGCGCAGCGGGACTTCAACTCGTACGGCTCGCGCCGCGGCAACCACGAGGTGATGATGCGCGGCACGTTCGCCAACATCCGCATCAAGAACGAGATGGTGCCGGGGGTCGAAGGCGGGGTCTCCAGGCACTATCCCGACGGCGAGCAGGCGTCGATCTACGACGTGGCCGAGCGCTACAAGAGCGAGGGCGTGCCGCTGATCGTGTTCGGCGGCAAGGAATACGGCATGGGCTCGTCGCGTGACTGGGCGGCGAAGGGCACCGTGCTGCTCGGCATCCGCGCCGTGGTGGCCGAAAGCTTCGAGCGCATCCACCGCTCCAACCTGGTTGGCATGGGCGTGCTGCCGCTGCTGTTCAACGAGGGCACGACGCGCGAGACGCTGGGGCTGACCGGCGACGAGGTCATCGACATCAAGGGGCTGGACAGGCTCAGCCCGCGCATGACGCTGACGCTGGCGATCACGCGCGCCGACGGCTCGACGCTGGACGTGCCGGTGATCTGCCGGGTCGATACGGTGGACGAGGTCGAATACTTCCGGCACGGCGGCATCCTGCAGTACGTGCTGCGGGGCATGGCGCGGGCCGCCTGAGCGCTCCGGCGGCCGAAGGCGGCGCCGACGCCGGCCTGGCATCGTCCGGGCCGGCTTTCGGTGCTGCGCAGCCGATCGTGCTGGTGCGCGCGCTGTGCAAGAGCTTCGACGGGCAGCCGGTGCTGGACGGGATCTCGCTGGAGGTGGCGGCAGGCGAACTGGTGTCGGTCATCGGGCCGTCCGGATGCGGCAAGTCGACGCTGCTGCGCTGCCTGAACTGCCTTGAGGTGCCCGATGCCGGCGAGATCTCGCTGGTCGGGCACGCGATCTCGCGGGACCGCGGGTCGTGGCGCCGGGCGGACGAGGCGGCGGCACATGGCCTGCGGTCGCAGGTCGGCATGGTGTTCCAGAGCTTCAACCTGTTCCCGCATCGCACCGTGCTGGAGAACGTGATGCTGGCGCCGCGGGTGGTGAAGCGCGCCGAGCGGGCTCTTGCCGAACGTGACGCGCGGCGGCTGCTCGAGAAGGTCGGGCTGGGCGCCGTGGCCGCGCGGTATCCGGGCACGCTGTCGGGCGGCCAGCAGCAGCGCGCCGCGATCGCGCGCGCGCTGGCGATGGCGCCCAGGGTGATGCTCTACGACGAGCCGACCTCGGCACTCGATCCGGAGCTGGCCGAGGAGGTGCTGGCGGTGATGCGCCAGCTCGACGAGGACGGGATGACGCAGATCGTGGTGACGCACGAGATGCGCTTCGCCCGCGCCGCGTCCAACCGCATCGTGTTCATGGAAGCAGGCCGGATCGTGGAGATCGCAGACCCCGCCTCAATGTTCACCGCCCCCGCCGACCCCCGCACCCGCCGTTTCCTGCGGCAGTTCCTGTGACGGGTTTGCAAAGGGCGACTGCCCTTTGCCGGGTCCAGGGCAGCGCCCTGGCCTTGCTCGCCCTGCTGACCGGCACCGCCCTGGCCGCCCCCCTGCGCTGGGCCGCCGACGCGCAGAGCGGCGCCCCGTTCGTGCTGCACGACCCCGCCGACCAGTCCAAGCTGACCGGCTTCGAGACCGACCTGATGCAGGCGCTGGCCGTGCATCTCGGCCGCCAGCCGGTGTTCGTGCAGAACGACTGGGACGGGCTGATCCCGGGCCTGCAGCGCGGCCTGTACGACGTGGTGATCGACGGCATCGAGATCACGCCGGAGCATCGGGCGGCGGTGGAGTTCTCCGAGCCGTACTACCGGACCGCCGAGCAGATCGCCGTGCGGCGGGACGCGACCGGGCTGGACAGCATCGAGGCGCTGCGCGGCCACGTGGTGGGAACGCTGAAGGACACGCTGAGCCAGCGGATGCTTGAAAAGGCAGGCGGGATCTCGCTGCGCTCCTATGACGACGAGACCAACGCGTATTCGGACCTGGTGAACGGGCGGCTGGACGCGGTGATGCTGGATGCGCCGATCGCGCTCTACTACGCGGTGCCGGATGCGCGCCTGAAGCTCGTCGGCCGTCCGATCGGCGAGCTGTCCTATGGCATCGCGATCGCCCGGGGCCATGAGGCGCTCAGGCAGCAGATCGATGACGGGCTGGAGGCGATGCGGCGCGACGGCGAGCTGCGGCGCATCCTGGCGCGCTGGAACCTGTGGACGCCGGAGATGGCGCGCTTCACCGGCGACGCCTCGACGGAGCGGGTGGCGCCGACGGCGTGGCAGCACTGGCTGAACGCGACGCGGCCGCCTGCCGCCTGGCATGACCGGCTCGCCCGGTATGCGAGCTTCCTGCCGCTGATCGGCCGGGCGGCGCTGATGACGCTCGCGGTGTCGATCTGCGCGATGGCGCTCGCCGTGGCCTGGGGGCTGGCGCTGGCGCTGGCGCGCCGCTACGGCCGCTGGCCGCTGCGGGTGCTGGCGACCGGCTATGTCGAGGTCGTGCGCGGCACGCCGCTGCTGATCCAGATCCTGTTCATCTTCTACGGGCTGCCGTCGCTCGGCATCCGGCTGGACCCGTTCCTGGCCGGCATCGTGGCGCTCGGGCTGAACTATGCCGCGTACGAGGCCGAGAACTACCGGGCCGGGCTGCAGTCGGTGCCGCACGGACAGATGGAGGCGGCGCTGGCGCTGAACATGACGCAAGCTCAGGCCGTGCGGCATGTGGTGATCCCGCAGGCGTTCCGGTTCGTGGTGCCGGTGATGACCAACGACTTCATCTCGCTGCTGAAGGATTCCTCCCTGGTCAGCGTGATCACCCTGACCGAGCTGACGCAGGCGTATGTCCAGCTCTCGACGACCTACTACGACTATCTCGGAACGGGCCTGCTGGTCGGGAGCGCCTATCTGCTGCTGGGACTGCCCTTCGTGCGGCTGGCCCGCCTGGCGGAGCGCCGCCTGTCGGCAGGGTTCGCGCGCCCGTCCCGGTAGCGTCGATGGCCGGCCCGTCCAGGCTGCCGGGAAATGCAGGCAAGGCGAAGGCGGAATGGGATGAGCGTGTTGCTGGTCGTCGGCAACGACGAGGTCGAGGCGGACTGGTTCAGGGCGGTGGCGGCGGCACTGCCGGACGAACAGGTGGTTCGGCCCGGCGACGGGTTCGATCCGGATACGGTCGCGGTGGCGTTGGTGGCAGGGCCGCCCGCAGGCGCGTTGCGGGGCCTGCGCAACCTCCTGCTGATCCAGAGCCTGTGGGCCGGTGTGGACGGGCTGCTGGGCGATCCGACGCTGCCGGCCGCCACACCGCTGGCGCGGCTGGTCGATCCGCAGCTCACCGCCTCGATGAGCGAGAGCGTGCTGCTGCACGTGCTGTGGCTGCACCGGCAGATGCCGGCCTACCGGCGGTTCCAGGCGGAGCGGGCGTGGCGGCCGTTGCCGCAGCTGCCGGCCGGCGAGCGGCGCGTGGGCGTGCTGGGGCTGGGATCGCTGGGCCGCGCGGCGTGCGCGACGCTGAGCGGGCTCGGGTTCGCGGTGTCGGGCTGGAGCCGGACGGAGCGGGAGCTGGCCGGCGTGCGCTGCCTGTCGGGACCGGCGGGGCTCGAAGCGCTGCTGGACGGGTGCGAGATCCTGGTGAACCTGCTGCCGCTGACGCCGGAAACCGGCTCGGTGCTGTCCGCCGGCCTGTTCGCGCGGCTGGCGCGCGGTGCCGGGGTGATCAACATGGGCCGTGGACGGCACCTGGTGGAAGCGGACCTGCTCGCGGCGCTGGAGACCGGACAGGTGGGGCACGCGGTGCTGGACGTGCTGACGGTCGAGCCGGCGCCGCCGGAGCATCCGTTCTGGACGCATCCGCGCATCACGCTGACGCCGCATGTCGCCGCGACCAGCCATCCGCGCACCGCATCCGCGATTGCGGCAGAGGCGGTCAGGGCGGTGCGGAACGGCCGGCCGGTCGCCGGACTGGTGTCTCGCGCTCGGGGCTACTGAAGGCGGGTCAGTTCGGCAGCGCGCGGCGATGCAGGGCGGGCAGGCAGTTGCCCGCCTCGTCGAACAGGTAGCACAGGTCGCCGCGCACCCCGATCTCGATCGCGGTGGCACGTCCCACATGGCCATGGCCGTGCGTCTTGACGTCGAGCCGGATGCCGTCCTCCAGCACGACATGCGCCAGGATCTCGCCGCCGAGATGCTCCACCAGCAGCGCCTGGCCGTTCATCATCGCGTCGGCCGGGCCGCCGGGCACCTCGCCGATGCCGAGATGCTCGGGCCGTATGCCGAGCGTCAGCGCCTGTCCGGCGCCGATGCCGGCGGCCGAGACCGGGACCACGATCTCGGCGCCGCCCGGGATCCGGACGGTGATGCCGAGCGGGCCGGTGGCGACGGCGTGGGTCTCGAACAGGTTCATGCGCGGCGAGCCGATGAAGCCCGCGACGAACAGGTTGCGCGGCTGCCGGTAGAGCTCCAGCGGCGCGCCGATCTGCTCGACCTGGCCGCGATTGAGCACCGCGATCCGGTCCGCCATGGTCATCGCCTCGATCTGGTCGTGGGTCACGTAGATCATGGTCGCACCCAGCCGTTCGTGCAGCCCGACCAGCTCCATGCGCATCTGCACCCTGAGCTCGGCATCGAGGTTCGACAGCGGCTCGTCGAACAGGAACGCCTTCGGCTGGCGGACGATGGAGCGGCCGATCGCCACGCGCTGGCGCTGGCCGCCCGACAGCGCCGCCGGGCGCCGGTCGAGCAGATGGTCGATCTGCAGCACTGAGGCCGCGTCGCGCACGCGCGTGGCGATGTCGGCTGGCGATACCTTGGCGACTTTCAGGCCGAAGGCGATGTTCTCGCGCACCGTCATGTGCGGATACAGCGCGTAGGACTGGAACACCATCGAGATGCCGCGCCGCGCCGGAGGCCAGCTGGTGACGTCGTCGCCGCCGATGGCGATGCTGCCGGAACTCGGTCGTTCCAGTCCGGCAATGGTGCGCAGCAGCGTGCTCTTGCCGCAGCCGGACGGTCCCACGAACACCATGAACTCGCCGTGACGCACCCGCATCGAGATGTCGTTCAGCACGGCAAGCTCGCCGAACGACTTGTGCAGCCGCTCGATTTCGACGTCGGCCATCGGCAGGCTCCTTGCGGTGTCGTGACGGTTCCCGTTGACACTCTGTTGGTGCCCTCATACACGCAGACAACAAGAAGAACAATTCGGCCGCCATCCATGCGGATCGTTCCGACCGCTCGGATCGACCGCGGGCCTGCGGCGCGCCCGGCCAGGAAAGGGATGGAACATGACACGCTGGAGCCTTGCGATCGCAGCGATCGCCGCCGCCTGCATCGGGTGCGGACGCGCGGAGGCCTGGTCGCTGACCGAGGCGGCCGCTCCCTACAAGGGCGTCACCATCACCGTCGTCGGGCTGGACCGGCCGAGCTACAAGATCGCGCAGACCCTGACACCGGAGTTCGAGAAGCAGACCGGCATCCACGTCAAGTGGAACGTCTTTCCCTATGAGGACACGCTGAAGGAGGAGACGCTGAACTTCGTGTCCAGCAGCCAGCAGTTCGACGCCATCCTGTCGGACGTGGTGTGGCCGGTGAACTTCGCCGATCCGGGCTGGGTGCTGCCGCTCAGCCACTTCACCGGCGACGCCAAGCTCGCCGACCCCGATCTCGACCTGCAGGACTTCTTTCCCGTGTGGCGGGCGAGCTTCACCGTCAACGGCACGCTGTACGGGCTGCCGTTCGATTCCTATGCCGGCCTGCTCTACTACAACAAGTCGATGCTCAAGGCGGCGGGCTTCGACGGGCCGCCCAAGACCTGGCAGGAGCTGGCGACCGTTTACGCGCCCAAGCTCACCGACAAGGAGAAGGGCGTCTATGGCTACGCGCTGCAGTCGGCGCGCGGCGAGACGCAGACCGCGGACGCGTTCGCGCGGTTCCTGTGGCCGTGGGGCGGCAGGTTCATCGACATCGCCAGCAAGACGGTCAAGGTGAACGATCCGCAGGCGGTGGCCGGCATCACCTTCCGCCAGAGCCTGCTGGCCAACATGCCGGACGGGATCGTCGCCGACGATCACAGCCAGGTGGTCGAGATGCTGTCGCAGAAGCGGGCGGCGATGATCACCGAGTGGTCGGCCTTCTATCCCACGCTCAGCACCTCGGCGCTGGGCGGCGATCTCGGCATCGCGCCGGAGCCGAAAGGCCCGAACGGCGCCTATGCGGCATTCGGCGGCTTCTCCTACATGGTCAGCGCGCAGGTGAACGCGAAGCACCAGAACGCCACCTACCTGTTCATCCAGTGGCTGACCTCCAAGGCCATGGCCAAGCCGCTGATCGAGGGGGGTGCGGTGGTGGCGCGGGTCGGCGCGGACACCGATCCGTCGGTGCAGGCGAACCATCCCAACTTGGCCCCGATGGTCGAGACCTGGCGCGGCGCGGTGGTGCCGGACTGGCGCCCGCAGCTCGAATGCTATCCGCGCTTTTCCGACATCGTGTCCGATTGGGGCTCGCGGATCGAGCTCGGCCAGGTGGCGGTGCAGGCCGGCCTCGACAGCATGTCCAAGGACCTGACCGGCTACATGCAGACCTCTGCCTGCTGGACCAAGAGCAACGATCCGGAAAAGGCGATGGCGAGCCTGAAGTAGGACGGCGAGGGATCCCGAGGCGGGTGGGCGCGTGAGCGACGTTCCGGCGGCAGTACGGGCGCCGCCGCGCCCGGCCTCGGCCCCGGCGCTGCGCGAGCGGCTGGAGCCGTGGTTCTTTATCGCGCCGTCGGTGCTGCTGCTGCTGGCCATCGGGCTGTATCCGACCATCTACACGCTGATCGCGTCGCTGCAGACCTGGGTGATGGGGATGGCGCCGCCGGCCTTCGGCGGGCTGTCCAACTACGCGCACGCCTTCACCTCCAGCGACTTCATCGGCTCGGTGCTGCGCACGCTGGTGCTGATCGCGGTCACGCTGCCGATCGAGCTCGGTTTCGGCATGATGATCGCGCTGGCGCTCGATTCCCCGAGCTTCCCGCTGCTGCGCCGGCTGCTGCAGGTCTGCCTGGTGATCCCGATCGCGATCACGCCGTCGGTGGTGGGGCTGCTGACGCAGCTGATGTTCAACGACCAGCTCGGCGTCATCAACTACTTCATCCGCGCGATCGGGCTGCCCTCGGTGGACTGGCTCGGCAGGCCGACGGCGGCGTTCGGCACCGTGATCGTGGTGCAGATCTGGGAATGGACGCCCTTCGTCGCCCTGGTGCTGTCGGCGGCGTTGTCGACGGTGCCCAAGGACATCGACGAGGCCGCCATGCTGGAGACCGAGCGCTGGTGGCCGCGCTTCCGTGACATCCAGCTGCCGTTCATGTGGCCCGGCATCACCGCCGCCCTGGTGTTCCAGACCGCGTTCACGATCAAGGAGTTCGACATGATCTACTCGATCGAGCGCGGCGGCCCCGGCACGGCGACCGAGACCGCGGTGATGCAGATCGAGCGCATGGCGTTCCGCGGCTTCGATGTCGGACTGGCCTCGGCGGAGTCGATCCTGATGCTGGTGCTGTCGATCATGCTGGCCCGGATCTATATCCGCGCCTTCTACCGCGAGATGGACTGACGGTGCCGGCACTCCGCGCCCGCCTGCTCAAGGCGCTGCACGGGCTGGCAATGGTGGCCGTGCTCGTGGTGATCCTGTTCCCGGTCTACTGGATGGTGGCGGGCTCGCTGAAGACCGAGGCCGACCTGTTCTCGATCCCGCCGAAATGGCTGTGGAGCCCGACGCTGGCGGCCTATGTCGATGCGATCACGGATTCCAACGTGCTGCAGACGCTGCTCAACTCGCTGATCGTGGTGTCGTCTGCGGTGCTGCTGGGGCTGGTGGTGGGAGCGCCTGCCGCCTACGGCATCGCGCGCTACCGGTTCCGCGGCCGCAAGGACGTGTGGTTCTGGTACGTGACCAACTGGATGCTGGTGCCGGTGGTGGTGCTGATCCCCTTCTATCTGACCGCCTCGAAGCTGCATCTGATCAACAACCTGATCGTGCTGGTGCTGGTCTATCAGGTGTTCATCGTGCCGCTGGTGGTCTGGCTGATGGTGGACCAGTTCAGCTCGGTGCCGGTGGCGCTGGAGGAGGCGGCCCAGCTCGACGGGCTCGGCCGCTTCGGGATCTTCCTGCGGATCGCGCTGCCGCTGGTCAAGCCGGGGCTGGCGGTGTCGGCGATCCTGTCGGGCATCTTCGCCTGGAACGACCTGCTCTATGCCTTCATCCTGACGCCGTCGCCCGACAGCCGCACCGCCTCGACCGTGGTGCTGTCCTATCTCGGCGGCTACGTGATCCCGTGGCCCAAGGTGATGGCGAGTGCGACCATGGTCTGCGCGCCGGTGATCATCGGCGGCATCATCGTGCACAAATACATCGCCCGCGGCCTGACCATGGGTGCGGTGAAGTGAGCGGACGCTTCGGCGGCCGGCGCGTGCTGGTCACCGGAGCCGGCAAGGGCATCGGCCGCGAAACGGTGCTGCGGCTGGTGGCAGAGGGTGCCGCGGTGGTGGCGCTGAGCCGGCAGGCCGACGACCTCGCCAGCCTGTCGGCGCAGACCGGCTGCGAGAGCATCCCGGTCGACCTGCAGGACCTCGAGGCGGCGGCAGCGCTCGTGCAGCGGCATCTGCCGATCGACCTGCTGGTCAACAATGCAGGCATCATCCACATCGAGCCGGCGCTGGAAGCCTCGATGCAACACGTCTCCAGCATGCTGGCGGTCAACACGCTGGCGCCGCTCAGAATGGCGCAGATCGTCGCCTCCGACCTGATCCGGCGCGGCGCGCGCGGCGCCATCGTCAACGTGTCCTCGATCGCGGCCGATGTCGGCTTTGCCGGCCACGCCGGCTACTGCGCCTCCAAGGCCGCCCTCAACGCGCTCACCCGGGTGCTGGCGGTCGAGCTCGGGCCGCAGGGCATCCGCACCAACAGCGTCAACCCGGTGGTGACGATGACGCCGATGGGCCGGATGGCCTGGTCGGATGCGGTGAAGGCGGGCGGCATGCTGGCGCGCATCCCGCTGGGCCGGTTCTGCGAGCCGGGCGACGTGGCAGGCGTGATCGGCTTCCTGCTCAGCGACGAGGCGGCGATGCTCAACGGCCTGTCGGTCGACATCGATGGCGGCCTGCGGATCGGCTGACCGCTGGACCGGCTGCCGGCGGATGCTTGCAAGATGGCGGAACTCGGCCTAGGACAGGAGCCATTCCTACATCTTCCGTTCTTGGGGGGTGGCCTTCGCGGGCCGCCTTTTCTGCTTTGGATACTGATCTCCTTCAACTCACCGGGCTCGAGGCCCGCATCGCCGGGATGGTCGGGCCGACCCTGCTCGACATGGGCTACGAGCTCGTCCGGGTCTCGGTGCTGGGACGCGACACGCCGACGGTGCAGATCATGGCCGACCGCGCCGACGGCTCGCTGATCGGCGTCGCCGACTGCGAGGCGATCAGCCACGCGGTGGGTGCGGTGCTCGACGTCGACGACCCGATCCCGGGGGCCTGGAACCTGGAGGTCAGCTCGGCCGGGATCGACCGGCCGCTGACCCGCGAGAAGGACTGGAACCGCTTCTCGGGTCACTTAGCGCGGGCCGAGACCAACATCCCGATCGACGGACGCAAGCGCTTCGCCGGCACGGTGATGGGGGCGGCGGACGGGTTCGGCCGGATGCGGGTCGAGGACGGGTCGGAGGTGGCGCTGCCGCTGGCCGAGATGCGCAAGGCCCGTCTGGTGCTGACCGACGCGCTGATCGCGGCATCGGCGCAGATGGCCGGCGTCGTGCACGACGGCGAGGACGATCCCGACGCGCCGCAGGTGCCCAAGCTGCACCCGGAGAAGCCGATCATGCGTCAGGCCGACGGCCGGCAGACCGGCGCCAAGGTGGGCGGCGCCAAGGTCGGCGGCGGCAAGACCGCCAAGGCGCCCGCCAACAAGGGCGGTGGTGCGAAGCCGGGCAACAGGACGCACTAGCGCACCGCCCAAGCCACGATCATCAGAGGGTTTGATCTCCATGGACACCGCCGTTTCCCGTCCCGAGCTGCTGCTGGTCGCCGATGCGGTGGCGCGCGAGAAATCGATCGACCGCGAGGAAGTGCTGGAGGCGATGGAGCAGGCCATCCAGAAGGCCGGCCGCGCCAAGTACGGCCACGAGAAGGACATCCGCGCCACCATCGACCGGCGCACCGGCGACGTGCGGCTTTCCCGCTGGACCGAGGCGGTGGAGACGGTGGAAAACGAGGAGACGCAGATCCCGGTGCATATCGCCCGGAAGTTCAAGCCGGAGATCGCCGTGGGCGAGCACCTGGTCGACCCGCTGCCGCCGATCGATTTCGGCCGCATCGCCGCACAGACCGCCAAGCAGGTGATCGTGCAGCGGGTGCGCGAGTACGAGCGCAAGCGCCAGTACGACGAGTTCAAGGACCGCATCGGCGAGATCGTCAACGGCACCGTCAAGCGCACCGAGTACGGCAACCTGATGGTCGAGATCGGCCATGCGGAGGCGCTGCTGCGTCGCGACGAGCTGATCCCGCGCGAAAGCTTCCGCAACTCCGACCGCGTGCGCGCCTACATCTACGACGTGCGCGACGAGCCGCGCGGCCCGCAGATCTTCCTCAGCCGCACCCATCCGGCGTTTCTGGCCAAGCTGTTCGCGCAGGAGGTGCCGGAGATCTATGACGGCATCATCGAGATCAAGGCGGTGTCCCGCGATCCCGGCTCGCGCGCCAAGATGGCGGTGATCTCGCGCGACAGCTCGATCGACCCCGTCGGCGCCTGCGTCGGCATGCG
>CAXTZG010000086.1:1947-17072 GCA_964248625.1 uncultured Acetobacteraceae bacterium | reverse complement strand
AGCAGCCGCGGCATCTCGTCGAGCGCGACCGCGACCGTCGCCGCCTCGATGGCGGCCTCGGCGGGGGACGGCATCATGCGCGGCCGTCCGGCGCGTCGGAACGGCAGCCGGTCGCGCGCCGCCGTCCCGGGCGCAGCCGCGACCCCGCGCGCGATCCTGCCGCGGACCGGCCGGGGGCAACCATCATCGACATGGGCAAGCACTCATCCTGTTCCGGCACACCGTGTCGCGTGCCCGGCCGCACAGCATATGGGAGCGGAACGGGCCGCCGGCGGGTGGCAGGATGCAGGCAGGCGAAGGCGTCGCGGAAGGCCCGCATCCCCCGGATGCGAGCCGCCGCGGCCTAGCCGCCGCCGGCCGCATCCAGCGACGTGTCCGGTGTCCTCGGCTTGGCGTGGTAGCGCCCATAGGTGAAATACACCACCAGCCCGATCGCCAGCCACACCAGCAACCGCAGCCAGGTGGCGAGCGGCAGCCCCGCCATCAGCGCCAGGCAGCACAGCACGCCCAGCACCGGCACCCATGGCACCGCCGGCACCCGGAACGGCCGCTTCATGCGCCCGTCGGTCTGGCGCAGCCGCACCACGGCGGCGCAGACCAGGATAAAGGCGAACAGCGTGCCGATGCTGACCATCTCGCCCAGCACCGCGATCGGCACCAGGCCGGCGATCGTCGCCACGCAGGCCCCGATCAGCGCCTGGCTCAGATAGGGCGTCTGGGTGCGGGGATGGATGCGCGCGAAGATGCCCGGCAGCAGCCCGTCGCTGGCCATGGTGTAGAAGATGCGCCCCTGTCCGAACAGCAGCACCAGGGTGACGGTGGTGAGCCCGATCAGGGCGCCGATCTTGATCAGCAGCGAGAACCAGGCAATGCCGATCGCATCGGTGCCGACGGCGATCGGATCGGCGACGTTCAGCTTGGCATAGGGCACGATGCCGGTGAGCACGGCAGCGACCGCCATGTAGAGCACGGTGCAGATCACCAGCGAGCCGAGGATGCCGAACGGCATGTCCGTCTGCGGGCTCTTGGCTTCCTGGGCTGCTGTCGAGACCGCGTCGAAGCCGATATAGGCGAAGAACACCACGCCCGCGCCGCGCAGGATCCCGCTCCAGCCGAAATGGCCGAACTGCCCGGTGTTGCGGGGAATGACCGGAAACCAGTTGCCGGGATGCACAAAGAACGCGCCCACGGCGATGAAGGCGACCACCACCACCAGCTTCAGACCGACCATCACCGCATTGAGCCGTGCCGACTCCCGGGTGCCGCCGATCAGCAGGGCGGTCAGCAGCAGCACGATGGCCGCCGCCGGCAGGTTGAACAGCGCGTGGCCATGGCTGCCGTCGGCGAGCGTGACGGCGCTGCCCGGCGCCAGCGACAGGCGTTTGGGGATTTGCAGCCCGAGGCTGCCGAGCAGGCTGACCGCATAGCCGGACCAGCCGACCGCGACCGTGGCGGCTCCTGCGGCATATTCCAGGATCAGGTCCCAGCCGATGATCCAGGCGGCGAGCTCGCCGATGGTGGCATAGACGTAGGTGTAGGTGCTGCCGCTCACCGGCAGCAGGGCTGCGAGCTCGGCGTAGCAGAGCCCGACAAAGGAGCAGGCGATCCCGCCCAGGATGAAGGACAGGATGATGGCGGGCCCGGCATACTGCGCCGCCGCCGTGCCGGTCAGCACGAAGATGCCGGCGCCGATGATCGCGCCGATGCCCATGGCGATGATGCTGACCTTGCCCAGCGTCTTCGACAGGCCGTGGCTTTCGCCGTCCTTGACGATGTCGCCGATCGGCTTGCGGGCGGTAAGGGCGTTGCTGGCCATGGCTGCTCCTGCGGATCACCCACGCAGGCGGGGGAACCGGACGCCTAGCATGATTCGTTCCACGTGCCGGCAGTCGTCCGGCCGGTCGTGGCATTGCCGCCGGTGGCGGATGGGGTGGGATTCGAACCCACGGCAGGCTTGCACCTGCGGCGGTTTTCAAGACCGCTGCCTTAAACCACTCGGCCACCCATCCGGCGTCCACCGTCAAGGCTTATGCCCAACTGCATGAGCGCTTCATAGACCGCTTTCGCCCGTGCCGGCTGCCGTCACGCCGCTCCCGACAGGGCGGACAGGATCGCCGTCAGGTCGGGCTGACCGGATGCGGCGATCGCGGGCGGCGGCGCGGCGATCGGCGCGATCGGGGGCGCCGCGGCGATCCTCGGGCGCTCTGCCTGCGCCGGCCCGGGTCGATCGGCCTGCCGCGGCAGCACCCGGTTGGCGTCGATGGCGTCGCCGGTCGCGCCGAGCCAAGTCGCGGCCAGTGCCGCCTGCACCGCCTCGTGCTCCACCGGCGGCCCGGCAGGCGCCGGACCGGCCGAGCCGTGCGGGGTGTAGACGACCCGGAACCCCGCCGCGCGCAGACGCAGGCAGACGTCGATGTCGCAGGCGATGTCCAGGCCCGGCGTCTCGTCGAAGCCGTGCACGGCCTGCAAGGCCTCGCGCCGCACCAGCAGGCAGGTGCCCGCGACCGCCGAGACATTGCGCACATGGCCCGGCCGGTCGTGACGCTGCAGCGACGGCACCAGGCGCGTGCCGACGGCGCCGACCGCGGGATCGTGCGCCGCCTCCAGCATGGCCTGAAGCAGCGCCTCCTCCGGAACGGCGCCCTGATCGGCGAACAGCACCAGCGGATGCACCGACCGGGCCAGGCCGGCGTTGCGCAGGGCGCCGCGGGTGGCGGCGGTTCCGGGTGCGGCGTCGACCCGCGCGCCCTGCAGCTGCAGCACGGCGATGTCGCCCTGGCTGAGGGACCTGCCTGCGCCGCCTTCCTGCACGACCAGGATCTCGGCGTCGGCCGGGGCCTGCCGGCGCAGGTTGCGCACCAGCTCGACCACCGGGCCGCGACCCCTGCGCGCGCCGGGCGGCGCCCCGTCGCGACCGCTTGAGGTCACGACGATCGAGAGCGGCCCGACGGGGGGATCGTCCGGACGGTAGCGGACGGTTTCGGACGCCTCGCCCGGCTCGATCCGGGCGCCGGTCCGCGCCGCATGCTCGTGCTGCACCCGCAGCTCCGCGGCCGCATCGGCGTCGGGGGCGACGGTGCGGGCCAGGATCTCCGGCACGTGCAGGATCGGCTCGCCCGCTTCCAGCAGCCGCAGCGCGAGGTCGTAGCCGGCAGCCGCACCATGACGCGGCTGCAGCCCGCCCAGGCGCTGCCAGGCGGGACGCGCCACCAGCAGCAGGCCGCCGAGATGCGATCGCGCGCGAAGCTGCTCGGGCGCGAAGTCGGGCCGCCGCACGACGCGCCCGGGCCGGTCCGGATCGTCCGACTGCTCGGCGTCGCCATACAGCAGGGCCGACGACGGTGCGGCCTCCAGCGCCCGGGCCAGCGCCAGCAGAGCCGCCGGCGTCAGCCGGTCCCGGGGCTGCAGCAGCAGGAGATGGGTGCCGCCCGACCGCTCGGCCGCCCGGTTGACCTGCGTCGCCGGATCGACGCCGGTCTCCACCGCCTCGATGCGGAGCCGCGGACTGGAGCCGCGCAGCGCCTCGATCAGGAGCCGGGTGTCGTCAGCCATGGCCCCGTCATCGAGCAGGCTCAGCGTCCAGAACGGATAGAACTGCGCCTGCACCGAGGCGACGCAGCCGCGCAGCGTGTCCCCACCCGCCTGTCCGACCGGCAGCAGCAGGCTGAAGGCCGGGGGCGCCGCCATGTCGGCGATCGCCTGCCAGCTCGGCTCCGGCAGACCGACGGCGATGGTCGGCACCTGCAGCGTATGGCTGCGGCCGAGGCCTGCGACGAAAGGCGGCGGCTGCAGGTCGAGGCCGAGCGACACCAGCCGGTCGCGCAGGGCCGCGATCGAGACGGGCTCCGCCGCCGGCGACAGCCTCGGCCCGTCGGGCGCCAGCAGGGCCGCACGCAGCGCCGCCGCCAGACCGGCCTCGTCCGGCACGCGCAGCCGCTGCATGGGCGCCGCAGCACCATCCGCCGGGCGATGCTCCTCGCGACGAGCCGGGATCGTCCGCACCGCGGAACCCAGTTGCCGGGCCAGCGGCGAGCCGGCCAGCGTCAGCACCGGCTTGCCGAGCGAGACGAAGCACCGGGCCAGCAGCAGGCTGTCGAGACCGTCATCGAGTGTCAGCAGCAGCCGGCCGCGTGCCGCGAGCCCGGCCGCCGACGCGTCCGACAGCGGCTCGGCCAGCATCGCGGCGTCGGCGATCGGAGCCAGCGCCTCGCGAACCAATGCCGGCACCGCCGGGCTCCAGGCCGGAGCGGTCGCCACGACCAGCAAAGCGAGGCCGGTCCGCTCGTCGGCCAGCCGCACGGCCTCCGCGATTGACGTCGACGCCCGACGCCGCGCCGCCTCGCCGGTCTCCGACAGCAGCAGCACCAGCGGGCCGCCTGCAGCACCAGTGGCGGCGGCCTCCTGCGCCGGCGAGGGCGGCGACAGCGGCAGCGCGAGCGCCTGCACCGGGACCGGCGAGATGGCGGCAAACCCCGCCGCGGCTTCCGCGTCCGCCACCCACAGCTCGTCGATCGCGCCGAAGGCCGGGAACCAGGCCGGCTGGAACGCGTCCGGCTCCGCGCACCAGGCGGCGATCACGTAGCTGCCGGCGAAATGCCCGGCCGGATACAGGGCGGCGAGCACCGACAGCTCAGGCGGCTCGGCCAGGATCAGGCTCGCCCGATGCCCGGGCGGGCGGTGCTGCTCGGCGCGCGGGATGCGCGGCGACGGGCCGCCGACATGGAAGCCGCGCGCGGTGACCGACAGCCCGGCCGCGATCAACGCCTGCACCAGCTGTCGCGCCTGGGCGCCGCGCGCGCCGGGATCGACGAACGGCGCATAAACGTCGAGCCCGAACGGCAGCGCCAGCAGCGCGCCGAGCGACGGCGCCCTGCGCGCATGCGGCATCGCTCCCGGGCTGATCCGCGCCTCGAGCCGCCCATGCGCGATCCAGTGCGCGCGGGCTGCCGCCAGGTCGCCGCCGAGCGCCCGGGTCAGGTCCGGGTGCAGATGCAGATAGCCGGCCGCGTCGAACCGCTCGGTCTCGGCAGCCACGCGCTCCGGGTCCGGCGGCGGGCCGGATGCCAGCCCGGGCTCGTGCGCAAGCGTCGGCCGATCCTCATGCCGACCGCGCTCGAGCCAGTGCGCCGCGCCGCTCGGCCAGACGCCGCGCGCGACGGCGTCGCCGACATCGGGATTGGCGGCAAGATAGATCGTCTCCACGAAGCCGGGCGGCAGCAGGTCCGGCGTCACCGGCCCGGCCGACCGACCGGCCGCGCCGCGGCGGGGCCTGGCGATGGCGGCGGATGCGTCCGGCCGCGCCGTGTCGTCTGCGATCGGAGGCGGCACCGTCGCCGCGCGTCCGCCCGGCGGGGGTTTCCTGGACATCGAGCGCCACATCCCATAGTCGGTGCCGCCCGCTGGAGATCGGGGCAGGCGGTGCATCCTGGCACAGCCGCCCGGCCTCGGCACGATCTCGTGGATGACCGATCGCTCGGCGGCGGCTACATTGCCGGTCGTCGGCGCGAAGAATGGCAGGGTTCCTGCTCTTCTGCGGCGCAAACAGCAGCATCAGGTGGACAGGATGATTCCTTCGCGCCTGAACCCGGTCGGCCGGGGCGGGGAACTCAGTGGATGCCAGGCATGACGAGCCGGTCGGACGCCCCGGGCGCCGCCTCGCCCGGAACGGTGGCGGACCTGTTCGCCGGCTACGGCGTGCCCGGCTTCTTTTGCGAGATCATGAACGCGCTGGACCCCGACGAGCCGACGGTCCGGCTGATCCGCGACCGGCTGCGCGCGTTCGACGTCGAGGAGCTGCGCCGCCGCGCTGCGGCGGCCGAGGCCGAGCTGTTCAATCTCGGCATCACCTTCACCGTCTATTCCGACCGCGACGCGATCGACCGCATCCTGCCCTTCGACCTGATCCCGCGCATCCTGACGGCGGCCGAATGGGCGCATATCGAGCGCGGCGTCGTGCAGCGCGTCACCGCGATCAACCAGTTCCTGTGGGACATCTACCACGACCAGAAGATCCTGAAGGACCGCGTCATTCCGCGCGACCTGGTGCTGGGCAACAGCAACTTCCGGCCGGAGATGATGGGGCTCGACGTGCCGCTCGGCGTGTATGTGCACGTGAACGGCACCGACATCGTGCGCGACGAGGCCGGCAGCTTCCTGGTGCTCGAGGACAATGCGCGGACTCCGTCCGGCGTGTCCTACGTGATCGAGAACCGGCACATGATGCTGCGCGTGCTGCCCGACCTCGTGGCCGGCATCGGCATCCGCCCGGTCGAGGAGTACGGCGTGCGGCTGCAGCAGGCGCTTGCCGAGATGGCGCCTGCCGGCGTGCTCGATCCGCAGGTCGTGCTGCTGTCGCCCGGCATCTACAACGCCGCCTATTTCGAGCACGTGTTCCTGGCGCGCGAGATGGGCGTGCCGCTGGTCGAGGGGCGCGATCTGGTGGTCGAGAACGGGCGGGTGTTCATGCGCACCATCGCCGGCGCCAGGCCGGTGCACTCGATCTATCGGCGCCTGAACGACGACTTCCTGGATCCCGACGTGTTCCGTTCCGACAGCCAGCTCGGCGTGCGCGGGCTGATCAATGCGTGGCGGCGCGGCAACGTGGCGATCGCCAACGCCGTCGGCACGGGTGTTGCCGACGACAAGGCGATCTATGCCTACATGCCGCGCATCATCCGCTACTACCTGGACGAGGAGCCGATCCTGAGCAACGTCGACACGCGGATCTGCCGCGAGCCGGACGGGCTGCAATACACGCTCGACAACCTGGAGCGGCTGGTCGTCAAGCCGGTCGGCGAGTCCGGCGGCTACGGCCTCATCATCGGGCCGCACGCCTCCAAGGCCGAGCTCGCGGAATTCCGCGTCAAGCTCAAGGCCGATCCCGCCAACTACATCAGCCAGCCGGTGATCAACCTGTCGACCGCGCCCACCTTGTGCGAGAACGGCGTCGAGGCGCGCCATGTCGATCTGCGCCCCTTCGCGGTCACCGGCGCCTCCACCTGGGTGCTGCCGGGCGGGCTGTCGCGGGTGGCGCTCAAGAAGGGATCGCTGGTGGTCAACTCGTCGCAGGGCGGCGGCTCGAAAGACACCTGGGTCTTGTCGTGAGCGGCCTGTTCGACACGGCGCAGGAGCCGAACCGCGCCCAGTCGCTGCTGTCGCGCCATGCGGAAAGCACCGTCTGGCTTGCCAGGTACATGGAGCGGATCGAGAACCTCGCCCGCATCCTCGACGTCACCGAGACCTTCACGCGCAGCAGCCACGTCGAGAATGGCTGGCGCTCGGTGATCCAGATCAATGCCGACGAGGAGCGCTACCACAGCGCGCGGCGCGAAGCCGACGTCGCCGGCGTGACCGCCTTCTACATCCTGGACCGTGAGAACCCGAACTCGATCTCCAGCCTGATCAACGTCGCCCGCGAGAATGCGCGCACCCTGCGGCCGCTGATCTCGACGGAGATGTGGACCCACCTCAACGTCTTCCACAACTGGGTCCGCCAGCTGACCGACCGGGACATCAGGCCCTCGCATCTCTCCACGCTCTGCACGCGGCTGAAGCAGGACTGCCAGACCCATAACGGCATCACCGAGGGCACGTTCTACCGGGACCAGGGCTGGTATTTCTACTCGATCGGCAAATACCTCGAGCGCGGCGACCAGACGACGCGGCTGGTCGACATCAAGTACCATACGCTGCTGCCGCGCGAGGCGGGCGTCGGCAGCCAGGTCGACATGAGCCAGTGGAGCGCCGTGCTGCGTTCGGCGGCCGCCTATCACGCCTATCGCCGGGTGATGCCGCGCTCGCTGCAGCCATCCGCGGTGGCGGGTTTCCTGCTGCTGAACAACGCGTTCCCGCGCTCGCTGGTGCTGACGCTGCGGCAGGTCTCCGGGGCGCTGACCCAGCTGCGCATGGATTACGGCCTGCGTGCCGGCAGCGCGGCCATGGAGCGCATGGACGACCTGCGCGCCGCCCTCACCGATCAGACCATCGAGGAGATCATCCTGCGCGGCCTGCACGAGTTCCTCGACTGGGTGCAGCTGCAGCTTCGCCGCATCCAGGACGACATCGCCGACGCCTTCTGGTCCGCGGCGCCGGTGCAGTCTGCTGAACCGGCAGCACCCGCCGGCCCGATGAGCCAGAGCCTGGGTGGAATGACCCAGTCGATGGGCGGCATGCGCCAGACCATGTCGTCGGCCCCGCCGGCCGCGCCCGGATCGTCGACGGACTGAGCATCGGGCCGGGACGTGGCCGCCGAAGCGGCCACGTCCCGCACGACCGCTCAGCTCGGCGGGTTGGCGGTGCTGGTCTGGTCGGCCTTCTTGTTCGCCTCGTGATGACCGACCGCGCAACCGGCGGCAGCACCCATCACGCCATGATGCCCTGCGACATGTCCGGCGACGCCGCCCACGGCCGCGCCCTTCAGGCAGCCCTTGGCCATGGCGGGAGCGGCCAATCCGGCGCCGAGCAGCAGGGCGGCAGCGGCGAGGCTGGTGGTCGGAAGTCTGATGGTCATGGAAAAATCCTTCTTGTCGAATGGTACAGCCTATTAACCGCCTGGCCGGTCATCGTTCCGCGTCGCCGCGAATAGAGCAGGGTCCGCAGGCGGACCCGGCGTGCGCGCGACCCAGATCTCGGCTGCGCGCCGGTCGGCCCGGTCCGGCGTCAGACCGGCCTCGAGCGCCAGCAGCGCCAGCGCGATGGTGCCGACGACGGTCTGGACCGCCAGTGCCGGCGGATCGCCGGCCCCGTGCCACACCCGGGCGAAGGTTTCGGGCGTATCCGGTCCGGCGCGTTCGGCCAGTACGGCCAGCGGCGGCAGCAGGATCTCGCTGCGGCCGCCCTCGCGCCGCCACAGATGGGCCGCCGTCGCCTTGGCCGGCGGCCGCTCGGCTTCGCCGCCGCCGCCCTTGATCACCACCAGCGACCGCCGCCGCAGCCGTTCCGCCACGCCCACATGCAGCGCGACGTAGGGCGGATGGAACACGCCGTCGACCGAGACCCCGGCACCGCCCGGATCGATCAGCCGCGCCACCGTGTTCACCGGCGAGCGCAGCCCGAACAGCCGGCGCATGCCGAGCAGCCGGTCGATCGCCGGCGCGAAGCGGGCCACCGGCCAGTAGGCGAACCCGGTGCCGTCGAGCGCCCGGCGCACCTGCGACGCGTCGGCGGCGGGCTGCATGCCGAGCGCTGCCAGACCGGCCGGCACCGGCATGCCGCCTGAGAACTCGTTGGTGCCGTGCATCAGCACCCGGTAGCCGGCCTGCGCCAGCGCCAGGGCCGCCAGCAGGAACCAGGGCGCGCCCCGGGTGCGGCCGGCGCCGTAGCTGGGCCAGTCGAGATCGACCGCCCCCACCGGCCCGTCCGCCGAGCCGGAGGCGAACCCAAGGGCTGCGCGCGCCGCCTCCACCAGCCCGGTGATCTCGTCCGGATCCTCGCCCCGGTAGCGCAGCAGCATCAGGAAGGCGCCGAGCTGTGCCGGGTGCACGGCGTCGTCCAGCGCCAGCGCGAAGGCATCCCGCGCCTCCTCCCGCGTCAGCGCCCGCGACCGGCCGGGCCCGCGGCCCAGGATGGCGACATAGGCCGCGAACCGGGTCTCGGCATCGGGCGACATCTGGTCCATGCGCGATCGCCCTTCCTGGCTGTGCTGATTTTTTAGGTCGAACTTTATCTCTGTCCGCCTAAGATGATGCCGTGAACGCTCTTACGCCGATCAGCGCCAGACAGACCATCGAGGTGGTGTACGACTTCGTGTGCCCCTGGTGCTATCTCGGCGTGCGTCGACTGCTGCGAGCGCTCGCGCACCGTCCGGCCGGGCTGTTCGAGATCAACTGGCGGCCGTTCCTGCTCAACCCCGACATCCCCGCCGGCGGCCTGACGCGCGGCGACTACGTCGTGCGCAAGTACGGCGGCGCGGACCGGGCCCGGCGGCTCTACGCCTCGGTGGCGGAACTGGGCGCGCAGGCCGGGATCGCGTTCCGCTTCGACCGCATGACGCGCATCCCGTCGAGCATCGATGCGCATCGGCTGGCCGGATGGGCGGCGCAGCACGGTGCCGCGACCGCGATCGTGGAGGCCCTGTTCGCCGCCCAGTTCACCGACGGCGCCGATATCGGCGATGCCGGCGTGCTCGTCGAGATCGCGGGCGCCGTTGGGCTGGACCAGGCGGCGGCGGCGGCGTTCCTGCGCGGGCGCGAGGGCGCCGAGCTCGTGCATCTGGAGAACCTGCGCGCGCACCGGCGCGGCATCAGCGGGGTGCCGTGCTTCGTGTTCGGCGGCCGGTTCGCGGTGTCGGGCGCGCAGGAAACGGAGGTGTTCGAGCGCCTGCTCGACGTCGCGGCGCTGGACGTGGTGTCCGCCTGATCGGCTACCTGCGGACGGCGGTCACCTCGATCTCCACCAGCCAGCCCGGATTGGCGAGCGCCGCCACCTGGAAGGCGGACCGCGTCGGCAGGTTCGGCTGCGCCGGCGTGCCGAAATACTGCGTGTAGGACTTCATCATCCCGGCGAAGTCCAGCTTCCCGGTCTTGGGATCGGCGACCATGTAGATGTGCATCTGCACCACGTCGGCGAAGGTGAGGTGCAGGCCTGCCAGGGCCGCCTGGATCTTGTCCAGCGCGCTCTTCACCTGGGTCTGGGTGTCGCCGTAGGCGGCAAGCGTCATCGGCGCCGCGTTCTTGTCGGCGACGTCGGCACCCATGCCTGACAGGTAGATGGTGGTGTAGCCGGGCGGCACCTCGATGGCCGACGCGATCGGGAACTTGCCAGTGGCATGGCGAACCAGATCGGCGGCGCCGGCCATGGGAACAAAGCCGGCGCAGGCGAGCAGCGCTGCCGACAGATGCGAAACGATCCTGTGCATGGCGGTCATTTTTCCATTGTCGGGTTCGGCCCGCGCACGGACGCGACGTCGTCCGGCTTGACCATGTCGGTGTAGCCGTTGCCGAAATGGCTGCGGACATAGTTCACGACCGAGGCGATCTGCGCATCGTTCAGCGTGCTGGAGAACCAGGGCATCGCGCCGTAGCCGTTCAGCACCACATAGACCGGGTAGCCGCTGCTCTTGAGCTTCGGGTTCTGCGCCAGCGCCGGGATCACCGCGGCACCCACCCCGCCGCGGGCGTTGGCCATGTGGCAGCCCTGGCAGATCTGGCTGTAGATCACGAGGCCGTCGGTGCTGGTGGTGGCCGTCCCGGCGACGCTTGCGGCCGCATCGGCCCGCGCCCGACGGAGCGGCAGCAGGCACAGCGCGCCCAGCAGCAGACAGGCTGCGACGGCATGCGGTTGGCGCATCAGACCGCTCCGATCGCGCGCTGGTGCAGACGGGTGATGGCGCTCACCGAGGACAGGATCGCGCCTTCCTGCCAGCATCCGACATAGGAGGCGTGTTCGCCGGCCAGCACCAGACGGCCATCGATCGCGGTCAGCGGCTTGTAGTGCGCGAGCCGCGCCTCCTCGCTCCAGGTGGCGCAGCATCCCAGCGTCCAGGGCATCCGGCTCCAGGCGACGCCGACGCCGTTGCTGAATTCCTGGCGGTACTGCCTGTGCAGCACGCTGCCCTGCTTCAGCGCCTCCTCGACGCGCTGGTCCGGCGTCATGCCGGCGAACGCATAGGCGGCCGGGCCGAACATGTAGCCGCCCAGCAGCACGCCGGGCGTGTCGGCGAAATAGTTGGTGCTCGGATAGGAGATCTGGCTGATCGGCTGGTCGGTGAAGCTGATGCCGCCATAGATCTGCTCGTCCTGCTCCCAGAAGCGGCGCTTGAACTCGAGCCCGACCTTGACCGAGGAGGCATAGGGCACCGCCTTGATCGCCGCCTTCATCGGCCCGCCGGCCTGCACGTCGATCTGGCTCAGGATCGAGAGCGGGATCGTGCATACGCACCAGTCCGCCTTCGCCTCCGTGACGGCGCCGGCATTGTTGTGATCCTCGTAGGTGACCGTCACGCCATTGCCGTCCTGCGCGATCCTTGTGACCTTCAGGTTGTGCGTGACAAGGTCGTTGACCTGCTTGGCAAAGCCCTTGCCGATCATGTCCATGCCGCCGACCGGCTGGAACATGGTGGTCTGGAAGTCGTAACTCATGTTGAACGACAGCCACTGCCACAGGCCGGACTTCATGATGTCGGCGCGCGCGAACAGCGGTGCCGGCACCGGCGCGCCATCCGGCCCGCCGCCCTGCGGCTTGGCGAAGCCGCGATGCAGCGAGGCGAGGTTGCTGCTGCGATAGGCGTAGTTCTTGTCGAGCAGGCCCCAGCCCTGCATCGCCGCCAGCAGGTCGTGCTTCTCGTCGTCGGTGATCGGCTGGTCGAGCTTGTTCTGGTTGATCGACTTCGCCAGCAGCTCGGCGGTGTAGCCGGTGAAGTCGGCCTGCACCTCGCGGTAGCGCTGCGGCTGACCGCCGAAGGCCTGGGTGCTGTGCAGCAGCGCGTTGTGGTTCACCTCGATGAACGGCTCGAGCTGCACGCCGAACAGCTTGCAGTAATGCAGCAGCCCCTGATGGTGATAGGGGATCCGCCACGGGCCTGGATTGATGTAGTTGCCGGGCGCGAATTTGACCTGCTGCGTGGCGCCGCCGAGCTCGGTCAGGGTGTCGCCGCCGCGCAGGCTGAAGTTGCGGCCGCCGGACCGGTTCTGGTACTCCAGCACGCGCACGCTGTAGCCGGCGCGGCGGAGCTCGTATGCGGCCAGCATTCCGGCGAGCCCGGCGCCCAGCACCAGGACGGTGGTGCCGGTCCTGGCTCCCGAGAGGGTCGGCGAGCCGGCGAAGTCCGTGCCGGCCGCGTGGCCGAGGCGGGTCATGGCCTGATACATCGCGGCACTGCCGGCGGCGGCGCCGATCCGCATCAGCAGCTGCCGCCTGGTCGGCTCCATGGAACCTGGTCGATTCAAGACAATCTGCTCCGATCTCGGACTGCGGGACACTCGTCGGCAGAAACTGACGCTATTCTGGAGCCTACCACCTCGTCAAGCTGCATATATTGTCAGCATATGCGCATATAAGCGGCATAGTGGGTGATGTTCATTTGTCGCGTTCTTGAAGATGCTTCTCAAAGAAGCACAATTCTCTTGATTTCTGTCACGGTCCGGGGTCGATCATGTCGTCATGACAATGGATCGGTGGCGACACGAGGCCGCGTGTCGCCATCGCCATGACGGCGTCCCGTGCGGGATCGAGATGGAGATCGAGGAATGAGAATGATGAGTGCGGCCACCATGCGCAGCCTGTTGATGCTGACCGCATGCCCGCTCGCCCTTGCAGCCGGAATGGGATCGGCCTCGGCCCAGACCGCAGCGCCGACACCAGCGGCGACGACACCAGCGGCGGCGACACCAGCCGCGACGACGGGCAAGACGCATCACCATGCACGCAAGGCCGCCCGCCACGCCGCCGCGAAGGCCGCATCCGGCGGCACGCAGCTGGCCGATGCCGGCACCACGGGCAGCGCGGCCGGCATCAAGACCTCGGCGGTCAATCCGACGGCGATCCCCGCCGCGTCCGTGCCGACCGGGCTGAGCGACACCGGTGCCGGCATCGCCACGTCTGCCGCCGCGACCGGCGGCGAGACCATCATCGTCACCGGCACGCGCAACCTCAACAAGAAGGCGCGCGACAGCACCAGTCCGATCGACGTCATCTCCAACGCCGCGCTCACACGGTCCGGCCAGCCGAACCTCGCCGACCAGCTCACCCGCACCGATCCCTCCGTGAACCTCCAGGCCGAAGGCCAGGACACCCAGGACCTGGTGAGCTCGATCCAGCTGCGCGGCCTCAGCGGCAACGACATCCTGGTGCTGATCGACGGCAAGCGCCGGCACGAGACCTCGAACATCTTCGCCGATGCCGGACCGCAGCAGGGCGCCACCCCGGTCGACATCAACATGATCCCGGCCGCCGCGATCGATCATATCGAGGTGCTGCGCGACGGCGCCGCCGCGCAGTACGGCTCCGACGCGATTGCCGGCGTCGTCAACGTCATCCTCAAGAAGACCGATCATGGCGGCAGCGCCGCCGCCTTCACCGGCGCCAATGCCTATAGCGGCGACGGCTGGCAGTATCAGCTCGACACCGACAAGGGCGTCGCGTTCGGCAATGACGGCTACCTGCACCTCGGCGGCCAGATCTTCCACGCCGACCATTTCGTGGCGCGCGCGGTCGATGATCGCGCAGCCGCCGGCGGCTTTCCTGCCAATTCCAACCAGATCAACGGGCTGCCGGAGGAGACCCGCGAGACGCTGAGCCTGGAGTTCGGCAAGACCCTGCTGCCCGACCTGTTCGGCGGCGTGCAGGGCTACGGGCTGATCACCTACGGCCACCGGCATGCCGAAGCCTACGAGAACTACCGGACCCCCACGAAGCTGCCCGAGGTCTACCCGGCCGGCTTCTCGCCGCTGGAAACCGACGAGGAGAACGACTATTCCGCGATCCTCGGGGTCAAGGCGGACGACTTCTTCGGCTTCCACGTCGACCTGAGCTCGACCTACGGCGCCGACCAGACCAACATCGGCAACAAGCACACCGCCAACCCGACGCTGTATGCCGAGGGCGATCCGCAATATGGCTACCCGGTCGGCTTCACGCCGACCACCGTGCTGGCCCAGAGCCAGCGCAACGCGCAGTGGACCAACAATCTCGACTTCACCAAGCCCTTCACCGCGTTCGGCAAGTCGATGAACATCGCGTTCGGCGCCGAGGAGCGATCCGAGCAGTTCACGCTGGGCGCCGGCAGCCCGGCCTCCTACGTGCTGGGCGGCACCCAGGGCTTCGCCGGGCTGCTGCCGGCCAATGCCGGCGACTTCTCGCGCAACGTCTGGGCGGCCTATGTCGATTACGACGTCCACCCGGTGCGCAAGCTGGATGTCGACATCGCCGGCCGCTTCGAGCACTACACCGACTTCGGCAACACCTATAACGGCAAGATCTCGAGCCGCTACGACTTCACCAGCAAGTTCGCGATCCGCGGCACGATCAGCAACGGCTTCCGCGCGCCCACGCTGGCGGAGGAGAATTTCAGCTCGCTGAACGTCTCGCCCACCGGCGCCAGCGGCGATCTGGCGGTGAACTCCGCGGCCGCGAAGTCGATCGGCGCGGTGCCGCTGAAGCCCGAGCGCTCGACCAACGCCAGCGGCACC
>CAXTZG010000086.1:0-1937 GCA_964248625.1 uncultured Acetobacteraceae bacterium | reverse complement strand
CTTCGTGCTGGAGCCGATCCGCAACCTGGCCATCACCGCCGACGTCTACCAGATCAACATCCGCGACCGCATCGTCGGCGCCGGCGGCGTGACCGGCCCGGACGCGCTTACCGCCATCGCCCTGACCGGCGCCACCCTGCCGCAGGGAATCCAGACCAACGACGTGTCGGCCTACTACTTCGCCAACGGCGCCAGCACCCGGACGCAGGGCCTCGATGTCAATGCGACGTATTTCACCGACTTCCGCCGGTATGGCACGGTGAACTGGAGTGCCGGCCTCGACCTGAACCGGACGCGCCTGCACCACAACGGCACCGACGCGTTCGGCAACCCGTTCCTGACCCCCCAGGGCGTCGGCTTCCTGACCACCGCGAACCCGCGCTCCAAGATCATCCTCGATGCCTTCTGGAAGCTCGGCAAGTTCGATGTCAACCTCCGCCAGACCCGGTTCGGCCAGACCACCAACGACCTCACCTACGAGGACCAGGCGCCGGCGGCCCTGCAGTTCTCGGGCACGCAGTTCGCCGAGTTCAAGAACACGCCGCGCTGGCTGACCGACCTCGAGGTCGGCTACCAGATCGCCCCGCGCTGGCACATCGCGGTCGGTGCCAACAACGTCTTCGACATCCGCCCGCGGCGCACGCCAGCCGACCTCGCCTATCTCGGCGTCGAGTACTACGACCTCGATTCCAGCCAGGTGCCGATCAGCGGCGGCTTCTACTACGGCCGCCTCAATCTGACGTTCTGATCGCCGCCGCCGTCTCGGCCCGCTGCGCGTAGCGGCGGGCCAGCACCGCGCACACGAACAGCTGCAGCTGGTGGAAGATCATCAGCGGCAGCAGGATCTGGCCGACCAGACCTGCGGGAAACAGCACGTTCGCCATCGGCACGCCCGACGCCAGCGTCTTCTTCGAGCCGCAGAACACGATCGCGATCTCGTCCTCGCGCGAGAAGCCGAGCGCGCGGGCGCCATGCCGGGTCGCCAGCAGGATCACCGCCAGCAGCAGCGCGTCCACCAGCAGCACCAGCCCGAGCTGTGTTGCGGGCACCTTGTGCCACAGGCCCTGCACCACCGCCTTGCTGAAGGCGGCGTAGACCACGATCAGCACCGAGCTGCGGTCGGTGACGCTCAGCAGCCGCTTGTTGCTGAGCGCCCAGCCGCCGATCCAAGGCTGCAGCAGCTGACCTGCCACGAACGGCAGCAGCAGCTGCAGCACGATGTCCAGCACGCCGCCGGCGGACACGCCGCCGCCATGGGCGCTGCCGACCAGCACAAGCCCGGTCAGCACCGGGGTGACGGCGATGCCGAGCAGGTTCGAGGCCGTCGCCGCGCACACCGCCGCCGGGATGTTGCCCTGGGCGATCGAGGTGAACGCGATCGAGGACTGCACGGTCGAGGGCAGCACGCACACGAACAGCACGCCGAGCCACAGGGTCGGCGTCAGCAGGCCGGGCAGCAGCGCATGCAGCCCGAGACCCAGCAGCGGGAACAGCCCGAAGGTGCAGCACAGGATCGCCAGATGCAGCCGCCAGTGCACGAGGCTGGCCAGGATCGCCGACCGCGACAGCCGGGCGCCCTGCATAAAGAACATCACCGCGATCACCAGGATGGTCAGGCCATGGAGCAGCGGCACCGCCGTCCCGTGCGCCGGCAGCACCGAGGCCAGCAGGACGACGGCGAGCAGGGCGAGCAGGAACGGATCCGGCTTGAGCATGTCGCTCCGCGAGCGAAAGGGCGGACCGGCTGCCTGAGGCGGCCGGCAGGGGGGCGATTGCCACCATGCGGAGGCTGGGCCACCCTTATCCCCCGATGACCCATCCCGCCATACCAGCCTTCATCGCATCGCTCGCCCTCTGTGTCGCGGCGGCCGCGGCGGCCGCGTCGCCGCTCGACCTCGCCGGCGGCTGCGCCGTCGCCGGCGCCGCCAGCCTGCACG
>CAXTZG010000085.1:0-17549 GCA_964248625.1 uncultured Acetobacteraceae bacterium | reverse complement strand
GTGCCCCGCATGCCCGAAAGCCTGCGCCGCTTCGTCGACTGGGTCGCCGCCTACACCCTGACGCCGCCTGGGCTGGTGCTGGCGATGGCGCTGCGCGTCAACGCGTCGCAGCCGATCCCGCCCACCACCGGCTGGGTGCGCTCGGGCAGCAACACCGCCACGGCGCGCGCCACGCCGGCGCGGGCGCGCGTGCTGCAGGTGCTGGCGGACGGGCTGCCGCGCAACACCGCCGAGCTTGCCAGGCTGGCCGGGGTCGGGAGCGGCGTGGTGCGCTCGATGGCCGAGGCCGGGCTGCTGCGCGAGCAGGAGATCGAAACGCCGGCGGCGTTCGGCCGGCCGGATCCGGACCATGCCGAGCCCGTGCTGTCGGACGACCAGGCGAACGCCGCGCAGCAGCTGCGCGGGCTGGTGCATGCCAGGCGCTTCCAGGCGGCCCTGCTCGACGGGGTGACCGGCTCGGGCAAGACCGAGACCTATCTGGAGGCGGTGGCGGCGTGCCTCGCCGAGGGCCGGCAGGCGCTGGTGCTGCTGCCCGAGATCGCGCTGTCGTCGCAATGGATGCAGCGCTTCGTGCGCCGCTTCGGCGTCGAGCCTGCGGTGTGGCATTCCGATCTCGGCTCCAAGCGGCGGCGCGTCACCTGGCGGGCGGTCGCCGGCGGCGAGGCGCAGGTGGTGGTGGGCGCGCGCTCGGCGCTGTTCCTGCCGTTCCCGGACCTGGGGCTGGTGATCGTCGACGAGGAACACGAGACCGCCTTCAAGCAGGAGGACGGCGTCACCTACCACGCCCGCGACATGGCGGTGGTCAGGGCGCGGCTGGCGGAAGCGCCGGTGCTGCTGGTGTCGGCGACGCCGAGCCTGGAAACGCTGTCCAACGTCGAGAACGGCCGCTACCGGCAGCTGTCGCTGGCGGTGCGGCATGGCGGGGCGCGGCTGCCGGAGGTGGCTGCGGTCGACCTGCGCGACCATCCGCCCGAGCGCGGCCGGTTCCTGAGCCCGGTGCTGATCGGCGCCGTATCCGACACCCTGCGCCGCGGCGAGCAGGCGATGCTGTTCCTGAACCGCCGCGGCTACGCGCCGCTGACGCTGTGCCGGGCGTGCGGGCATCGCATCCAGTGCCCGAACTGCACCGCCTGGCTGGTGGAGCATCGCGCCCGCCGCCAGCTCGCCTGCCACCATTGCGGCCACACCGAGGCGGTGCCGACGCACTGCCCGGCCTGCAACGCCGAGCACAGCCTGACGCCGATCGGGCCCGGGGTGGAGCGGATCACCGAGGAGGCGCGCGAGACCTTCCCCGACGCCCGCATCCTGGTGATGGCGAGCGACACGCTGCCCGGGCCCAACGCGGCGGCGGAGGCGGTGCGTCGGATCGCCGACCGCGAGGTCGACCTGATCATCGGCACCCAGATCGTCGCCAAGGGCTGGCACTTTCCCGGGCTGACGCTGGTGGGCGTGGTGGATGCCGATCTGGGGCTGGCGGGCGGCGACCTGCGCGCGGCCGAGCGCACGGTGCAGCTGCTGCACCAGGTGGCCGGCCGGGCCGGGCGCGCGGAAGCGCCGGGGCAGGTGCTGCTGCAGACCTACAACCCGACCCATCCGGTGATGCAGGCGCTGGTCGCCAATGATTTCGCGGCCTTCATGCAGAAGGAGGCGGCGCAGCGCCGGCCCGGCCACTGGCCGCCGTTCGGCCGGCTGGCGGCGCTGATCGTCAGCGCCGACACCGCCGAGGCGGCGGACGCGGCTGCGAACGCGCTCGGCCGCAGCGCGCCGACCGGAGAAGGGCTGCAGGTGCTGGGTCCGGCGCCGGCGCCGCTGGCCATCCTGCGCGGCCGCCATCGTCGGCGGCTGCTGCTGCGCACCCGGCGCGAGATCGCGGTGCAGCCGATCCTGCGGCACTGGCTGAACGCCTGGCGCACCCTGGCGCCGCAGGTGCCGCGTTCGGTGCAGGTGGATGTCGACGTGGATCCGGTATCGTTTCTTTGAAGCGCGGCTTGTCGCGAGGCATGCTAGTCAGGTTAAATCGTCTGGGTCGCCGCCGCTGCCGGTCTGCGACGGATCGTGATCACGGGAGGGAGGAGGCCGCATGCCATTCGACGGTGTGGATTTCCGTCCCGAGCCGAAGCCGCCCGCCCCGGCGACGCCGCCCGGCAGCAACGTGTTCGGCTACCTGTTCCTGCTGGTGGCGTTCTGCCTGCTCGCCATGCCAATCTCCGCGGCGGCACTGGTCGACATCGTGCATTATCTCTGGAGCAAGTGAGCCGGCGACGGCCGAGGCGTCTGCTTCGGTGATCGGGCAGCCGGGCTTCGACCGGCAGGGCGAGGCGGCGCGAGCCTGACGGCAGATCGGAGCGTCGCCGATCAGGGCGGCGAGGGTCCGGCCCCGTACTGCGCGTCCGTGACGTGCTCCATCCAGGTGACCGGCGAGCCGTTCTGCTGTTCCTGGACCGCGATGTGGCTCATGGCCGTGGTCATGGACGCGCCGTGCCAGTGCTTCTCGCCCGGCGGGAACCAGACGACATCGCCGGAGCGTATCTCTTCCACCGCGCCGCCATCGCGCTGCGCCCAGCCATAGCCGGCGGTCACGATCAGGGTCTGGCCGAGCGGATGGGTGTGCCATGCGGTGCGCGCGCCCGGCTCGAACGTCACCAACGCTGCGCCCGACCGCGCGGGATCGGGAGCGGTAAACAGCGGATCGATGCGGACGGTGCCGGTGAACCAGTTCGATGGCCCCGTGACGGATGCCTGGCTGCCTGCCCGCCTGATATTCATGATCTCGCTCCCGGATGGCGTTCGACGGAATATGGCGGCTGCATCCGTGCGGAACAGTGCCCGGGATCTGCATGAGCCGGTAGGCGGCGCTTCTGAACGACAAGCAGCCCGGCTCGGGTTTCGCAGACCGCACCGGGCCGCGGCCACGCCTGCCGCGGACGCCGATCTCGCGGCCCTGCATCTGCCGATGCTGGACGCCGCACTGGTGGGCCTCGGTCCGGCCCGGGTGCCGGAGGGCTGCCGCCCGCCACTCACGGAGACGCCCGCTGGTCGGCGGGAGCCTCAGGCTGTATGTCCCCGAACACCGCAGGCAACCGGATCATCCCCATGCGACAGACCAGGACGCTGATGCACCAGGCGGTGCCGGTGGCAGTTTCGCTCGGCCTGCTGTCGCTGAGCCCGCCGGCCACGGCGGCGCCCGGTCCGGCGCCGCTGCATCTGTTCACCCAGGTGGCGGTGTCGCCGGACGGCGCGCATGTCGCGACGCTCGAAGCCGAGCAGCCGGCGGACGAGGGCGCGGAGCCGGCCTTCGGCATCGTGATCCGGCCGGTCTCGGGCGGGGGCGCCGCGGTCACGGTCGGGCTGCCATGCCATGGCGCCGACTGCGTTCCCTCCTCGCTCGCCTGGTCGCCGGACGGACGCCACCTGGCCTTCGTGCTGAGGCAGCCGAAGCAGACGCAGCGCGCGGTGTTCCAGGTGGGCGCCGACGGACGCGGCATCACCCGCCTGCTGTCGTTCGACGGCACGCTGCAGAACCTGCGCTTCGGCGCGGACGCCACCCTGGCGGTGCTGGCCACGGCGGGTGCGCACAAGGAGCCCGGCGCCACCCAGGCAGGGGCGAAGATGACCGGCGAGATCGGGGCCACGGAGGACGAGCAGCGCATCGCCACGATCGCCGGCGGCGCGCTGCAGTTCCAGTCGCCTGCCGATCTCTACGTCTACCAGTACGACTGGCGCGCTGATCCGTCCCAGCCCGGACATGCGATCTTCGTGGGCACCGCGGCGCACGGCAACGGCGACAACAACTGGTGGATCGCCAGGCTGTACGGCTTCGAGAACGGCCAGGCGCGGCTGCTCTACACGCCGCCGCAGCGCCAGCAGCTTGCCGATCCGACGGTCTCGCCGGACGGCCGCACCGTGGCGTTCATCGGCGGGATCATGAGCGATTTCGGCTCCACCGGCGGCGACGTGTTCCGGCTGGCGCTGGACGGCCCGGCGAACGCGCCGGCGGTGCTGCAGAGCCTGACCCCGAATCTGCGCGCCAGCGTCACCGCCCTGTCCTGGTCGTGTGGCGGCGGCGGTCTGACCGGCACCGCGCTGGCCGGGCCTCGCGCCGAGGTGCTGGCGCTGGGCGGGGCGGATGCGGGCAAGCCGATCTGGTCGGGCGAGGAGACGCTGTCGGCACGCCGGGGCGGCCTCGGCATCGCCTGCGGCGGCGGCACCAGCGCTGCCATCCACCAGAGCTTCACCCAGGCGCCCGAGCTCGAGGCTGGCCCGGTCGGGCAGTGGCACGCGCTGACGCACCTCAATGCCGGCCAGAGCGTGCCAGCAACCGCGCAGAGCCTGAGCTGGCGCAGCGACGCCTTCGACGTGCAGGGCTGGCTGCTGTCGCCCAAGGGCGCGCCCACGGCCATGACCGGCCCGCGGAGCCCAATGATCGTCTCGATCCATGGCGGCCCGTCGGCGGCCAACATGCCGGCCTATCTGACGCCGCGCAGCGAGGCGCTGTTCCTGCTCGCCGCCGGCTACCGCGTGTTCCTGCCCAACCCGCGCGGCTCCTTCGGCCAGGGCGAGGCCTTCACCCAGGCCAACGTGCGCGACCTCGGCCATGGCGACCTGCGCGACGTGCTGGCCGGCATCGACGCGGTGGAGCGCACGGTGCCGGTGGACGACCACCGGCTCGGCCTGACCGGCTACAGCTATGGCGGCTACATGACGATGTGGGCGGTCACCCAGACCAACCGCTTCAAGGCGGCCGTTGCCGGCGCCGGCGTCTCGGACTGGCAGTCCTATTACGGCGAGAACGGCATCGACGAGTGGATGCTGCCGTTCTTCGGCGCGTCGGTCTACGACGACCCGGCGATCTACGCGAAGTCCTCGCCGATCTCCTTTATCCGCCAGGTGCGCACGCCGACCTTCGAGTATGTCGGTGACGCCGACGTCGAGTGCCCGATGCCGCAGACGCAGGAATTCTATCACGCCCTGCACACGCTCGGCGTGCCGACGGAGTTCGTGGTATATGCGGGACAGGGCCACGGCATGCGCGACGCGGCGGACCTCGCCGATTCAAGGCGGCGCACGCTCGCCTGGTTCGCGCGCTACCTGAAGCCGTGACCGGCGGCGGCGCCGGTCCGTCCGCTTCCCGGCGCCGTCAGCGGCGGCCGCCGAGCACCATGAGCCCGGCCAGCGCGATGCCGAAGGTCAGGCCCGCGGTGGCGGTCTTGCGGTTCCGGGTCGCCCAGAGCTGGGCGCTGCCGGACAGCGACTCCCGGTCAAAGGCCCCGTGCGTCGTCGAGGCCCGCTGCGAAGGGGAGAACAGGTTCTCGTCGCGGGCGTCGGCCACGCCCCGGTTGTCGGTCTTCTGCAGGAACGGCCCGACGAACCCGAGCAGCCGGTCGGCCAGGGCAGGTGCCACGGCGTTGAGCAGGCCGGTCTGCACCGTCTGGCCGCCGACCAGCAGCTCCCGGCGGCGGTTGACCACCGCAAAATGGATGGCCTCGGCGATGATCTCCGGCTGGTAGATCGGCGGCGGCGGGCGCGGCAGGCGGCCATCGAGATGGGCCGTGGCATGGCTGTAGAACGGGGTGTTGACGCTGGGCGGATAGACCATCGACAGCCGGATGCGGCTGCGCTCGTGCATCAGCTCGGCCCGCATCGCCTCGGTGAAGCCGCGCATCGCCCACTTGGCGCCGGAATAGGCCGACTGCAGCGGCACGCCGCGCAGGCCGATCGCCGAGCAGACATTGACGATGGTGCCGGCATTGCGCGGCCGCATGCGCTCCAGCGCCACGCGGGTGCCGTTGACGGTGCCGCCATAGACGACGTCGGTGACGCGCGCGAACTCCGCCTCGCTCATGCTCATGAAGGTCGAGAACACGCTGACGCCGGCATTGTTGATCCAGACGTCGATCGGACCGAGCTCGGCCTCGACGGCATCCGCCGCCTGGCGCAGCGCCTCGCTGTCGGTGACGTCGGCGACCGCGGTCGCCACGGTGGCACCCCTTGCGACGAGATCCGAGCGGGCCGCGTCCAGGGCTGCGGTGCCGCGCGCGATCAGGGCGACGCGCCAGCCCTTGGCGGCGAACAGCTGCGCCGTGGCGAGCCCGATGCCCGACGAGCCGCCGGTGATGGAAACGACGCCGGGGGACGGGGTGTCTGGCATGCGGACCTCTGATCAGGGACGCGTGCGACGGCCCGCGCCATCACGTGGGACGACGCCGGCCGCGATCCACCCCGCGCCCGCCGCAAACCCGCCGGCGGACGCGATCGTGAGCGCTCAGTGGCTGCTGCTGGGGACGACGTCGCCCTCCTTGGGATAGGCCGGCAGCAGCGGCGGCGGCGGCGTCACCACGTGCGGGGTGTGGCCGAGCTGGTCGGTCAGCGTCTTCACGCCGGTCTCGAGCTGGATGTCGTGGTCGGACAGGAACTCGCCCGGCACGTCCTCGACCTCGATGTCGGGATCCACGCCGTGATTCTCGATCACCCACTGCCCGTCGGTGCCGTACAGGCTGTCCTCGGGCACGGTGATGTAGCCGCCATCGAGCAGCGTCCATTCGCCGCGTATGCCGCGCACGCCGCCCCAGGTGCGCGTGCCAATCAGCTTGCCCAGTCCGTACTTGCGGAAATAGTACGGGAAGATGTCGCCGTCCGACGCGGAGTAATGGTTCATCAGCACCGCCTTGGGGCCATCGACGAGCTGCTGCGGGGTGGTCATCGCCGCGCGCTCGCGGTTGGTGGACATGCCGACCAGCACCCGGCGCAGGCGTTCCAGCACGATCTGGTCGATGAAGCCGCCATTGTTCCAGCGATCATCGACGAGCAGCGCCTGCTTGTTCATCTGCGGGTAGAACTGGCGGATGAACTGCTCCATCCCCAGGCTCTCCATGTCGGACAGATAGATGTAGCCGACGCGGCCGCCGGACAGCTGGTCCACCTTCTGCCGGTTATGGTCGATCCAGTACTGCTCGCGCACCGCCAGCTCGTTGACCAGCGGCTCCACCGTGACGTCGCGCCGGGTGCCGGTGGCGGCGTTGGAGACGGTCAGGGTGACCAGGCCGGTCAGGCCGACGAACAGGCTCTCGGGGCTGGCCGGCGCCTTGAGCTCCTGGCCGTCCACCGCCAGCAGGTAGTCGCCCTCATGCACGTTGACGCCGGGCTCGGTGAGCGGGCTGCGGTAGCGCGCACGCGTGTTGTCGCCGGGATAGATCTTGGCGAAGCGGTAGCGGCCGGAGCCTGCGTCGAGCGCATAGTCGACGCCGAGCAGCGACGTGGTGGCAGGCTCGGTCCTGTTGCCGTCGTCGCCGCCGCCGACATAGGTGTGCGAGTTGCCGATCTCGCCCTGCACCTCGCCGATCACGTAGTTCAGGTCCTCGCGCGAGCCGACCAGCGGGATCAGCTTGGCATAGGCATCGTGCACCGCCTGCCAGTCGTCGCCGTTCATGGCGGCGCTGAAGAACAGGTCGCGCTCGAGCCGCCAGGCGTTCTCGAACATCTCCCGCCATTCCTGGCGCGGATCGACGCGCGCGCGCATGTCGTCGAGCTTGAGCGTCTTGTCGTTGTCGTGCCCGGGCTTGGCGTCGGCCGCGTGCCACTCCTTGCCGTGCTTGTAGAGCACGCGGCTGCCGTCGGCGGACAGCATGTAGGTGTCGAGATCGCCGACCACGATCTCGTCCTTGCGCTTGTCCATGTCGAAGACGTGCAGCCGGCCCTTCTCGGCAGGCAGGGTGCCCTCGATCAGCGGCGGCGCCTGCGTCTGGAAGAAGATCCGGTGGTCGCGCGCATCCAGGGCGGTGATCTCGGCCGCCTCGATCGGCACCGGCACGGCGCGCTGCATCAGCCCGTCGATGTCGATATGGATCGGCGCCGACACGCCGGGATACCAGTTCTTGCCGGCAACCTGGCCGTCCTTGCCGGCCTGGGCTGCGTCGGCCGGCGCCAGTGCGGGTGCCGGTGCCGTGGCGCCGTGCCTGGCGTGCACCGGCGGGGTGGCGCCGGCCTGCTGGTCCGGCCTCGGCGCCACCGTGCCCTCGTCGGAGCGCGGCGCGAATGGCGAGGGGCCCGAGGCCTGCAGGGTGGCGGCGTAGATGCCGTCCGACTTCAGGTCGGCGACGTTGAACTCGCTGTCGGCGAAGGTCGGCAGCTCGTGGCGGGTGGACACGAACAGCAGCAGCCTGCCGTCCGGCGAGAAGGTCGGGTCGAAGTCGTTGCCCATCGCCTCGCTGACGATGCTGTCGCGGGAGGCGGCGATCTCGAACAGGTGGATGGCGCGCTGGTGGTTGTCGCGCATGGTGCTGAAGGCGAGCCACTTGCCGTCGGGCGAGAAGGACGCGTCGTGAATCTCCGCATACGGGTCCTGCACCACGTGCCGCGGCTCGGCGCCGTCGGTGGAAACCAGCCAAAGGCTGTGGTTGCCGTCCGGCACCGCCAGCGTATGCCCGTCCGGCGACCAGACCGGCGTGTAGTAGAAGCCGGTCTTGAACCGCGTGATCAGCTTCTCCGGCCCGCCGGCCGCCGGGCGGACCGCGATCTGCTGGCTGCCGCTCGAATCCGTGGTGTAGGCCAGCGTCGTGCCGTCGGGCGACCAGGCCGGATGGTCCTCGTCGGCGTTGCTGGTCTGGGTCAGGTTGCGCACGGCACCATGCTCGGCCGGCACTGTGAACAGGTCGCCGCGGGCGGAAAAGGCGGCGCGGGCGCCGTTCGGCGCCACGGCGTAGTCGACGGCCTGCGCCGTGTCGACGTCGCGGATCGCGTCCGCCACCTTCACCCAGCGCGGCTGGGTGCGGGTGCCGTCGTCCGGCACGTCGGCATGCACCTCGTGCAGCTGCTGCGAGGGCAGGTCGATCGCCCACAGCCTGCCGCCCTGCCCGAAGGTGATGGCGCTGTCGCCGAGGGAGGGGAAGTCCACGTCGTAGTCGGTGAAGTGGGTGACTTCGGCGAATTGCTTGCTGTCCAGGTCGTAGACCCAGATGTTGGCGCGCCGCTTGGCGTCGCGGTCGGACAGGAAATAGATCTTGCGGCCGACCCACATCGGCGCGGTGTCGTTGCCCTTCCAGTCGGTGATGCGGGTCAGCGCCTTGGACTGGAAGTCATAGGTGTAGATGTCGGGCGCGCGGCCGCCGTCGTAGCGCTTCCAGGTGCGGAAATCGCGGAAGATGCGGGTATAGGCGATGGAATGGCCGTCGGGGCCGTAGGTCATCAGCCCGCCGCGATCGAGCGGCAGCAGGCTCGGCAGGCCGCCGGCGAGCGGCACCTGGAACAGCCGGTGCACCGACGGGTTCCAGTCCAGCCGGCGCGACATGAACACGATGTTCTTCGAATCCGGGGTCCAGGTCACCACCATGTTGTCCGGGCCCCAGCGGGTCGGCGCCTTGGCGACCACGTCGGAGTGGAAGGTCAGTCGCCTCGCCTCGCCGCCGGCGGCGGGAATGACATAGACGTCCTGGTTGCCCTGGTAGGAGGCGGTGAAGGCGATCCACTGCCCGTCCGGCGAAAAGCGCGGCATCAGGTCCTGGCCCGGATCGGCGGTCAGGCGCTGGGCGGTGCCGCCCCCGCGGGACACCGTCCAAAGATTGCCGTGCGCCACGAACACGATCCGGTCGCCATGCGCGTTGGGAAAGCGCATCAGGGCCGGTGCTGCGGCCCGGGCGGCGGGCGCCAGCGCGGTCGCGGAAAGCAGCAGGGTCGCCAGCGCCGCGCGGGGCCAGATCGGGAAGGGCATCGTGTCGGGGATCCTCGGGAAGCGCTGTGTTGCCTTGCCAAGGGAACCCGTGTTCCGGCACCGGTCAAGCGGTCGTCTCATGCGCCGGGACGATCGGCCCGGCGTCGCGGATGGCGCAGTCGCACGGTTCTCCGGCCTGATCTGTGGTCAGCCTCTTCCGGTCGGGGCGCTGGGCTGCGAGGCTGGGTCCGATCGCCGCTGCAACCGCGCGGCGCGCTTGTCGGCACACACTCCCGGAAGGACGCCACCTGATGACCGCGCCTGCCATCATCACCGTCACGCTCAACCCGGCAATCGATCATGCCATGCATCTCACCGAGCTCATTCCCGGCACGGTGCACCGCGCGCTCAAGTCGGTTCGGCAGGCGGGCGGCAAGGGCGTGAACGTGGCGGGCTGCCTGTCCGACTGGCGGCTGTCGGAGGAGCCGCCGATCCTGGTGACCGGGCTGCTGGGCGAGATCAATGCGCCGACCTTCGAGGAGTTCTTCACCAAGAAGGGCATCATCGACCGCTTCGTGCGCATTCCCGGCCACACGCGCAACAACATCAAGCTGGTCGACGAGAGCAGCGGCGACACCACCGACATCAACCTGCGCGGCCTGACCCCGGTCCCGGCCGACCTGGAGCGGCTGCGCGCGGTGCTGTCGGAGACGGCGGTTCCCGGGTCGATCGTGGTGCTGTCCGGCAGCCTGCCGCCCGGCATGCCCGACGACGGCTACCGGCAGATCATCGCCCAACTCACGCGCCAGGGCGTCCGGGTGGTGCTCGACACCAGCGGGCCTGCGCTGCTGCAGGCGCTGCAGGCGCCGGCCGAGCTGCTGCCGTGGGCGATCAAGCCCAACCAGCAGGAGCTCGAGGAAGGCACCGGCCAGAGCTTCGCCGACCTCGGCCAGATGGCGCGCGCCGCGCACAGCCTGTGCCGGCGCGGCATCGGCCTGGTGGTGGTGTCGCGGGGCGCGGAGGGCGCGCTGTTCGTGAGCGAGCGCCACGTGCTGCTGGGGCGGCCGCCGATCCAGACCATCCCCAGCACCGTGGGCGCCGGCGACGCGCTGGTGGCGGGCCTGGTCGCGGCACTGGCGGAAAAGGCCGAGCCGGAGCGGGTGGCGCTGCTGGCGCTGTCGTTCGCCGCAGCCAAGCTGGGGCAGATCGGCCCCAACCTGCCCGATCGCGCGGCGGTGGAGGCGCAGTTCGCGTCCATGTCGATCGAGCGGCTGCAGACGCTGTCGGACTGACGCTGTCAGCCTGACGCTGTCAGACCGAGGCGCTGCCGGCCTCGCGGTCGGCCGGCGGGGGCAGGACGATCCGCTCCAGCGCTTCCCACGGTCCGCCGAGATAGCGCCAAAGCCGCAGGGCGGCGGCCTCGGTGCGGAACGGCACGAAGCCCTGCTGCAGGCGCTGGAGCGTCTGCCGCGCCAGCTCCGGGGCCACCTTGTTCTGCACCGTGACGTGCGGCCGGTAGCCCTGGCGGTCCTGCGGCGTGAGCCAGTCGGCCCAGTCCCCCGCCAGGAGCGCTCGCAGCGACAGCAGCCCCGGCGCCTGCAGGCGGAAGCCGACGCCGCGTCCGAGCGGGAACGGCGCCTCGACGCGCACCGCAAAGCCGTCCGCCGGCAGCGCCCGCAGCCGCCGCGTGATGCGGTCTCGCTTGTCGCCGGGCAGCGCGTGGAACATCGACACGTGGGCGGGGATCAGGTTGCGCTCGGGCGGGAAATGCCGCTCCCGCAGCGACTGGAACAGCCCCTGCGCCGGCTGCGCCAGCTCGAGCGTCAGCAGCAGCGGCGCCCGCTCGTCCGGCCGTCCTCCGGCGCGTCCGCCAGCGGGCGGGGACGGGACGGGATCGCCGTCCGTTGCGGCATCGGCTGCATGTTGCGTGGTCATTTGCCCCATGGTAGACGCCGCGCAAGGACAAAGCGGGCCCAAATCCGCACGATCAAGGAGACGTGCAAGGATGAGTGCGGGCGGCACGACGGCGTCTCCGGGCATGGTCTCGGCCAATGCCGGCCCGACGGGCGGCCTTGCCGGCCGCTACGCGACGGCGCTCTACGAGCTGGCCGACGAGCGGCGTGCCCTCGACGAGGCGGTGGACCAGGCGGACGGTCTCGGCCGGCTGATCGACCAGAGCGCGCCGCTGCGCGCGCTGCTTGCCGATCCGGTGCTCGACATCGCGCAGAGCCGCCGGGCGGTGCTGGCGCTGCTGCAGAGCCAGGGCTTCGGCGAGATGCTGCAGCACTTCGTCGGCGTGGTGATCAACAACCGGCGCCTGTCCGACCTGCGCCCGATCCTGTCCGGCTTTGCGGCCCTGGTGGCAGCCCGGCGCGGCATCGTGGTCGCCGACGTGGCCAGCGCGCATCCGCTCACCGACCTGCAGCGCACCCAGCTGCGCGCGCGCCTGACCGAGGCCGGCTACGGCCGGGTCAACATCCAGGAGCGCGTCGATGCGGCGCTGCTCGGCGGACTTGTGGTGCGCGTGGGCCCCCGCCTCTATGATGCCAGCCTGAAGTCACGCCTCGCGCGGCTGCACTACGCCATGAAGGAAGCCTAAGCGATGGAGATCCGTCCCGCCGAGATTTCGGCCATCCTCAAGCAGCAGATCGCCAGCTTCGACAGCGAGAGCGACATCGCCGAGACCGGCACCGTGCTGTCGGTCGGCGACGGCATCGCGCGCGCCTACGGCCTTGCCAACGTCATGTCCGGCGAGATGGTCGAGTTCCCGGGTGCCGGCGTGCGCGGCATGGCGCTCAACCTCGAGAGCGACCATGTCGGCATCGTCATCTTCGGCGACGACCGCTCCATCCGCGAGGGCGACACCGTCAACCGCACCGGCACCGTGGTCGACGTCCCCGTCGGCCGCGGCCTGCTCGGCCGCGTGGTGGACGGGCTCGGCAACCCGATCGACGGCAAGGGGCCGCTCACGGACGTCAAGCGCACCCGCGCCGAGGTCAAGGCGCCGGGCATCATGCCGCGCCAGTCCGTGTCCGAGCCGATGCAGACCGGCATCAAGGCGATCGACAGCCTGGTGCCGATCGGCCGCGGCCAGCGCGAGCTGATCATCGGCGACCGCCAGACCGGCAAGACCGCGATCATTCTCGACAGCTTCATCGCCCAGAAGCCGGTGAACGCGCTGGGCGATCCCAAGACGTCGCTGTACTGCATCTATGTCGCCATCGGCCAGAAGCGCTCCACGGTGGCGCAGATCGTGCGCACGCTCGAGGAGAACGGGGCGATGGAGTATTCCATCGTCGTCGCCGCCACCGCGTCCGAGCCCGCGCCGATGCAGTATCTCGCCCCCTACACCGGTGCGGCGATGGGCGAGTTCTTCCGCGACAACGGCATGCACGCGCTGATCGCCTATGACGACCTGTCCAAGCAGGCGGTGGCCTACCGGCAGATGTCGCTGCTGCTGCGCCGTCCGCCTGCGCGCGAGGCCTACCCGGGCGACGTGTTCTACCTGCATTCGCGCCTGCTGGAGCGGGCGGCCAAGATGTCCGACGCGTATGGCGGCGGCTCGCTGACCGCGCTGCCGGTGATCGAGACCCAGGCCGGCGACGTGTCGGCCTACATTCCCACCAACGTCATCTCCATCACCGACGGGCAGATCTTCCTGGAGACCGAATTGTTCTTCCGCGGCATCCGCCCTGCGGTGAACGTGGGCGGCTCGGTGTCGCGGGTTGGGTCGGCGGCGCAGATCAAGGCGATGAAGCAGGTCGCCGGCAAGATCAAGCTGGAGCTGGCGCAGTATCGCGAGATGGCGGCGTTCTCGCAGTTCGCGTCCGATCTCGACGCGGCGACCCAGCAGCAGCTCGGTCGCGGCGCCCGTCTCACCGAGCTGCTGAAGCAGCCGCAGAACACGCCCTACCCGGTGCAGGAGCAGGTGGTGGTGCTGTTCGCAGGCACCCGCGGCTTCCTGGACAAGGTGCCGGTCGACAAGGTGGTGGGCTTCGAGCGCCAGTTCCTGTCCGAGCTGCGCGCCAATGGCGGCGGCATCCTCGACGCGATCCGCGACCAGCGCGAGATCAAGAAGGATGTCGAGGACAAGCTCACGCAGTTCCTCGCCGACTTCACCCGCCGCTTCGACCAGGGCTGAGGAGCCAAGCCGGCATGGCCTCGCTCAAGGAGCTGCGCGCGCGCATCGCCAGCGTGAAGTCGACGCGCAAGATCACCAGCGCCATGAAGATGGTCGCCGCAGCCAAGCTGCGCCGGGCGCAGACCCGCGCCGAGGCCGCGCGCCCTTATGCGGAAGCGATGCAGCGCATGCTGGCGGCCCTCGCCGGCAGCATGGCCGAACGCGAGAACGCGCCGAAGCTGCTGCGCGGCACCGGGCGGGACCAGGTGCACCTGCTGATCCCGGTGACCAGCGACCGCGGTCTCGCCGGCGGCTTCAACTCCAATATCGGCCGCGCCACCCGCCGGCTGCTGCAGCGGCTCGAGGGCGAGGGCAAGACCGTCAAGCTGCTGCCGGTGGGCCGCAAGGGCGGCGACTACTTGGCGCGCGAGTATCGCGACCGCATCGTCGAGCGCATCCCGGGCTCGGCCGGCAAGGACGTGGCGTTCGCAGCCGCCGAGGAGCTGGGCGAGCGGGTGACGGCGATGCTGGAGCGCGGCGAGTTCGACGTCGCCACCCTGGTGTTCAACCGCTTCAACAACGTGATGTCGCAGACGCCGACCGAGATCCAGCTGGTGCCGCTGGCGCTGCCCTCCAACGACAACGAGGTCGGCGACGCGCGCGACGCCACCTACGAGTTCGAGCCGGACGAGGAGACCATCCTGGCCCGCCTGCTGCCGCGCAACCTCGGCATCCAGATCTATCGCGCGATGCTGGAAAGCGCCGCCGGCGAGCAGGGCGCGCGCATGACCGCGATGGACAGCGCCACCCGCAACGCCGGCAAGGCCATCGACCGGCTGACGCTGAACTACAACCGCACGCGGCAGGCCAACATCACCCGCGAGCTCATCGAGATCATCTCCGGCGCCGACGCCGTCTGATCCTGCCCCGACCGTCCCAGCCCAGGAGCTGAATCCATGTCCACCACTCTCGAGGCTCCTGCTCCCGCCCAGGGCCGCAACATCGTCGGCCGCGTCAGCCAGGTGAAGGGCGCCGTCGTCGACGTGCAGTTCGAGGGCGAGCTGCCCTTCATCCAGAACGCGCTGACCTGCCAGGTGGGCGAGCTGAAGCTGGTGCTGGAGGTCGCCCAGGAGATCGGCGAGCGCGAGGTGCGCTGCATCGCCATGGACTCCACCGACGGGCTGGTGCGCGGCACCGAGGTGCGCGACACCGGCCTGCCGATCCAGGTGCCGGTGGGACCGGGAACGCTCGGGCGCATCCTGAACGTGATCGGCGAGCCGATCGACGAGCGCGGCCCGGTGCTGGCCACGAAATACTACTCGATCCATCGCGACGCGCCGTCCTTCGAGGACCAGGCCGCCTCGGCCGAGATCCTGGTCACCGGCATCAAGGTGGTCGACCTGCTGTGCCCGTACCTCAAGGGCGGCAAGATCGGCCTGTTCGGCGGGGCCGGCGTCGGCAAGACCGTGCTGATCCAGGAGCTGATCAACAACATCGCCAAGGCGCATGGCGGCGTGTCGGTGTTCGCAGGCGTCGGCGAGCGCACCCGCGAAGGCAACGACCTGTATCACGAGATGATCGACGCCAACGTCATCAAGCTCGGCGACAACACCACCGAGGGCTCCAAGGTGGCGCTGGTGTACGGCCAGATGAACGAGCCCCCCGGCGCCCGCGCCCGCGTGGCGCTGTCGGGCCTGAGTCTCGCCGAGTACTTCCGCGACGAGGAGGGCCAGGACGTCCTGTTCTTCGTCGACAACATCTTCCGCTTCACCCAGGCCGGCTCCGAGGTCTCGGCGCTGCTGGGGCGCATCCCGTCGGCGGTGGGCTACCAGCCGACGCTGGCGACCGACATGGGCCAGCTGCAGGAGCGCATCACCTCCACCAAGAAGGGCTCGATCACCTCGGTGCAGGCGATCTACGTGCCTGCCGACGACCTGACCGACCCCGCGCCCGCCACCTCGTTCGCCCATCTGGACGCCACCACGGTGCTGAACCGCTCGATCGCCGAGCTCGGCATCTATCCGGCGGTCGATCCGCTCGACAGCACGTCGCGCTCGCTCGACCCCAAGATCGTCGGCGAGGAGCACTACCAGGTGGCGCGCGACGTGCAGCGCATCCTGCAGACCTACAAGTCGCTGCAGGACATCATCGCCATCCTGGGCATGGACGAGCTGTCGGAGGACGACAAGCAGACCGTCGCCCGGGCCCGCCGCATCCAGCGCTTCCTGAGCCAGCCCTTCCACGTCGCCGAGGTGTTCACCGGCGCGCCCGGCAAGCTGGTGTCGATCGAGGACACGGTGCGCTCGTTCAAGGCGATCGTGGCGGGCGAGCATGACGACCTGCCGGAAGGCGCCTTCTACATGGTCGGCTCCATCGACGAGGCGATCGAGAAGGCGCGCGCCATGAAGGACGGCGCCAAGTAGCCGGGAGCGCGGTTCATGCCCATCGACGTCGAGATCGTCAGTCCGGAAAAGCGGCTGCTCGCCCGCGCGGTCGACATGGTGGTGGTGCCGGGGTCGGAGGGCGACCTCGCCGCCATGCCCGAGCATTCGCCGATGATCGTGCTGCTGCGCGGCGGCGTGGTGTCGCTGCACGAGGGCGCCCAGGTGACCGACCGCTTCTTCGTCGCCGGCGGCTTTGCCGAGATCACCGCCGGCCGCTGCACGGTGCTCGCCGACACCGCCACGCCGGTGGCCGAGCTGTCGCGCCAGGACGGCGAGACCCGGCTGCGCGACGCCGAGCAGGCGTACGAGCAGGCCGACAAGTCCGACATCACGACGCTCGAGCCGCTGCTGGACCGGATCCAGTCGGCGCGCGCCTGGGTGGAGACGGCGGAGGCCGGTTGAGGCGCCGCGCCTGTCCGCTCGCCTTTCTTCTCGTCTTTCTTCTCGCCTTTCTTCTCACCTTTCTGGGGGCTTGGCGCTCCGGCCGCAGGTGCGGCACCGACCTCATCGGCGTCGGTGGAACGACCGGTCCTTGATCTCGCCCCGGTCGGGCCACCAGCCTCACCATCACCCACGCGCCGACCGACGATGATCGTCCTGAGCAGCCGCTGGTCGGGCGCGCCAGGATAGCGCGGCCACAGCATGGCCCGATCAGCAGCGTCACCGGCAGCGACAGCCGAACCGCACGCGGCACGCCCTGCACGCAGACGAAGTGGATGGTGAACGCGACCAGCGGCGGCAGCAGCAGCTCGCCGTCTCGTCCGGCCCGCAGGCGGCGGAGGCTGCAGATCGCCGCAGGTCCCGGCCAGAGCCCCGACATCGTACGGAGCCAGGCGGGCGGCCGGGGCATGGCCGTCTGCGGCACGGCGGCGAAGATCGAGGCCGTGGCGGCCGGGTGCGCCAGCACCGCCGGCGCGATCGGCAGCCCGCCCACCGCGACGATCCCGAGGGGATCCGAGGAGCCGGTTTCCTTGCGGCCGAAATGCCGGACCGACGCCGCCAGGAACGCGGCCAAGCTCCATTGCGGTGTCATGTGCCAGGCCAGCAGCACCAGGGCAGCCGGAGCGAGGTAGGGCAGCGAGAAGCGGACGCAGCAGCGAGCGCGCGATCCCTCGATCCAGGGGGCCGTGCGGCACGCCGAGCACGATGGTCGCGACCAGGGTCGCGATGGTCTACGGGACCGGAGGCAGCAGGGCGATCGAGGCAAGGGCCGATCCTGCGAACAGGACCGGGCGAACGCCTGTCGGCCATGGCGCCGACGCAGCCCGGAAGACCGTGCGCAGATCGGCTCCCCGCTGCATGGTGTCAGGCCGCGACGCGTGCGGTCATCGGCGTCGTCGTG
>CAXTZG010000084.1:0-17828 GCA_964248625.1 uncultured Acetobacteraceae bacterium | reverse complement strand
CCTCGGCGGGGACCGGCACGCCCGCCCCATCGCAGGCAGGCGGCACCGTGACCGTCACGCCGCCGCTGGAGGTGCCCGCTGCACCGGCTGCAGTTGCGACCGACACGCCAGCCGCACCGGCCCCCTGGCCACCGCGGCAGGCTGCCGCGGCATCGGGCGGCTGGCTCGGGATCGGCGGCCTGGTCGCAGGCCTCGTGACGCTGCTGCTGCTGGTCTTCGTGGCGGCGGCCTTCGCCGTAGCGCGGCGGCGACGGCATTTTGCGCATGTGGAGGAAGGCTGGCCGTCCCCCAAGGGCAGGGTGGCGCCCCCACCGGCGGCCCGACCGGCGCCCCGACCGGATGCGAAGCTGTTTCCGACGCCGCAGGCCTTCCGTCGACACTGCGCCGGCGAGTTGGAACGCGCGGGCTGGGTGACGCAGCTTGCTTTTCCCGGCGATGGCAGCGGCCCGGACATCGTCTGCCGGCGGGCAGGAACCGTGCTGGCCGTGCGTTGCCGCCTGTCGCCGAACGACATCACCAGCGAGATGGTCGACGAGGCGCACGTGATGGGCACCAAGCAGGCGGCTTCGGTGACCATGCTGGCCTCCAACGCGCCGTTCTCGCAGCGGGCACGCGACGAGGCGATCCGTCATCGGGTTCACCTGCTGCGCGACAACGAGCTGTCGGTGTTCGTCGGCTGAAGCCCGGGACGATCGGCGTCGCCAGCCGGGCTGTGGCCGTCGGTCGGACGGCTGCGTGACAGGCCGCAGCTCTTGACCGCGTGGTGGTGCGGCAGCGCCCCTAACTTCCTCGAGCTGCCGGACCAGACGCTGCTGGCGACGCTGTCGCATCATGCGCTGCGCCGGTATCGCGTGAACGAGGCGCCGCAGCTGCGGGCCTGGACCGTGCAGGCGTCGATCCTGCGCGAGGTGCTGCGGGCGGTGTCCGACTGCGACAGCTGGCAGGTGCTGCTGGAGTTCGAGATCCCCCGCCTGGGCGGCCGCCTCGATGCGGTGCTGCTGTCGCCGCGGGCGATCTTCACGATCGAGTTCAAGGTCGGCGCCGAGAGCTTCGAGGGCGCGGATCGGGTGCAGCTCGACGGCTACGCGCTCGACCTGCAGGATTTCCACGCCGGCTGCCGGCGTCATCCGATCCTGCCGATCCTGGTGGCGACCGAGGCGGCGGTGTCGCCTGTCGCGCTGCCGCTGCTGCTGCCGGGTGTCGCCACCATCATGCAGGCCAACGCCCGCGGCCTGCCGGCGCTGGTGCGGACGCTGGACGCGCAGATGCCGGCGGTGGGGCAGCCGCTCGACGTGCGGGGCTGGGACAGCGCGCCGTATCGGCCGGTCCCCAACGTGATCGAGGCAGCCTGCCTGCTTTACGACCGTCACGAGGTGGCCGAGATCGCCAGCGCACGGGCCGACGCCGTCAACCTGACGCTGACCGCGGGACGCATCGCCGCCATCCTGACGGAGAGCGAGGCGGCGGGCACCAAGACGATCCTGTTCGTCACCGGTGTCCCCGGGGCTGGCAAGACGCTGTGCGGCCTGAATGCCGCCTTCTCGACCGTCTCCGATGCGGCAGGCGCCACCTTCCTCACCGGCAATCCGACGCTCGTGCACGTGCTGCGCGAGGCGCTGGTGCGCAACGTTGACGGAACGCCGGCGGCACGACGGTTGGCTGCGCATCGGATGGAGGGGGTGATCCAGGCGCTGCCGCGGTTCCGCGACCTGTATGTGCAGCGCGCCGGCGAGACGCCGCCGGAGCGGGTCGTGGTGATCGACGAGGCGCAGCGGAGCTGGACGCAGGCGCATGCGGTGGCGAAGACGCGGGACCGGCCGGTCAGGCTGGATCGGTCGGAGCCGGCGCATCTGCTCGACATCCTCGACCGGCATGAAGGGTTTGCCGGGATCGTCTGCCTGATTGGCAACGGCCAGGAGATCCATGACGGGGAAGGCGGGCTGGCGGCGTGGGGTGCGGCCCTGGCCGAGCGGCCCGGGTGGCGGGCTCATGCGCCGCCGGCCGCGCTGTCGGATGCCGAGCCGCGCAACCGGCTGCCGGCACTGCCGGGGCTGGTGACGGAGCCGACCCTGCACCTGACGGTTCCGGTCCGGTCGTTGCGCCACGACGCGACGCCGCACTGGGTGGATGCGGTGCTGCGGGGCGATGCGGCGACGGCGCGCGACATCGTCGCCGTGGAGGGAGCCGTGCCGTTCCGGCTGACGCGCGATCTCGCCGCCCTGCGCGCCGGGCTTCGGCGGATGGCGCGCGGGGTGCATCGCGCCGGCCTCGTGGCCAGCGCCGGCGCGCGCCGGCTGCGGGCGGAAGGGCTCGGCTGCGAGCTCGCGCACATGGAGGCCGATGCGGTGGCGCGCTGGTTTCTCGATAGCTGGCTGCGGGAGCGCGACGTGCGTGCGTCGGATGCGCTGGAGCTGGTGGCCACGCAGTTCTCGGTGCAGGGGCTGGAGCTCGACCATGTCGGGCTGTGCTGGGACGGCGACCTGGTTCGGGAAGGCGCCGGACCGGCCTGGCAGGCGCGCTCGTTTCGCGGCACGCGCTGGCAGGTGGCGCGCGACGGCGACAAGATCGCGTGGCGGCTCAACACCTACCGGGTGCTGCTGACGCGCGCCCGCTTCGACACGATCATCTGGGTGCCGCGCGGCGATCCGGACGATCCGACCCGCGATCCGGCGGTGCTGGACCGGGTGGCCCGGTTCCTGACGCTGTGCGGGGTGCGGCCGCTCGACGAAACAAACGCTGCATCCGGGGCGATCGGCCCGGAAACGGCAGGGGCGTTGTTCCCGCCGGTGCAGCAAGAGGCCGGGAAACCGGCGGTGCCGGCGGACGGCCGGAGCGTCTGCTGACTTTTCGCGAGGTTTCGCCTATCTCTCCCGCCATGACCGACACGCCGCTCGCCCTGATCCGCAACTTCTCGATCATCGCCCATATCGACCATGGCAAGTCCACGCTGGCGGATCGTCTGATCCAGGCCTGCGGCGCGCTCACCGAGCGCGAGATGACCAACCAGGTGCTCGACAACATGGATATCGAGCGCGAGCGCGGCATCACCATCAAGGCGCAGACGGTCCGGCTCAGCTACCCTGCCCGTGACGGCCAGACCTACGTGCTCAACCTGATGGACACGCCCGGCCATGTCGACTTCGCCTACGAGGTCAGCCGGTCGCTGGCGGCGTGCGAGGGGTCGCTGCTGGTGGTGGACGCGAGCCAAGGGGTCGAGGCGCAGACGCTGGCCAACGTGTATCAGGCGCTGGATGCGCACCACGAGATCGTGCCGATCCTGAACAAGGTCGACCTGCCGGCCGCCGAGCCGGACCGGGTGCGCCAGCAGATCGAGGACGTGGTCGGCATCCCGGCCGACGATGCGGTCGAGATCTCGGCCAAGACCGGCCTCAACATCGAGGGCGTGCTGGAAGCGCTGGTCACCCGCCTGCCGGCGCCCACCGGCGACGCCGACGCGCCGCTCAAGGCGCTGCTGGTCGATAGCTGGTACGACGCCTATCTCGGCGTGGTCATCCTGGTGCGGATCAAGGACGGGCACCTGAAGCGCCACGCCAAGATCCGCATGATGGCCAAGGGCTCGGTGCACAATGTCGAGCAGGTCGGCATCTTCGGGCCGGGCATGAAGCCGGTGGACCAGCTCGGGCCGGGCGAGATGGGCTACATCACCGCGGCGATGAAGACTGTCGCAGACTGCAATGTCGGCGACACCATCACCGAGGATCGCCGCCCCGCCGCCGAGGCGCTGCCGGGCTTCAAGCCGTCGGTGCCGGTGGTGTGGTGCGGGCTGTTCCCGATCGATGCCGACGATTTCGAGAAGCTGCGCGAGAGCCTGGCCCGGCTCCGGCTCAACGATGCGAGCTTCCATTTCGAGGCGGAAACGTCGGCGGCGCTGGGCTTCGGCTTCCGCTGCGGCTTCCTGGGGCTGCTGCATCTGGAGATCATCCAGGAGCGGCTGTCCCGCGAGTTCGACCTCAATTTGATCGCGACGGCCCCGTCGGTGGTCTACCGGCTGTATCGCACCAACGGGGTGCTGGAGGAGCTGCACAACCCGTCCGACATGCCCGACAGCGTGCAGATCGAGCGCATCGAGGAGCCGTGGATCAAGGCCACCATCATGGTGCCGGACGATTATCTCGGCTCCATCCTGACCCTGTGCAGCGAGCGGCGCGGCCAGCAGACCGACCTCACCTATGTGGGCGGGCGGGCGATGGCGGTGTACCGGCTGCCGCTGAACGAGGTGGTGTTCGACTTCTACGACCGCCTGAAGTCGGTCAGTCGCGGCTATGCCAGCTTCGACTACGCGATGGACGGCTACGAGGAGAGCGACCTCGTGCGCATCTCGATCCTGGTCAACCAGGAGCCGGTCGATGCGCTGAGCTTCGTGGCGCACCGGTCGGCGGCGGAAGCGCGCGGCCGGTCGATCTGCGCCAAGCTGAAGGAGCTGATCCCGCGCCAGCTGTTCAAGATCGCGGTGCAGGCGGCGATCGGCAGCCGGGTGATCGCGCGCGAGACGATCGGCGCGATGTCGAAGGATGTGACCGCCAAGTGCTATGGCGGCGACATCAGCCGCAAGCGCAAGCTGCTGGACAAGCAGAAGGAAGGCAAGAAGCGGATGCGCCAGTTCGGCAAGGTGGAGATCCCGCAGACAGCGTTCCTGGCGGCGCTGAAGATGGAGAGCTGAACCGGCCCGGCCTTGCGTCGGCACGGGACTTTGCTATGGTCCGCCGCCCCGAGCCGTCCCACAGGCGGCCGGCCCGCAGGCTGGACAGTTGGCCGAGTGGTTTAAGGCGCACGCTTGGAAAGCGTGTGTGCGTGAAAGCGTACCGTGGGTTCGAATCCCACACTGTCCGCCAGACCGGGGGCGATCAGCGCAAGGCCGGATCGGCACCGAGCGGCGCATGATCCAGGTGCGGCAGCACGGTGCGGGCGAACAGGTCGCATTCCCGAGCATGGGGATAGCCGGACAGGATGAAGGCCTCGATGCCGAGCGCCCGGTAGGCCTGCAGCTTGGCGAGCACCTGGTCCGGATTGCCGACGAGCGCTGCGCCGCACCCGGACCTCGCCCGGCCGATGCCGGTCCAGAGCGTGTCCTCGACGAAGCCCTCGTCATCGGCATCGTCGCGCAGCTCGGCCTGGCGCCTGACGCCGGCCGAGCCGCTGTCGAGCGACCTGTTGCGGATCGCCGTCCCGGCGTTCGGGTCGAGCCTGGATAGCAGGCGGCGTGCGGCCTCCCGGGCCTCGGCTTCGGTTTCCCGGACGATGACATGCACCCGGTAGCCAAAGCGGAGCCGGCGTCCGTGGCGCGCGGCCCTGGCGCGCAGATCGGCGATGATCGCGGCCACCGCGTCCAGGCGGTCGGGCCACATCAGATAGACGTCGGCGCCGGCAGCCGCGGTGTCCCGGGCCGCCTCCGACAGGCCGCCGAAATAGAACAGCGGTGCTGGCGACCCGGGCGGACACAGGCGAGGTGGCGACAGGCCAAGCCGGTAGAACTCGCCCCGGTGATCCAGCTCCGACCCCGACAGCAGCGTGCGCATGATGTGCATGCATTCGAGCGTGCGGCGATAGCGCGGCGCGCTGTCCAGCGTCTCGCCGGGCAGGTCGCTGGAGATGATGTTGACCGACAGGCGGCCTCCCAACATCTGCTGCAGCGTCGCCAGCTGACGGGCCTGCTGCGGCGGCCACATCTCGCCGCACCGGATCGCCGCCAGCAGCCGGATCGTGCGGGTCAGCGGCGCCATCCCGGCCGCGAACGCGATCGTGTCGATGCCCAAGGCGTAGCCGGACGGCAGCAGCACGCTGTCCAGGCCGCCTGTCTCGGCCGCCAGCACGATGTCGCGGCAGTGTGCGAAGCTGGAGGCCAGCCGCGCGTCCGGAACGCCCAGGAACTCGTAATCGTCGTCGCACAGGGCCGCGAACCAGCTCACCTCGCACGGTCCCATGGATCCCGGTGCCACGCCCATCAACGGCCCTCTGCGACCTGGCGCACGTCGTGTTCGCGCCTGTGCCGGCATGCTATCACCCGCACATCCTGACGGCGAGGCACGCATGCGGTTCGGTCTGATCGGCACCGGCCTGATGGCGCAGGAGCATATCCGCAATCTCAGGCTGATCCCCGAGGCGCGGATCGTTGCGTTGGCCGATCCGGTCCCATCCTCGCTCGACTGGGCGAGGCGCACGCTCGGCCGGGATGCGGACGGCGTGCAGGCGTTCGCCGACGTCACGGCGATGCTGCGCGGTCCGGCACTCGATGCGGTGATCGTGGCGTCGCCGAATTTCACCCATCATGCGGTGCTGCAGCCGCTGCTCGACACCGCCCTGCCCATCCTCTGCGAGAAGCCGCTCGCGACCACGGTGGCCGACGCGCGCGGCATCGTGCGTCGTGCGGCCAGGCGCGACGCGGTGTTCTGGGTCGGCATGGAATACCGCTTCATGCCGCCGCTGCAGCGGTTCATCGCAGACCTGCACCAGGGCCGGGCCGGCCGCCTGCAGCGGATCGCCATGCACGAGCACCGGTTCCCGTTCCTGCCCAAGGTCGGCGACTGGAACCGGTTCAGCCGCTACACCGGGGGGACGATGGTTGAGAAATGCTGCCATTTCTTCGACCTGATGCGCTGCATCATCGGCGCCGAGCCGGTGCGCGTGCATTGCTCCGGTGCGATGGACGTCAATCATCGCGACGAGCGCTACGGCGGCGCGGTTCCGGACATCATCGACAACAGCTTCACCACCATCGACTTCTCGAACGGCGTTCGCGCCATGCTCGACCTCTGCATGTTCGCCGAAGGCTCCGAGGAGCAGGAGCTGATCACCGCGATCGGCGATACGGCCAAGCTCGAGGTCGGCATTCCGAGCGGGCTGCTGACCTTCAGCCCGCGCGTGAAGCCGGGTGCGGAGAAGCGCGTCGAACGCACCCGGGTGGAGACCGATCCCTCGGTGCTCGCGGCAGGCCATCATCACGGCGCCACCTTCTATCAGCAGCGCGCCTTTCTCGACGCGATCGCCGGCACGGGTCCCGTCATGGTCGGCGCGCAGGATGGGCTGATCGCGGTGGCGATGGGTGTGGCGGCGGAGCTGAGTGCCCGCGAGCATCGCGTCGTCACGATGGACGAGGTTCTGGCCTGATCCGGTCTGCCGGCGCCAGCATCTGCATGGCGATCCAGGCCAGCGGATAGCCGAGCGCGCAGCCCAGGAACATCCATCCGAAGCTCGCCGCGTCCGTCACCAGCGCGCCGGCGATCCACAGGGTGGCGGTGCCGCCGAGATTGCCGCACAGCGCGCCGAACGACACCGCGCGACCGACCCGGCCTGCGGAGAACCGGTCTGCGGCGAAAGCAAAGACGTTGGTCGAGAACGCCTGGTGTGCGGCAAGTCCCAGCCCGGTCAGCAGCACCGCCAGGCTCAGCGACGCGGTGTGCGGCACCAGCACGATCGGCAGCACCAGCAGGGCGGCGAGCCCCATCACCAGGCGGCGGGCCCGCATCCGACCCTGTCGCGGACGCAGCCGGGCCAGCCCGTCGGTCGCGAGCCCGCCGGTCACAGCACCGGTCGCCGCCATGGCATAGATCGCGGCGATCGGCGGCCCCAGATGCCGCAGGTCGAGCCCATAGCGGCGATGAAAGAAGTCCGGCAGCCAGAACAGGAAGAACCACCAGCCCTGGTCGCTCAGCAGCTTCGCCACCGCCACCGCCCAGGCATTGCGGTCGCGCAGCAGCGGCACCGGCGACGTGTCCTCCGGCGGTCGCAGCGCCGCCGCGTCGTGCTCCATCGCAGCCAGCGGCATTGCCAGCCACAGCGCCAGGCAGACGAAGCCCGAGCCGCCGATCAGGGCGATGGTGCCCTGCCATCCGAGTGCTGGATACAGCGCGCTCGCCAGCAGCGGCGTCGCCATCGCGGCGATGTTGGGGGCCATGTTCAGCACCCCCATCATGGAAGAATGGCGGGCAGGCGGAAACAGCATCGCGACCGCCTTGATCCCGGCCGGGCCGCCGACCGCCTCGAAGCCGCCGAGTGCCGCACGGGCGGCGATGAACTGGTCGACCGTGCGGCACAGCGCATGCGCCATCGCGGCCGCGCTCCAGCCGCCGAGCCCGGCCGCGAAGCCCGCCCTGATGCCGGCCTTGTCGAGAAACCAGCCCGAGCCGAGCAGGGTGACGGCGACGCAGGCCTGGAAGGCGGTGGTCATCGCGCTGTAGTCGCCATTCCGCCAGCCCAGCGCCTGATCGAGCACCGGCTTGAGCAGCGCCAGGATCTGCCTGTCGGCATAGGCGACGATGGAGACCGCGAACAGCAACGCCATCAGCGCCGCCAGGCGCATGGACTCAGAAATCCTTGTGCAGGGTGAAGCCGCCATAACGCCCGTAATCGCGGGCGATGCCCTGGGTGACCCCGCCCAGGTTGCCGTCGGCGAGAACGTTGGCGTAGTGCTTGTTCAGCACGTTCTTCAGGATGCCGGTCAGGCGCCACTGGCGCGCATGGTCGACCAGCGACACGTTGACGTCCCAGAGCCCGTACGAGTCCTGGATCGTGTCGGCGGTCTCGTTGAGGGAATATTGCGTGCGGCTCTGCCACGCATAATCCGAGCCGACATCGAGATCGAAGTTCTGCGACAGCAGGACGAGGTAGTCGGCGCGAAGATCGAACTTCCAGCGCGGGGCGAACGGCAACGGCTGGCCATTGACGTTGCAGCTGGTCGGAGCGCCGGCAGGGCAGTTGAACTGGTCGATATAGGCGTCGGTGTAGGCAGCGACGGTGCCCAGCGTCAGGTGCCGGATCGGGCGCGCACTCAGGTCCGCCTCCACGCCGCGGGTCGAGACGCTGCCGGCATTGATCAGGCGCGTCACGTTGGCGCCGGCGACGTTGTCGAGGAAGTTCGCCTGGTAGTTCTCGAACTCGCTCAGGAAGGCCGCGAGGTTCGCCGTCACCCTGCGATGCAGGAACTGCGACTTAAGGCCAATCTCGAACGAGTTGTTGGTTTCCGGCTTCAGTGCCGCTGTGTCGGTCTGCTGCATGTTGAAGAAGACGTTGTAGGCCGGACCCTTGTAGCCGCGCGAATAGGTGAAGTAGCTGATCGCATCGGGACCGAGATCATACTGCAGCCCGATCCGGTCGACATAGCCGTTATGGGCGGTCGAGCCGTTGCTGGCGAAGGACGGGCGCACGCCGGTGATGGCCACCGTGTTGGTCGCGTTGCGGTCGAAGTCGTAGGACAGGTCGTCGCGCAGCAGGCGCAGGCCGAGGATGGCATGCAGCGAACGGGTCAGGTTGACGTTGCCCTCCCCGAAGATCGCGTAGTTGTCGCCCGTGGTGCCGTAATCCGAGATCCCAAGATCAGTGTGCAGGCCGGTCGCGAGCGAGCGTGTGACCTGTCGTCCATAGGTCTCGGTATCGTCGGCGCGCAGGTAGTAGAGCCCGGCGACATAGTCGAAGAACCGGCCCTTCGGCGAGGCGATGCGCAGTTCCTGCGAGACCTGGGTGAAATCGAGGTCGCCGCGATCGGCGATCTCCGGCAGCTTCGGCGTGACCACGGCGACTTGGTCGTAGTCCTGGAACTGCGTGTTCTGCCAGCGGCGATAGGCGCTGATCGAGGTCAGGGTGTAGCCGCCCCCCAGCCGGCGATCCACCGTCACCGACGCGCCGCCGTTGTTGTCGATGACCCGGCTGCGCAGGTTCTGGTTGATGTCGGTGTTGTCTCGTGACGGCACGATGCCGGCCTGCGACAGCGCGGCGGCGATCGGCGCGCTGCTGGTGATGACGTTGGTCGGGTAGGTGATCTGGTTGGCCGAAACGAACACGCCGTTCGGCACGGTGTCGTTGGAGCGCAGGTAGTCCAGCCCGAAGGTCACCTTGGTGTCCGCATCCGGCGTCCAGGCGAGGCGCACGCGGGCACCCTGGTGGCGGTAGCCGTTGACCGTCTTGTTGTCGAGCGTGTCGCGGACGTTGCCGTCGAAGCTGCCGTAGAGGACGTTGATCAGCCCGGTCAGGCGGCCGGGCACCAGCGTACCCGATACGCCGCCCTTCAGCCGGTACTCGTCGCCCGAGAAGTAGGACGTGTCGGTATAGGCGTGGAAGGCCTCGGTCGGCTGGGTGGTGACGATGTTGACCACGCCCGCGGACGCGTTCTTGCCGAACAGCGTGCCCTGCGGACCGCGCAGCACCTCGACATGATCCAGATCAAGCAAATCGAGCGTCGCCTGTCCCGAGCGCGCCAGCACCACGCCATCGATCACGGTGGAGACCGAGGGCTCCACCCCGGGGGAGGTGGAGATCGTGCCGATCCCGCGAATGAAGATCGTGCGGTCCTTGTTCGAGGTCGCGGTGCGGAAATCGGCACTCGGGACCTTCTGCAGCACGTCCTGCAGGCTGATCAGATTGTCCCGCGCTGCCTGCTGCCCGGTCACCACCGAAACGGCGATCGGCACCTTCTGCAGAGGTTCGGTGCGCCGCCTGGCGGTGACCGTCACCTGCTCCGGGTCCGCAGCCGGTGCCGATCTGGAGGTCTGCCCGTAGGCTGCCGCAGGGAAGCTGGACAGGAGGAGCAGAATGCCGCCGAAGGCATGTTTCACGGCATGATCTCCAGTCCCGGTGCCATTGCTGACTCAGCCGGACTGTTGATATTTCTATATCACGATGCTGTCAAAGGTTTTATCTATAACCACGACAGACCGTCGTTGTTTAGGCGACCTAGCCGGTCGGTGACGGTTTCTGCAAGGCTCATGCGGCACCTGGTGGCTCTGCCCGGCCGCCCCGCCGGGCGAGGCCGTGCTTCGTGCAACGACTGCTAAAGACGGTGAAATCTCGGTAAGCAACAGCCACGGCTCCTGATCGATGGTAGGGAACTCGACGAGGGCCGGCATCGATGCCGGTGACTATCGGAGCAACTCGATGAGAAACGCACTGCTGCTGGGCGTCGCAAGCCTGTTTGCCTGTTCCGCTTCGGCACTGGCGGTCGAACCGGCATTGCAGAGTGCGATCGCCGCATCCACCCGCACACCGAAGCTGGTCGCCCGCGACAGCGCCCGGCATCCGGCCGAAGAGCTTGCCTTCTTCGGCGTGAAGCCGACCTCGGTGGTGACCGAGATCTGGCCCGGCGGCGGCTACTGGACCGAGATCCTGGCGCCTTATCTGCACGATCACGGCACCTACTACCTCGCCATGGGCGCCCAGGACGGCGACCGGACCGAGCAGCACTTCGCCCTGACGCCGAAGTTCCAGAGCCTGCTCGATGCCCATCACGAGGTCTACGACAAGGTAAAGCTGACCGAGTTCGGCAAGCAGCATCCGGACCTGGCGCCGCCGGATAGCGCCGACGTCATCCTGACCTTCCGCAACCTGCACAACTGGATGGACGCCGGCGACGCGCCCGAGATGCTGGCGGCGATCCGCAAGGCGCTGAAGCCGGGCGGCATCCTGGGCATCGAGGACCACCGCGCCAACACCAGGACTCCGCAGGACCCGAAGGCCGAGAACGGCTATGTCCGGCAGGACTACGCGATCGCTCTGATCGAGCATGCCGGCTTCACCCTGGCCGGATCGTCGGAGATCGATGCCAATCCGCGCGACACGGCCGACTATCCCGGCGGCGTCTGGACCCTGCCGCCCAGCTACGCGCTGAAGGACAAGGACCACGCCAGGTATGCCGCCATCGGCGAGGCGGACAACTTCGTGCTCAAGTTCCGCAAGAACTGACGCCGGGCCGGAACCGTGACGTCCGGCGCGTCGCAGTCCCTTGAGGTCGCTGCTGCGAACGGGCCGGATGGCGGCTCGCGTCATTGGGCTCCGCCTTCACGCCCGGCCCTTGTGTCTGTTTGAAAAAGATCGAGCTAAGCTCGCGCTATTCCGATTGAGGTCACCATGCCAGGCTTGTTCGACCCCTACACTCTCAAGGGCACCACCTTGCGCAACCGGATCGCCGTGTCGCCGATGTGCCAGTACATGGCCGACGATGGCCTGATCAACGACTGGCACCGGGTGCACTACGCCACGCTCGCTCGCGGCGGCGCCGGCCTGGTGGTGGTCGAGGCGACCGCGGTCTCGCCCGAGGGCCGGATCACCTGGGGCGACCTCGGCCTGTGGAACGATGCCCAGGCCGACGCCCTGCGTCCGGTGGTCGCCTCGATCCGCGAGGCTGGCGCGGTGCCCGGCATCCAGATCGCCCATGCCGGCCGCAAGGCCTCGGCCAACCGCCCCTGGGAAGGCGACGATCATATTCCCGAGGGCCAGCCCAACGCCTGGGCGACGATCGCGCCGTCCCCGCTCGCCTTTGGCGGCATCCTCGGCCGGGTGCCGCACGAGATGAGCCTGGATGAGATCGCGCGGGTGCAGGCCGACACGGTGAGTGCCGTGATCCGGGCCCGCGAGCTCGGCTTCGAGTGGCTCGAGCTGCATATGGCGCATGGCTATCTGGCGCAGAACTTCTTCTCGCCGATCTCCAACCACCGCACCGACCACTATGGCGGCAGCGCCGAGAACCGCGCGCGATACCTGTTCGAGACCCTGGTCGCGGTGCGTGCGGCATGGCCGCAGGACCGTCCGCTGACCGTGCGGCTCGGCGTGATCGAGTTCGACGGCAACGATGCGATGCTCGGCGAGGCGATCGCGCTGCTGTCGCGGATGAAGGAGGCGGGGCTCGATTTCGTCGACGTCTCGATCGGCTTCAACACGCCCGACGCCAACATCCCCTGGGCGCCGAACTTCATGGCCGACGTAGCCCGCCAGGTGCGTCGGGAAACCGGTCTGCCCGGCACCACCAGCTGGTACATCTCCAAGCCTTCCGAGGCCGACGAACTGGTTCGCGACGGCAAGATCGAGCTGATCATGCTCGGGCGTCCGCTGCTCGCGGATCCGCATTGGCCCTATGCGGCGGCCAAGGCGCTCGGTGTCGAGAACCCGGCATGGATCACCTTGCCGCCGCCCTATGCGCATTGGCTGGCCCGTTACCGGTAGTCGACGGATCGGACATGACTGCCCGCATGACGGCCGCGCGATCACGCGGCTGCGGGCCAAGGTCGGTCTCGTGACAGGCGCTGCGCCGCCGGTCGGTGACCGGGGCATCGGCGCCGGGTATCTCCATTTCGAGCGAGGCCTGCAACATCCACCGGGGTCGGAGATCGTCTGCGGACGGTCATGACGACCCGGCGCCTGCAACGATCCGTCCAGCCTCGCGCTCTTGTTCGGCGGATAAGAGGAATGGCGATGACCGACAAGCAGATGGCCGGACGCAGGGTGGTGGTGATCACCGGAGGCACCCAGGGCATCGGCAGGGCCACGGCGCAGGCCTTCGCCCGGGACGGCTGGTCCGTCGCGGTGCTCGGCCGCAGCGAGGCCCGACTGCGTTCAACCGAGACCGAGCTCGCCGCGATCGGCGTTCCGGTGCTGGCGCTGTCTGTCGACGTCGCGGATGCCGATGCCGTCAACCAGGCCGCGGACCGGATCGAGCAGGAGCTGGGCGCGATCGCTGTCTGGGTCAACAACGCCATGGCGACGGTGATCGGTCCGGCGCATCAGATCACCGCGGACGAGTTCCGCCGGGTGACGGATGTGACCTATCACGGCCAGGTGTTCGGCACGCTGGCCGCTCTGCGCCACATGCGGTCCCGCAACCGGGGCCAGGTCATCCAGGTATCGTCCGGCCTGGCGCTGCGCTCCGCGCCGTTGCAGGCCGCCTATTGCGGCGCCAAGCACGCGGTGACGGGCTTCACCGACAGTCTTCGCGCCGAGCTGATCCACGATCACGTGAGCGTCCACCTGACCGTCGTCTATCTTCCGGCCGTCAACACGCCGCAGTTCGACCGGTCCCGCAACCACACCGGTCAGATGCAGTCGCCGCCGGATCCGGTGTTCGACCCGCGTCTCTGTGCCAATGCCATCCTGGCGGCGGCGCACTCGCCGACCCGTGACGTCTGGGTCGGCCGATCGACCCTGTTGATGGGCGCCATGCAGGTCGCGGCGCCGGCGTTCGCCGACCGGCAGGCTGCGAAGATGTATGACGCCCAGCTCGGGTCCGCCCCACCGCCGCTTCCCGAGGGCAACCTGTTCGAGGCCGATGCGGCGGACCCGGGCATCGATGGCTCCCATGGCGATCAGGTCAGGTCGACGAGACAGGAGTTCGTCACCTCGAGGAGCCGGGATGCCTTTGCGGTCGGGCTCAGCATAGCCGCAGGGCTCGGGGCGTCCGCATTGACGCTGCTGCCGGTCGTCGGCCGCTCGCGCCGCCGGTAGCCGGACCGACCGGCGCGCCAGGCCCTGCGAGCGGTGGCCTGACCGACGCCCTGTTCGCCCCCGGACATGACCGGGAACAGGCCGGAGCGGCGGGAGGCAGCTTGCGTCTGGCCGACCGGAGGTCTCGTTCGGACAGTCTTCGATGAGAGCGTCTGCTGACGCGTCTCGACTTGCGGCTCGTTCCGGAGAACAGGGCATGCCGGATCGGTCATGTTGGTCGATCCGACGCCCGCTGCCGCCGGACGGAGGCGGCGGCGCTCCCGGATCAATTTGACCGTTGGCCGACGGCTCGACGATCAGCAGCGCACGGTCAGGGATTCCCCCTGCCACGGATCATGACCGACAGTGCACGGCAGCAACGGCCAGGGTGCGGCGCTGTCAGCCGCAGACCTGGCCGGAGCCGGACCTCGGATCGCGCAAGCACCGGGACATGTGGTCTGGCGCCATTGCCGACGAGATCAGGAACGATCGGGACTCGATCTCATCGTCGAGCGTTGCGCCCGCAAAACTATGATGCCGCAATGCAAAAGAAACGGCGTTCATAATCTGTTAACTGTCTCTCTTTAAAAATACTCGCACGCGATCGGCGTGAAGTCTAACGTGATGCGGACGGGCGGCGTTCGGGGATGTTCCGTTAAAGGAACGTGTGGCGATCGAGCTGCGCCCGGCATCCGGAACCACGAGCCGTTCAGGGGAGGAATCAGCGGATATGGAAGACCAGATACGTCAAATAGTCGTTACGTTTGGACGGCTTTCGAAGCCTGTTTCGGCTATCGGCAATGATGACGACCTCTACGACGCGGGGCTGAGCTCTCTTGCCACGGTGAACGTCATGCTGGCGATCGAAGAGGCCTTCGACATCGAGTTTCCGGACCATCTCCTGACGCGGCGTTCGTTCCAGACCGTGGCAGCTCTCGCCGGCGTGGTGAGGGATCTCAAGTCGATTGCCGTCGCGTCTTGATCGACCGCCCCGCCTTGAACGCTGGCGTCGTCTCGGCAGCCAATGTCGCGGCCGAACATGCCGACGATGTCGACACGCAGGCACGATTTCCGCACGAGGCGATTGCCGCCTTCAGGAAGGAGCGGCTTCTCGGCCTCCTGGTGCCGGTGGCAGCGGGTGGTCCGGGCGCCACCTTGGCCGATACGGTATCCGTCTGCCGCACCCTGGGACAGGCGTGCGGTTCCAGCGCGCTGATCTACGCGATGCACCAGATCCAGGTGGCGTGTCTGGTGGCAGGCGCGTCCGACAGCCGGTGGCAGCGCGCCTTTCTCGAGCGCGTCGCACACGAGCAGCTCCTGCTGGCCTCGGTGACGTCGGAAGTCGGCATCGGCGGCAACATCCGGTCGAGCCTTTGTGCTCCCGACCATGAAAGCGACAGGATCACCCTGACCAAGCGGTCGTCGGCGATCTCCTACGGCGAGCATGCGGACGCGTTGCTGGTGACCGCACGACGCGATCACGACGCGGCAGCCTCGGACCAGATCCTGATCGTCGCCGAAAGACATGACGTGACCCTGGCGGAAACCAGCCGATGGGACACGCTCGGCATGCGGGGAACCGACAGCAAGGCCTTCGACGTCACCTTGTCCGCAGTCCCGGACCAGATCCTCGCGATGCCGTTCGGAGAGGTCGCCCAGCATACGATGCTGCCCACGTCGCATATCCTCTGGGGCGCCGTGTGGCTCGGCATCGCGGCGGATGCCGCGGAAAAGGCGCGGGCCTATCTTCGCATGCAGGCACAGGGCAATCCCGGCACCCTGCCGCCAGGTGCGTTGCGCTTCGAGAAGGCAGCCTCCCTGCTGGCGACGATGCAGTCGCGGCTGGATGGCGCCGTTGCGGATTACAACGCGAGCCGGGCTGCGGATCAGCAGGCTCTGCCGCTTCGTTTCCTGGCCGACGTGAACGGGCTCAAGGTGGCGCTGTCGGAACTGGCCCTCGAGGTCGTCCAGCAGGCGATGATGATCTGCGGGATATCTGGCTACAAATACGGGACGCCCTACAGCATCGGCCGGCACCTGCGCGACCTGTATTCGGCGCCGTTGATGGTCAACAACGACCGGATCGCCACCAACACCGCAACCTTGCTGATCGCGCAGCGCGCGCCCCTCATGAGAGCGTAGGTCATGCATCAAGAGCAGGCTTTTCACGACGAGCTGGTCGAGGCCGGGATCCTGATCCCGAGCGGTGTCGACGGGGTGTATGGAAGGAGCGGAACGTTCGAGAGCGTCATCGAGGGGCTCGACCGGATGATCTCCCGCATCGGCCGCGATCAGGACGCCGAGATCGTCCGCTTTCCGCCCGCCATGCCCAGGAGCGTGATGGAGACGAGCGGCTACCTGAACGGATTTCCCCATCTCGCAGGAACGATCCACTGCTTCTGCGGCGACGAGCGCGCCCACAAATCTCTGCTGCAGTGCCTGGAGACCGGCGGCGACTGGACCCGCGGCCAGGAATGCGTCGACCTGACCCTGACGCCGGCGGCCTGTTATCCGGTCTACCCGATGATCGCCGCGCGCGGCTCCCTGCCGCGAGGCGGCCATGTGGTCGACGTGTCGTCCTACTGCTTCCGGCATGAGCCGTCGCTGGATCCGACCCGCATGCAGCTGTTCCGGATGCGGGAGTTCGTCCGGCTGGGATCGCCGGCCGACGTGCAGGGCTTTCGCGACATGTGGGTGGACCGTGGACGCGCGGTGGTGGGCGCCCTCGGGCTGCCGGTCGCGATCGACCTTGCCAACGATCCGTTCTTCGGCCGTGGCGGCACCTTCATGGCGAGCAGCCAGCGCGACCAGGCCCTCAAATACGAGCTGCTGGTCCCGATCGCCAACGCGGACAAGCCGACCGCCTGCCTCAGCTTCAACTATCACCAGGACCATTTCAGCGAGGTCTGGCACCTGCGGATGGAGGACGGCACGCTGGCGCATACCGCGTGCGTCGGGTTCGGCTTCGAGCGGCTGGCATTGGCCCTGCTGCGCCATCACGGCTTCGACCCGAGCAGCTGGCCTCGCAGCGCCAGGGATACATTGTGGGCATCGTGATGAGCCGCCTGATCGAGCCCGGCAGCTTCGTGCAGCATCCCCTGCACGACCCGCTCCGATCATGGCCGGAAACCAACTGCTATGTCGATCTGTGGATCGAGGTGCTGGCGTTCCTGGGCGAGGTGCCGGAGGCGGCGTTCGGCTTCACCGTCACGCAGGATTACGAGGGCGATCAGTTCACCTTCTCCAAGATCCCGGCCGAGGACCTGCGACGCCTGTACGGCCTGAGCGTCCAGGAACTGTCGGTCTACCGATCCCTGGAGCAGCATGTGGAGGTCGGCATCGCCCGCGGGAACATCGTCCTGATGGAGGTCGATGCCTATTATCTCCCCGACACCGCCGCGACGACGTATCGCCGCACCCACACCAAGACCACGATCGCGATCGACGGTCTCGATACGGCGGCGCAGCAATGCGGCTATTTCCACAACGCGGCACGCGGCCTGCTCGCCGGGGAGGACTATCTCGGCGCCTTCCGGATGCGGGCCGAGTTCCTGGCCGAGCCCGACCTGCTGCCGCCCTATGTGGAGATCGTCAGGCGGTGCGCCCCGTCGCTTGACGCGACGGCCCTG
>CAXTZG010000083.1:15000-17844 GCA_964248625.1 uncultured Acetobacteraceae bacterium | reverse complement strand
GGGTGGGTTGCGGGGACAGGATTTGAACCTGTGACCTTCAGGTTATGAGCCTGACGAGCTACCGGGCTGCTCCACCCCGCGTGGGTGATGTGGTGTGGTGTATGGGCTGGATTGGAAGACCTGGCGGCGACCGACTTTCCCGCGTCTTGAGACGCAGTATCATAGGCGCTGGGGGTTTTCACGGCCGAGTTCGGGATGGGATCGGGTGGATCATTCCCCGCCATGGCCACCAGGTCGTCCAATCCAGCCTATGTGGGCGGGACGTGTGGGGTTGGTGCGCTTGTGTGTATGGGTGTGTGCAGGGGAGTTGTGGGTGATTTCTATGCATGTGGTTTCGGAGGGTTTTGAGGCCATCCGGTAATGATTGAGCCTATTGGGCGATTAGGACCAGTTAGCGCGGGCATTACTGCCTTTACACATCTGGCCTATCAACGTGATGGTCTATCACGGCCCTCGGGGAGACCTAGTTTTGAGGTAAGTTTCTCGCTTAGATGCTTTCAGCGATTATCTTGTCCGCACGTAGCTACCCGGCCATGCCGCTGGCGCGACAACCGGTGCACCAGAGGTGCGTCCATCCCGGTCCTCTCGTACTAGGGACAGCTCCTCTCAAGTCTCCAACACCCACGGCAGATAGGGACCGAACTGTCTCACGACGTTCTAAACCCAGCTCACGTACCACTTTAATCGGCGAACAGCCGAACCCTTGGGACCTGCTCCAGCCCCAGGATGTGATGAGCCGACATCGAGGTGCCAAACCTCCCCGTCGATGTGGACTCTTGGGGGAGATCAGCCTGTTATCCCTAGAGTACCTTTTATCCGTTGAGCGATGGCCCTTCCACGCGGGACCACCGGATCACTATGGCCGACTTTCGTCTCTGCTCGAACTGTCGCTCTCGCAGTCAGGCGGGCTTATGCCATTGCACTCAGCAGCCGATGTCCGACCGGCCTGAGCCCACCATCGCGCGCCTCCGTTACACTTTGGGAGGCGACCGCCCCAGTCAAACTGCCCACCATGCAGGGTCCCGGTCCGGGCTGACCGGACGCGGTTAGACATCAGAAAAATTCAGGGTGGTATTTCAAGGATGGCTCCACCTGAGCTGGCGCCCCGGCTTCAATGCCTCCCACCTATCCTACACAGCATTTTCCTGATGCCACTGCAAAGCTGCAGTAAAGGTTCATAGGGTCTTTCCGTCTGACCGCGGGTACCCCGCATCTTCACGGGGAATTCAATTTCGCTGAGCCGATGCTGGAGACAGCGGGGAAGTCGTTACGCCATTCGTGCAGGTCGGAACTTACCCGACAAGGAATTTCGCTACCTTAGGACCGTTATAGTTACGGCCGCCGTTTACCGGGGCTTCAATTCAGTGCTTGCACACCTCCTCTTAACCTTCCGGCACCGGGCAGGCGTCAGACCCTATACGTCGTCTCTCGACTTCGCAGAGCCCTGTGTTTTTACTAAACAGTCGCTACCCCCTGGTTTGTGCCACCCACCCCTGGTTGCCCAGAAATGGGTCTCGCTTATCCCGAAGTTACGCGAGTAATTTGCCTAGTTCCTTCAGCATCGTTCTCTCAAGCGCCTTGGTATGCTCTACCAGTCCACCTGTGTCGGTTTAGGGTACGGTCTATACGCCAGAGCTATTTCCCGGAATGCTCACAAAGCCCGTCCAATCCGATAAGGACAGACAACAGTTCGCATTCGTCACTTCTGGCAGGCTGGGGAATATTCACCCCATTCCCATCGACTACGGCTTTCGCCCTCGCCTTAGGAGCCGGCTCACCCTGCGCGGATTAACCTTGCGCAGGAACCCTTGGACTTTCGGCGACAGTGTTTCTCGCACTGTTTGTCGCTACTCATGTCAGCATTCGCACTTCCGATACCTCCAGGAGACATCACCATCTCCCTTCACAGGCCTACGGAACGCTCCGCTACCGCATACACTTGCGTGTATACCCACAGCTTCGGCACGTGGCTTGAGCCCCGTTACATCTTCGGCGCAGAGTTTCTATTAGACCAGTGAGCTATTACGCTTTCTTTAAAGGATGGCTGCTTCTAAGCCAACCTCCTGGTTGTTTTGGAATCTCCACATCCTTTCCCACTTAGCCACGATTTGGGGGCCTTAGCTGGTGGTCTGGGCTGTTTCCCTCTCGACGATGGACCTTAGCACCCACCGTCTGTCTGCCAGGCTATACTTCCGGGTATTCGGAGTTTGGTTAGGTTTGGTAAGGCTTTGGGCCCCCCTAGCCCATCCAGTGCTCTACCCCCCGGGGTAAACACCTGACGATCTACCTCAATAGATTTCGCGGAGAACCAGCTATCTCCAAGTTTGATTGGCCTTTCACCCCTAGCCACAGCTCATCCCCGACTTTTTCAACAGGCGTGGGTTCGGCCCTCCAGTGCGTGTTACCGCACCTTCAGCCTGGCCATGGCTAGATCACTTGGTTTCGGGTCTTCTGCCAGCAACTGAACGCCCTGTTCAGACTCGCTTTCGCTGCGCCTACACCTAACGGCTTAAGCTCGCTGCAAACAGAAACTCGCTGACCCATTATACAAAAGGTACGCCGTCACCCCACAGAAGGGCTCCGACTGCTTGTAGGCATCCGGTTTCAGGTCTATTTCACTCCCCTCGTCGGGGTGCTTTTCACCTTTCCCTCACGGTACTTGTACACTATCGGTCACCAGGGAGTATTTAGGCTTGGAGGGTGGTCCCCCCATGTTCAGACAGGGTTTCACGTGCCCCGCCCTACTCAAGGATCTAAACAAGCACTACGCATACGGGGCTATCACCCGCTCCGGCCGGACTTTCCATTCCGTTCTGCTTCTCTTGAATAAACCACTGGCCTGTT
>CAXTZG010000083.1:0-10000 GCA_964248625.1 uncultured Acetobacteraceae bacterium | reverse complement strand
ACCTCCTGCTGACGCGGCGTCTGCGCGAGCTCGACCGAGATCGGGTGCGACACCTTGTCCTGCCCGATAATGGTCAGCGTCTCCTGCTTCAGCGTCGGCTGCGCCCCCGTCGGCTCCGCATCCTGCGCCAGCGCCCGATCGGCAGCGGTCATCAGCAGCATACCGGTCAGCCAAGCCACGGCGGCACGTGAAAGCGTCACGGTCGTTCCTCCAGAACCTGTCCGGCAAGCTGCCGGATCTCCGGCCGCACAGGACCCTCGCGCGGCGCATCTTGCAAGGTGGTGAACCAGTGCGCAGGCGGATTGCGGCCGCCGCTGCGCGGGAAGCGGAGCGCGCGCAGCACCGTTTCCGCCTCGGTTGTCAGCGCAGGCGGCACCGTGATCCGGTTCAGCACCGCCCAGAGCAGCGCCCAGCAGCGGCCGGTCGAGAACGGGTTGTAGCCGCCGCCCCCGGTCACGATCAGCGGCACGCGACGCTCGGCCGCCAGGTCGCGCAGGCCCGCCACCGCGTCGGCAAGCGCGTTGTTCGACAGCGCCAGCCGTGAGAGCGGGTCCTCCAGCAGCGCATCCGCGCCGCACTGGACAAAGATCGCCAGCGGCCGATGCGTCCGCACCAGCGGCAGGATCGCTTCCTGCACCAGCACCCGCATCTCGCTGTCGTTCAGCCCGGCCGGAACCGGCAGGTTGCGCGCGGCACCGCCCGCCCGGTCCTCCGCCAGCCCGGTGAACGGCCAGCGTCGCTCCTCGTGCACGCTGACCGTCAGCACCCGGTTGTCACTTGCAAATGCGTCCTGCACCCCGTCGCCGTGATGGGCGTCGAGATCGACATAGGCGATGCGGTCCAGCCCGAGCTCCTGCCAGACCAGCAGCGCCAGCACCACGTCGTTCAGGTAGCAGAAGCCGGATGGCCGGTCAGGCCGGCCGTGATGGGTGCCGCCGGCCAGGCACTGCACGATGCCGCCGCACGCGGTCAGCCGTGCCGCCAGCATCAGCCCGCCGGCCCCGGTCATCGGCCGGCGATACATCTCGGGATAGATCGGGTTCGAGCCGACGCCGATGCCGTAGCGGTCGCGCACGGCATCGCTGACCCGCTGCTCGGCCTCGGCCAGCCGAAGGGCTGCGACATAGCCCGGGTCATGGAACCGGACCACCTCGTCCGGCTCGGCCAGCGGCGCCTCGAGATAGCAGCAGGGATCGATCCAGCGCATCGCCCGGATCAGGTCGAGCGCCACCGTCACCCGCGGCACCGAGAGCGGGTGCCAGCTTCCGAACGAGGAGTGGCGATGCAGCTCGCTGCCGATCAGCACCGGCCGTCGGCCCGGATCGGGCAGGGCGGGCACCAGGCTCAGGGCAGCCGCCTCAGGGCGCCAGGAACGGGTTGCTCCGCCGCTCCTGCCCGATCGTCGAGCCCGGACCGTGGCCCGGCACGATCGCCATGTCGTCGCCGAGCGTCAGCAGCTTGCTTGTCACGCCGGCGATCAGCGCCTTGCCGTCGCAATACGGAAAATCGGTGCGTCCCACGGAGCCGCGGAACAGGGTGTCGCCGACGAGCGCCAGGCGCTGCGTTTCCTCGACGAACACGACGTGCCCGGGGGTGTGTCCCGGCACGTGCAGCACCTTGAGCCGGCAGCCGGCATAGGACAGCGTCTCGCCCTCCTCAAGCCAGCGGTCCGGCGCGACGTCGTGCATGTCGGCGATGCCGAGCGACGCCGCCTGCGCGTCGATGCCGGCAAGCAGGAACGCGTCCCGCCGGTCGGGCCCGATCACCGGCACCCGGGTGCCGTCCGCCAACGCCGGCAGCGCGTCGCGCAGCGCAGCCGCACCGCCGGCATGATCGAGATGGCCATGGGTGAGCAGGATCGCCTCGATCGTCACGTCCAGGGCTGCGATCCGCGTCAGGATCTGCGGCACGTCGCCGCCCGGATCGATCACGACGCCGCGCCTGTCATCGTCGTCCCACAGGATCTGGCAGTTCTGCGCGAACGGCGTGACGACGACGATCTGGTGTTTTGGCGATGGCATGAACCGACCCTTCCCCCCACTTCTGCGGGGTTATGGCCTCTGCCACGCGGACGATCCAGACCGGGGTTCCGCGATCAGCCACGAGTTGAACGAGATGACCGATCAGACGCCGGACGCCGCCCTGCTGCTTGGCGACCTGCTGGCCGTGGCAGCGCTTTGGCGCCGGGATGGCGAGAAGGTGGCGCTGGCCACCGTCACCGAGACCTGGGGCAGCTCGCCCCGGCCTGCCGGCAGCCGCATGGCGATCAGCGCCACGGGCCGGATTGCGGGTTCGGTCAGCGGCGGCTGCGTCGAGGCGGCGGTGGTCGAGGCGGCGCTGGAAACGCTGTCGGATGGGCTGCCGCGGCTGCTGTCCTTTGGCGTCAGCGACAGCAGCGCCTGGTCGGTGGGGCTCGCCTGCGGCGGCACCATCGGCGTCTTCGTGGAACCGATCGCATCGGCTCCGGAGCCGGCTGCATGACGCCGCAGACCCTGGAGCGCCTGGCCGACGCCAGCACCGCCCGCCGTCTGGCGGTGCTGGCGACACGGCTGCCGGATGGCGCGCAGCTGCTGCTGGAAGAGCATCACGGCACGCTGGCGCCGGATCGCCGGCACCCCGACCCGCCGCAGGCGCTGATCGCGGCGGCGGCCGACGCGGCCGCCAGCGAGCGCAGCCGGATCGTGGCGGTCGGCGCGGAAAGCTGGTTCCTGCACGTGCATGCGCCGCCGCCCAGGCTGCTGGTGATCGGCGCCGTGCATATCGCCCAGGCGCTGGCGCCGCTGGCGCGCCTGGTCGGGCTCGCGGTCACGGTGATCGACCCGCGCGAAAGCTTTGCGACCGCCGAGCGGTTTCCTGGCACCGAGCTGGTCCTCGCCTGGCCGGACGAGGCGCTGCGCGCGCTGTCGGTGGACCGGCACAGCGCCATCGTGACCCTGACCCACGACCCGAAGCTCGACGATCCGGCGCTCGACGCGGCGCTGAACGGGCCCGCGTTCTATGTCGGCGCGCTCGGCTCGCGAAAGACCCAGGCGGCGCGGCACGGGCGTTTGCGGGAGGCAGGCTTCGACGAGCAGACGGTGGCGCGGGTGCGCGGCCCGGTCGGGCTGGCGATCGGGGCGATCGGCGCGTCGGAGATCGCGCTGTCGATCATCGCGGAGATCGTCGCGGTCCGGCGCGGCGCGGCGGCGGCCGACCGCGAGCGGCCGCCATGACCGCGCCCGTCGGCGCACTGGTGCTGGCAGGCGGCGCCGGGCGACGGGCGGCGCCGCACGACAAGCTGCTGGCGCACGACGCCAGCGGCCGGACGATGATCGCGCGCACCACGGCCGAGGCGCAGGCCAGCCGCCTCGATCAGGTGCTGCTGGTGCTGGGTCATGACGCAGGCCGCATCCGTGCGGCCTGTCCGGGCGTCGCCTGGGTGGTCGCGGGCGACCATGCCGAAGGCCTCGCCGCCAGCCTGCGCTGCGGGATCTCGCATGCCGACGCCGCCGGCTGGGGAGCCGCGCTGGTCTGCCTCGGCGACATGCCGCTGGTCTCCTCCAGCCTGCTCGACCGGCTGCTGGAGGCTTATCGCGGCGCGGAGCCGCCGCCGGACGCGGTGGTGCCGCTGTGTCGGGGCGTGCGCGGCAATCCGGTGCTGTGGGACCGGCGGATGTTTCCGCAGCTGCGCGCGCTGTCGGGCGACAAGGGCGCCCGTTGCCTGCTCGACGCCCCGCACGTCCGCAGCCTGGCCCTCGAGACCGACGATCCCGCCGTGCTGGCCGACTTCGACACGCCCGACCGCGTCGCCCTGTTCGCCCGGCAGGATGGGAGCCCGCACCGGCGGGACGACGCGGCGTCCGCCGTGTCTGCTGCATCGCAATGCCGCCACGACCGGCTTGCCGACCACGTGCCGAGGATGCATCCCTCGGCCCCGACCACAGAGCTGCTGGAGCACCGTCATGGCGAAGATCCTCCGTAACGAGCCGAACCCGATCATGTCGAGAGCCGTCGAGTATCACGGCTTCATCTTCACCCAGGGGGTGGTGGCGCGCGACCTGTCGCTGGACGTGACCGGCCAGGCCTCGGACATCCTCCAGCAGCTCGACGCGCTGCTGGAGGAGCACGGCACCGACAGCACGCGCATCCTGCAGGCGCAGATCTGGCTCAAGGACATCGCCGACCGGGACGCCTTCAACACGCTCTGGCGGAACTGGATCCCGAGCGGCGAGGCGCCGGCGCGGGCCTGCGTGCAGGCGGTGCTGGCCGATCCGCGCATGCTCGTCGAGGTGATGCTGATCACCACCAAGTAGGCCGACCCACCATCGGCCGATGTGGCTTTTCAGGCACAGATGCGTGATTGAAGTGGCAGCCATGCAACGAATGCCAGTCGGTGCGCTTTCGATATGGCATAGAAGACCACGAATGCCGCTTATGGGGCGACGCCTGAGACGATATTCCTAAATCGTCGCTCGATGCTGAACGGTTTTCGGCAAAATCACGCACCGACGTCCTGATTTTGCTCCGGTGCCTTGTCAGTTTTGCGTCCGCATTGTTACCAGCCCTTCACGAGATGGTGAGGCTGAGACCGATGCTGCAGGCGATGGTGATCAAGAAGCTGATCCAGGGCATGACTCTGGCAGCCTCCTGCCTGCTGATGATACCCACCGCCGAGGCGCACCTGCACCATCGCGCCGCGTGGCACCACCACGCCCTGCGCCACTACGCCGCCGCCGGCGGCGCGTCGGTGATCCAGTGCGTCGCGTTCGCGCGGTCGAACTCGGACGTGGTTCTGGCCGGCAACGCCGCCAACTGGTGGCAGAACGCCGAGGGCGTCTATGCCCGCGGATCGGCGCCGGAGGCCGGCAGCGTGCTGAACTTCCGCGCCAACGACCGTATGCGTCTGGGCCATGTCGCGGTCGTGACCGACGTGGTCGACAGCCGCACCATCCAGATCGACCAGTCGCACTGGAACGCGCGCGGCATCAGCCGCGACGTGACCGTCGTCGACGTGTCCGAAAACAACGACTGGACCGCGGTCCGGGTCGAGCTCGGCCACCGCAACACCTTCGGCAGCATCTACCCGACCTACGGCTTCATCTACGCCCGGCCGGACCGGACCGGCCGGATCATCACCGCGCGCAGCGACGTCATCGTGCCGCGCGTCGGCAACCGCGCCCCCTCCGACCTGCGCGACACCACCGAGGTCGCCGAGATGCCGGTGATGGCGGGCGGCACCGATCTGTCGAGCGCCGCCCTGTCCGACGACGCGCCGAACCGCGGCCTGCGCTGAGCCTGCCGACGGGACGCCTCGACGGCTCCGCCGACGGGACGCCTCGACGGCTCCCTACTCCTGCCGTAATCGGAGGCGATAGCTGACGCTTCCAACGGTCCGGGGATCGAGATGCGATTACGCGCTTCCGCCAGGGCAGGCATCGCCGCCCTGCTCGGCCTGACGGCACTGGCCACCGCCGCGCAGGCGGCCCCGGCCTACCTGAACCAGGGCATGAACCTCCGCGCCGGACCCGGCGTCGACTACCCGCTGCTGGCCTCGCTGCCGCCCGGCACGCAGGCGGAGGTCTTCGGCTGCCTGCAGGGCTGGATCTGGTGCGACGTCGCGACAAGCGGGCTGCGCGGCTGGATGGCGGGCGTCGGACTGCAGGTGGTCTATGACGATCAGCCCGAGCCTCTGGCCGGCTACGGCGCCGAGATCGGCCTGCCGTTCGTGGGCTTCGACGTCGGCAACTACTGGGGCCGCTATTATCGCGGCCGCCCCTTCTATGCCGAGGTCGATCGCTTTCACGGCGATCCGGGCCGCTACGGCGAAGGCGGATCCCATGGCGACTTCGGCGGCGGCCCCCGTGGCGGCTTCGGCGGTGGACGTCCGGGCGAAGGCGGTCCCGGACCGGGTCCGGACGGCCGGCAGGGCGGGTTCCGGGGCCCCGACCGCGCGGGCGGTCCCGGCGGCAGGATTCAGGAGCAGGGTCGCGGCCCCGGCTATGGCGGCGGCCAGCCGGGTGGTGGGCAACCTGGTGGTGGTCAGCCTGGCGGCCGCGGCATGGAGCCCGGCCGCGGGCAGCAGCAGCCCGGTCCGCGCGGCCCGGAGCAGCATGGCAACCCGGGTGGCGGCGGCGGCCGCGGCCCCGCGAGCGCTCCGGCGCGGGACCAGCAGCAGGTGCCGGGCCACTAGCCGCCCAAGGCCGGCCATGGACAGCGGCGGCGGGATCGGGTCACCTCCCCGCCTTGCTGCCGGATGGCGATGATCCACGATGCTGCCCGACGCGCCGCCCGAGCCCGATGCCGTCATCCACGCAGGCGACGCCTACGCCATGCGCCGCAACGGCATCCTGCACGGTCTGCACCGAAACGGCCTGCCGGTCCGCAGCCTTGGTGCCGGCATCGGCCCGGGCGCGGTTTCCCGCCTGCTGACACCGCTGCTGCTGCTCGAACTGCGCGACTCCGACGGGGATGCCGGCTTCTGGCTGCTCGACCAGAGCCTCGGCTACCTGGGCACGACGCTCGATGCGGGGCCACCCGGATGGCAGGCCGGGATCGCGGACACGATCCGGCCGATCCTCGACTGGCTGACCCCCGCCCGGCTCGCCGACGGCCAGCCGCAGCCGGTGGCGGCGTTCCTGTCGCTGCAGCCCGGCCTGCGGCATGTCCTGGCCGAACGCGCCGCGGGTCCGCCCGGACTTCTGCCCGATCCGCAGGCGCTCGATGTCGCACCGGCGGCGGCGCCCGCCAACCACACGATCGCGGTCGTGCCGCAGGAGGCCGGGGACGATCGGCCCGCGGGGCTCGCGATCGGCCGCACCGGCCTGGTCCTGCGCGACGCCGCCGGGCCGATCAACCTCCCGGCCGGCTGGCGGGCCGCCCGGGTCTGCACGCTGTTCTTCCCCACGCTGCTGCTGGAGCTCGAGCATGAGGACGGGGTGCAGGCGGCGACCTGGTTCCTCGACCAGCATGGCGTCCTGCAGGGGCGTCGCGCGCAGGAGCTGCCCGCCGCCGCCCGCAGCACCCTGGCACGCGCCCTGCGTCCACTGTTCGAGGGGCTCTGGCAGGCGATGCTGCTCGGGCCGGAGCCGGCGCTGCCGCCGGACGCCGCCCGGTTCCTCCGCCTGCCCGAGGCGACACGGCTCGACCTGCTGGCGCTGATGCTGGACGGCAGGGCGGAGGCCGGCCTGCCCACCCGGACCACCATGCGCACGCTGGCCGAGGCGCTGCCGCCCACCCTGGGCCATGTGGTGCGGACCCGCGTCGGGCAGCTGGCGCTCGATCCGGCGCATCTGCGCGCGGCCTGCCTGCAGTCGCTGCACGAGAGCTTCGCCGAGCAGCTCCGGGACGGCGAGACCGGTTGGCCCTCGCCCGTCGACGGCGCGCGCGTGCGCACCGTGCTGCAGCCTTTGACGCTCGACAATCTCTGCTTCGCCTACCGGCTGCACGATCCCCGCCACGACCTCACCGTCTACGTCGTGGGGCTGGAATGGCACTTCCGCACCTTCGGCCTCTATTTCCCGGCGATCGACCTGATGGTGTGCGCCGACGCCGCCGCCACCGACCGGCTGCGCTTGTACTGCCTCGACTTCGTGGAGCTGCTGCAGCGCCACCTCGTGCTGTATGGCGACAGCATCGCCCGTGGCGCCGCGCGTCGCGCCGCTGCCGGGCCGGGGCCGCTGCTGCAGGTGTTCCGCGGCGAGCCGAGCCTGCATATCGGTCACTATGTCTGGCAGGACCTGTCGGGGCTCGACTGGCTGACGCGGCACGTGCCGGACACCCATTTGCCCTACTGCATGGTGTTCGACACCCAGCTGCAGGCCGAGATGTACGGCCCGATCGACCAGATCCATCCGGCCCTGCAGGGTCGGGTGATCCGCCGCCAGGGCGGCTTCGAGGAGGCGGTGCGGAGCGTCTACGAGAGTGCCGCGCGGCCGATGAAGTTCACCTCGATGCACGTGCGGCGCAACGTCGGCGTCACGGTGATGGACGCCATCGACCGCGACCCGGCGTGGCAGGCGACGCGGGCTGCCGCCGACGCGGTGCCGCCCGGCACGCCGGTGGTGCTGATCGGGCTGCGCGTCGGCAACCGGGCGCCGGTTGATCAGGCCGGCTTCGTGTGCCGGCTGGTGGCCGAGCTCGCCTCGATCCCCGGCCCCGCCCCGGTCATCGTGCTGGACGGCCACAACCAGTCGGCCGAGGGCGCCACCTATCGCAGCGTCGGCGACGACCGTCCGGGCGCCGTGCCGCTGGTCGAGGCCGAGCGCGCCATCGCCGCCCGGGTGGCGGACACCTGCGCCGCACTCGGCCTGGTGCTGATCGACACGGTCGGCCGGCCGGTGGCGCACAGCCTGATCTGGTGCCGGCGGGCGCAGTTCTTTGTCGCCCCCTGGGGGGCGGCGCTGGCGAAGTACCGCTGGATCTGCAACCGGCCCGGCCTGGTGATGACCGGCCGCTGGAACCTCACGAACCGCCACGACCTCGATATCTACAACGCCCCCCGCTATCTCGAGGCGCCGAACGAGCTGCATTTCCTGCCGGCCGGGCATGTCGAGGACATCGTCCTGCCCGACGAGCCGCCGGACCGGGCCAATTTCCGTATCGACGAGACGGCGGCCTTCGCCCTGGTCCGCCAGCTCGCCCGCGCCTGCCCGGCCTAGACCAGGATGCGTCCGCGGCTCACGGACGTCCGGCGCGATGATAGGGATGCCCGGTGCTGATCGCGCGGGCCCGGTAGAGCTGCTCGGCCAGCAGCCCGCGGACCAGCATGTGCGGCCAGGTCAGCCGGCCCAGCGACAAGGTGGCCTCGGCGCGCGCCAGCACAGACGCATCGAGCCCCTCGGCGCCGCCGATCAGGAAGCAAAGCGGCCTGCCGCTGCCGAGCCAGGCATCCAGGCGGGAGGCCAGCAACAGGCTGGACACCTGCTCGCCGCCCTCGTCGAGCGCCACGGCGAGCGCGCTCGCCGGCAGTGCTGCCAGCAGCGCCTGCGCTTCGCGCCGCTTGATCTCGGCAGGCGCGCCGCGCGCCTCCGCCACCTCGACCAGCTCCAGCCTCGGCGACAAACGCTGCACGTAGCGCTCCAGCAGCGCCCGCTCCGGCCCGTCCCTGAGCCGCCCGACGGCGATCAGCCGCACCGGCGTGACGAGGCGCTAGATCTCGCCGCCGTTGTCGGACAGGGCGGCCGGCTCGTCGAGCTCGGCGCCCCACATCCGTTCCAGCGCGTAGAGCGCGCGCGCGTCGGGCTTGAACAGGTGCACGATGATGTCGCCGCAGTCGATCAGCACCCAGTCCGAGCCGCCGGCGCCCTCGATGCGGATGCGCTTGAGCCCGACCTCCTCGAGCTTGGTTTCCAGATGCGCCGCCATGGCGCTGATCTGGCGGTCGGCGAGGCCGGTGGCGATCACCATGCGGTCGGCAAACGACGCGCGTCCGGTCAGGTCGAGCGTCACGATATCCTCGCCCTTGTCGTCGGCAAGGCTTTCGGTGATGACGCTGAGATAGGTCTCGAGCACCGACGCGTCGAGCGGCGCACGCACCACCTTCTGGCCGCGCGGGCTCGGCCCGGCGATGGCGGCCTTCTTGCGCGGGGTGCCTGGCGACTTGACCGCCTCGGCGAGGGAGGCTCCGGCTGACGCCCCGGCGGCGCGCGCCGGCTTGCCGGTATCGGCGATGGGCTTCCTGGCGATGACGCATCTCCCGTGTCGGAGCCGGACCGAACCACCCTGTTCCGCCCATCCTCCCTTGAAAAAACAGCTTATCGGCCCGCAGCGCGTCCTGGCCAAGTGCCGCTTGCAGCACGGCGCAGGGCGGTTGCGGAAATATCGGTCTGCGACGTGGGCAGGAAGATCCAGGCCGGCGCCGGACGATCGGCCAGCACCGGCGCCTCGCGCGACGGACGGCGCGCGGGCCGCAGCCGCTGCGCCGCCTGGCCTGCCAGCGCGCGGTGGTTGTAGGACGGGCGCGGCAGCACCGCGATCGGCACGGCGCGCGCCAGCGCCGACCAGCGCCGCCAGCGCGGCAGCT
>CAXTZG010000082.1:0-17855 GCA_964248625.1 uncultured Acetobacteraceae bacterium | reverse complement strand
GTATCCGCCGCCGCTGCCGGTGCCGAGCGTTCCGGATGCCGTGCCGCCGGTCGTCGCGCCTCGGCCGCCGCCGCCGAACAGCGTCCCGCCGCCTTGGCCGCCCTGGCCGGTCTCCTGGTTGGCGACCGCGCCGGTCCCGTCGCCGCCATAGCCGCCGGGATACGTGACGCTGTTCCAGGCTTCGCTATAAGTCCCGGTGAAGGTGGCGCTGCCCCCCGCGCCTCCGGCACCGCCCTGGCCGTTTCCTCCGACCCCGCCGCCGCCGCCGGCGCTCAGGTTGATGGTAAGACCGTTGCTCTGAAGCGTCGTCTGTGTGCCCGCGTTGCCCGGTGCGCCGAGCTGGGACGCTGCCGAGGCGGCGGGCGTGCCGATGTTGAATTGGAATATCTGACCGGGCTGGACCATGAAGGCGGCCTCGATGCCGCCACCACCGCCGCCGCCGCCACCGCCGTCGCCGGTGCTCGAGGCGGTCGCACCGCTGCCACCCGGCGCCGCCGCGCGCACGCGCAGCTTGTAGACGCGGGCCGGCACCGTATACGTGCCGAAGCCCGGCGTGATGGGGTTCCAGAAAAGCGGCAGCGCTTCGTCGGCATAAGCCGCGCTGGTGTACATGTCGTTCAGGGCGGTCAGCAGCTGATCGAGCACGCCGCCGTTCGGCGTGATGCCAGCCGCGACGATGACGGCGCGCATCTCCTCGCAGATCATGTTCCAGGCGTAGGCTGGGAAGATCGTGGGCGGCACGCCGGTGGCGGGATTGCCCGACGTCGCCTGCCCGACAGTTCCGGACGTGGGCGTGACGTCGCCTTGCCCCACCGGAACGGTGTTGGCTGCGATGATGCGATCCATGGGACCTCGATCAGGTGTAGTTGAAGAGCAGCGTCGTGTGCGCGGGCTTCAGGCGCTGCAGCTCGCACTGCAGGACGGTGTTGCCGAAGCTGGCGAAGGGCTCGCCCATCGCGCTTTCACCGAAACGAAAATAATCGACGGTGTAGGTCGGCGCGTTCACCTGCCAGGCGAAGGCCCAGGCGAGGCCGTACAGCGGCTGGCCGAAGGGGTGGCCAAACCGGAAGGGCGCGAACTCGGTGACCGTGATCGGGTAGCCGAGGTTCGCTGCGAACTGGATAAAGTAGGGGACGCTCTGCCCGCCGAGGCCGGCGAACCGCGCGACCACCTGGTTGCGCCTGGCCTCGATCGTCGGCGCCTCGCCCGCGCACGGGTCCGGCAGCCCGACCGACAGCTCCCATTCGGGCAGCAGCTCGAGCGTGGTGCTCGGAAAGCCGTCGACCAGCAGGTTCGCGTCACGCCCGGCCAGCGTTGCCCAGGTCGGCATCAGCGTGGCGAGCAGCTGGGTCTGCACCGACGTCGCCTCGCGCGGCCAGACCGGGCCGCGCGGCAGCAGCCCCTGCAACAGGGCCAGATAATCCTGCGCGCTGTAGGCCATCAGGGCGTGGGGGAGACGGTGCCGACAGTCGGCAGGTAGCCGGCAGGGACAGCCACGGGCGCGATCGGGCTGGTGACGGCGAAATGCTCGAGCCCGGCGACCGAGCTGATCGCCGCGGTCCAGTCCGATGGATACAGCGTCGAGCCGAGCGGCGTGCCGATGCGCAGGAACAGGTCGGCCAGCGCCTGCTGTATCCCGGCGGCGATCGTGGTCGTCGCCGGCAGCACGTCAGCGATGGCGAAGTTGATCGGGAACGGCAGGGGGGCGAACACGTAGACCAGGGCCGTGGCGGCGCGCAGCGGGTAGAGCGCGTTCGCCACCACCAGCTGATCGCCCGTCGCGGCGACGTCGCGCGTCTCGGCCGCCGCCACCCCGTTGGTCCCTTGCGGGAAGCCGGCGAAGGCCGCCTCGGAGGCGTCGAGCATGACGTAGACGACCACCGTGCCGGCGCCATAGCCGCTCGGACTGCACCAGGCGCGATCGACGCCGGGCACAGCCTCGGCCCACTCGACATAGTCGCTCTGCGACCCGCCCTGGGGCGGGTTGGCGTACTGCTCGAGCATGCGCGTCCGCAGATCGTCGTCCGTCTCGATGTCGGCCGCCACGACGGTGGTGTTGGACACGATCCCCGAAGCGTTGATGCCGGTGATCGGCGTCGACAGGCTGATCGTGGTGCCGATCGCCAGGTTGTAGCCGCTGCCCAGCGCCGACGCGGTGACAGGGACAACCACGCTGCCGCCGGCCGGGATCGTGGCGTCGGCGGTCGAGGCGAAGGCGAGGCCGTTCACCGTCGACATGGCGCTGCCGCTGGGAAGATCCACACCGGGGCTCCCGGTGAAGGTCGCCACCAGGCCGGCCGCCGTCGCCGGCTTGCGGAAGACGTCCTTCAGGGCGGCCCAGCCTTCCAGGAACTCCCCGTCGGCCGTGAAGGGCACCGCCTGTTGGCCGATGTAGTCCTGGTATCCGTAATGCTCCTGCGCCAGCCCGACCTCGGCCCAGGCGAGCGCGCGCAGGACCGACTTGGTCAGCATCGCATCGATGCCGGGCACGCCGCTGTTCTGTATGTCCTGCAGCGCCTGGGCGAACAGCTGCGTCAGAGTCGGGCGAGCGTAGGGCATGGATCAGAGGCCACTCCACGCGAAGGCGTATCCGAACTTCTCGCCGGACGGCTTCAGGATTGAGACGGTGATCCCCAGCGTTCCGGGCTTGAACCAGAAGGTGCGGATCGTGAGGGTGGCGGCCACGCCGTCGTCGAGCAGCCACTGCAGGGCTTCGAGGCAGTAGTCTTTCGCCAGCTGCAGGATGGTGGTCGCGTCGGTCTTCTTCGCACGCGCCAGCATCCAGAGCCGCGAGCCGATCGGACTCGTTTCGTAGGTGTCGAACCAGACGCCGCGCGGGTCGGTGTCCTTTGTCGGCGGCACCCAGTCGACCGGCGCCACGCGGTCGGTGAACAGCGAGACGAGCACGGCCGACTGAAGCGGGTTGCCCAGCTCGGGCGTGCCGTTGCTGATGACCCAGTCGCCGGTCGCCGTCGCCGGGTTCCAAAGGATCGCGACGTCGGAACTGGCGGTTGCGGCCATGGCGCGGCTTTCAGGGGTTGGCTGGCGGCCCGGTCACACCGTTGCCGTTCTGCACGTTGCCGTGGTCGTGCTCGAGGAAGTGGACGCCGCCGATCGTGGCGTCGCCGGTGATGACCACCGCGCCGTTGAAGGTCGTCGTCCCGGCCTTGGGCGTGATGACGATGCCGCCCTTGCCGTCCAGCAGGATGGTCGAGCCGGCTGCGTCGTAGACGACCACCTGACCGGGGGTCAGGCCGCGCTGCCGGCTGGCCTTGTGGCCGGTGGCAATGACCAGGCCGTTCGAGCTGTCGCCGGCGACGTTCAGCACGACCAGGTCGCTGCCGATCGGCGGGCTCGAGCTGAACCCGAACGAGTAGAGCAGCGAGACCTTGTCGCGGGTGACGGCGCCGGCCGTCTTGATCTGCACCGTCTGGGCGTTGCCGTCGTCGAGTGCCGCGGTGGTCGAGCTGCCGACCTGGAACAGGTTCTGCACCCGCCGGAAGATCCGCTCGGCGTGTGACGCGGCGCTCAAGGCTGCGCGGCGCCGCCGCCCCCCGGCAGGCCCTGCGCCACCTGCAGGTCGACCGCGGTCAGCACGCTCGGCTCGGGGTTGTAGGCGTCGGCCGGCATCAGGGTGAGCTGGGCGGTGGTGCCCTCGCGGCCGCGCAGGAAGCTGACCTCGCCAATCACCCAGGGATCGGCCGGCACCATCTTGACGGAGGGCAGCGAGATGGTGGCCAGCGTGTTGGGCGACCACAGGATGCCCGCACTGTCGCGCCAGCTGTCCACGGTCACCGATACCTGCTGCGACCGGCCGTAGCGGCGCTTCTGCTCCCAGACGGCCCGGACCTTGCAGACCTCCTGGCCGTTCTGCATCTGCTCCGAGACGATCACTTTCGGCCGGAAGCGCTTCACGCCGGCGTCGTAGACCGTGGCGTCGAAGAAGTTGCCGCTGATGGCCGACCGCACCTGCTGGACGTTGTCGACCGACATCACGGAACCGAGATAGACGCTGAACCGCTCGTCGATCGACCGGGTCGCGGACATGGCGAGCACGTTCACACCCTGCATGAAGCCGCTCGCAGCCCGCGTCGAGCCGACCGTGGCGACGACCAGGTTGCCGTCGGTGCCCTCGTAGGCGAGACAGCCGGCCCAGCGCGCGACGCGGTCGATGATCTCGAACGGCGTCTCCCCGAGGTTGATCGAGAACTGCGGCACCTGGCTGACCGTGCTCGAGGCCCAGTCCGTGTCGTTCACGGTGATCCCGAATGGGGCGGCGATCGCCGAGAGCAGGCCAGGCACGGTCGACGCCGCATATTGGCCGCCGATGGAGTTGCCCGGCGGGCTGACGCCGGCGGCGCAGTCCACCAGGTCGCAACAGCGGCCGCGCCCGGTGACCCGCACCTCGTGCCCCTTGGCGGTGACGCTGCAGGCGTAGCGGTCGACCCAGCCCGTGATGATCAGGTCGTTCCCGATCATGACCTTGCACGCGTCGCCGGGCTCGATCGCGATCAGCTGGACGAGCCCGGGGTAGCGCTCGGTGATCGAGACCTCGAAGTCGCTCGGCATGCGCTCGACGCCGCGCGTCACCCGCACCTCGAGCCAGCCGGTATAGGCCTTGCCGTTGACGATCACGCGCAGCTGGTTCGACGGCGTCCGCCGGTGACCCACCACGGTGATGTTCTCGACGCCGCCGCCGCCCGAGGCTGCCACGGTTCCGACGCCGCTCATGTGCTCAGTCCGGAGAAGGCAACCGGCATGAAGCCGGGATGAACGGGGTTCGCCCGGGCGATCAGGTCGTCGGACCGGCTGGCGTCGCGATACTGGCGATAGGCCAGGGCCAGCGAGGGCAGCGGCCGGGCGCTGGTGATGGTCGTCAGCCGCGCCAGGTCCTGGCCGCGCGTGGCGAGGTCGGTCGTCACGGCCGTGCGCAGCGCGCGCAGCGCCTGGTAGCTGGCATCCTGCCCGGCGTCGGCCGCCTCGACGACCGCGGCGTCATAGATCAGCGCCACGGCAGCGCGCACGGTGGCGGCGTCGTCGTAGCTGGTCGGCTGGTAATCGGCGCAGGCGCGCGCCAGCGAGGTCAGGGCCGCCCTGCGGAACAGCTGGCCCATGCCGGTCGCCAGTGCTGCGATGGCGGTGCCGATCGGCGCCAGGGACGGCAGCGCCTCGGTCTGGTAGCCGGCCAGGTTCGACAGCAGGCGGACGGCGTCGGCCGGATCGTTGCACGCGGTGCGCAGCGCCTCGGTCGCCGCCTGAACAGCGGCGGCGAAGCCGTTGTCGATCGCGACGGTCATAGCCCGCTCGCCAGCGATACGAGGCTCGAGGACGCCTGGGCAACGCCGGCGCGCGCGCCGTTCACGGCGCCGATCGCGCCCTCGACCGTCTGCACGCCGGTCAGCAGCGTGCCGCGCGCGCCGCTGCTGAAGCGTCCCAGGTTGCCCGTCAGGCCGGCGACGGCGCCGGTGACCAGGGAGGCGTCGCCGGCCAGCGTGGTGATGCGCGACGCCCAGGCCTGCGCCGTCCTGACGCCCGCCGACACCACCTGCGCGCCCTCGGACAGGGCGCTGCCGACGCTCGACAGGAAGTCACCCGTCGATCCGGCATCCGCGGTGCTGGCAGCCAGGGTCGCGACGTCGCCGGTCGAGACGCTGGCGGCCGGATAGATCGAAAGGCCGGTCTCGATGAACTCGAAGGACAGCTCGACCACGCGGCCGAGCTCTTTGCGCTCCGACATCCGCATGGGCGCCACCAGCGCCACCGTGACGCTGCCGAGCGACGGGTGCACCAGCTCGCCCGCGCCGGCCGTCTCGCCGGCGGCCAGCAGGGCCTTGGCCTGCGCGTAGCAGTCGTCGCCCACCACGAAGCCGGAGAAGGCCACCGACCGGATGCCCCGGCCCAGATCCTCGACCCAGACCTCGTCGCGGAACGGATACTCGTGCACGGCCACCCGGCGGCCGCGGGCGTACTCGCTCGAGTTCACCCCAAAGCCGAGGCCGCGCCAGCTCGCCGGCCGCAGCTGCGCCAGCCAGGCGCCGGCCTCGGGCAGGGTCGTCGCGCCATAGCCGCCCGCCGCCGCGCCGAACAGCCCGGAGACGTCGCCGCCCAGGCGTCCGAGCGCCCCGGCGGTGCTGGTGATGCCGCTGACTGTCCGGCCGACCTGCGACAGCTCGCCCAGGAAGCCGCTCATGGCAGGTTGCCCATGACGTTGGCCTGGGCGATCTGCGCGTTGACTAGGTTGCCGCCGGTGCCCGTCACGTCCATCCGGAAGCCCTCGGGCTGCGCGCCCACATGGGTGACGCGGAGGTTCACGCTGCCGTCGTTGCGCTGCGGCGTGCTGGTGGCGGTGTCAGGCACCTGCATGGCGGGCCCTGCGGCCTGCATGGACGGCGCCCCGGCGATCTTCGAGGCCATCGTGCCCCGCCGCTCCATCTCGGGCTCCACCGCCCCGGGGCGCTCGTAGAACTGCGAGACGACGGCCCCGCTTTCGTAGGCGTCCCTGGCCAGCGCCAGGCGCCGGCCGGCCCGCTGCTCGCCGCCCTCGCGCAGCTCATAGTTGACGGCGTCGTATTGCTCGCGGCGCGACATGTCCTTCAGCGCCTTGCCGAAGTGCGCCTCGATCTCGCGTTGGCGGTCGGCGTGCCACTGACCCAGTCCGAGCGCGCGACCACCGTCGCCCACGGCCTGGGCGTTGAACCCGGACTCCTGCTGCAGGTTGGCCGAGATGCCGGCAGCCTGCGCGCGGGTCCAGCCGCGCGTCATGAAGTAGCTGGTCGCTTCCTGCGCCATGCGGGACTGCTCGGCCGAGGACGGCCGGTAGCTCGAGGCCGGCGAGCTGGCGTGCTGCTGCGCCTCGATCTCCCGCTGGCGCGCGTAGGACGGGCCCGCGCCGATATAGCTGGCGGCGTTGTCCAGAAACGAGGCGCCGGGGATGTTGCGGTCGACCCACGCCCCCTCGGCGCCGTCGGGGTCGAACCGCTTTGCCGCCTTGGCAGCGAACACCGCGGCCACCGCGATGGCAGCCAGGCCGGCCGCCGGCAGGAGCAGCCCCAGCGCAGCGCCGACGCCGCCGATGGCGGTGGCCAGGCTGAGCCAGGGCGCGATCATGCTGAGTGCGAAGGTCGCCCCCATGGCGATGGCGACGCCCTCGAGCACCACCTTGATGCCGCCCACGGCATCGACGATCGACTTGGCAGCGCTGCCCCAGCGATAGAGGTCGTCGCCGACCCGCTTCCAGTTCACCGACTTGATCCAGGAGCCCAGCTCCCCGACCGCGCCCACCAGGTCGTCGATGCCGGTTTGCACGGCCGGGCTGGTCGCGATCCAGTCGGCCAGCTGCGTCAGCAGCGGCGACAGCACCGGCGACAGCCCGGTCGAGATCCGGTTGCCCAGGCCCTCGACGCTCAAGGTCAGACGGGCCTGGGCCTCGCGGAAGCTGTTGGCCGCGTCGATCGACTGCTGGGTGATCGGCGCATACTTGGCCGCCGCCGCCTGGTAGTCGCGGATCCCGGCCGAGCCGCGGCGCAGGAAGGGCAGCAGGTCGGCGCCGGCCGAGCCGAACAGCTCGGTGGCGACCCGCGCCTGGGTGAAGGGGTCGCGGATCGAGGCGATGCGATCCGCCACCTCGGGCATCACGTCTGCCACGCTGCGCGCATGGCCGCGGGCGTCGCGGAAGGAGATGCCGAGCGTGTTGAACATGACGACCGCTTCCGGCGCGCGGCCGCCGATCGCGTCATACATGGTCTGGCCAAGGGTCTGCAGGCCCGAGGTCAGGGCACCGGCCGACGATCCGGTGAGCCGGGCAGCGCCCTGCAGGTTGCCGAGCGCGCTCGCGGAGATGCCCATGTTCTGGGCGGCGAAGCCCAGCTTGCTGCCCCAGTCCGACCAGACGCTGACCATGCGATACATGCCGGCCAGGCTGGCAGCACCCGTGATCGCGCCGAGCGGCGCCACGATCTGGCTGACCTTGCCGAAGGCGTCGCGCGCGCTGACCGCGATGTCACGGAAGGACTTGCCGACCCGGCCGAGGCCGGCGGCCGAGTTCAGCTTGCCGAGCGACGTCTGCACGCGCCGGAAGGGATCCTTGACCGCCTCCCAGCGCTTGTTGCTCGCCTCGACCTTGGCCGTGATCTTGTCGAGCACCGCGGTCAGGCGGTCGACGCCGCTGATGACGACTGCGACTGCTGCCGGCATCTGTTATCCCCGAGGCTTCGGCCGATTGGCGGCGACCCACCGGTTTGCCTGGTCGCACGCGGTGATGAGCTCGGGCCCGGTCAGCGCCCACATGTCGACGGGACCCCAGCCCCAGAACTTGGCGAGGTCGAACGTCAGCTCGAACCAGTTGCTCGGCCACGCCGCGTAAAAACCTCGACCGTCAGTGCAGCCCGGATCACGGCCGAGGCTTCCATGCGGTAGACCACGGGCAGCGGGATGCCGCTGGTGTGGCTGACGATCGACATCTGGTATTGCAGGCGGGCCGCGTCCGTCTCGCCGTTGCGCAGGTAGCCGCGCGCCTTCAGCTCCTCGCCGGTTTTCGCCGGTCGCACCTTGATGCTCAGGTATTCGTCCTGGCCCTCGCGCACCGGCCGCTCGAGGAAGACTTCCTCCTCGACCTCGGCCGGATCGAACGCCTCGATCCGGGTCGCGATGATGCCGCTGATCGCCTGCGAGGCAGTTTCCAGGTCATAGACCGGCAGCTCGGCCAGGGCCTCGATCGGCACCCCGTTGACGCCAGCGACCAGCTCCTGGGCGAACAGGAACTCGCTTTCGCGGTTGGTGCTGCGTTCCATGTGCCGGTGCGCCTTCCACAGCTGGTGCGCCGTGGGTTCCACCAGCAGCAGTTGCTTGATCAGCCCGCCCTTGTAGGGGACGGGTTCCTGCAGGATCAGCGGATCTAACATCAGTAATTGCTGCTTTCGGTGACCAGGCCCTCGAACTTCACGTCGAACGTGGCCTCGGTGGTTTTCACTTCGGAGCACTCGGTGCAGGTCAGCGCGTCGCCATAGACGGTCTTGCCGTTGGCCAGCACGGCGACGACCGGGACGCTCGTCATCGACATGAAGTTGGCCACCGACATGTTGCCGGCGTCGCGGATGCTGGCCGAGATGGCGCCGACCTTGGGCATCTCGGAATAGCCCTGCGGCCCGCTCTGCCCGATCATGTATTCGCGCTTGATGAAGGTGGCGTCGTACGCAAGCTCCCCCGCGATGTCGACCACCTCGCCGTTGATCTCGAGGGAGGCAATACCGGCCCGGCGCTGGGCCGGGGGTATGTTGCCGTTATAGAGCGATGCACTCATGGGTCGGGGTTTCCATCAGCGGGATGCGGCGCCGTCACGGCGCTGCGTCGGCCTTGCCCAAGGGCCGGTTGGGCGTGAACTTGTTACGAGTTAGCGACGAAGCTAACTTTCATCACGATCTGCCGCAGCTGCGACACCAGGATGAAGGGCAGCAGCAGGTTGACCCGCCCGCCGCCCGCGTTCTCGGCCCGCGCGCCGGCCTTGAAAGCCGCATAGTTCTGCGCCCGGCCGGCGTCGCAATAGCCCTTATAGATGCCGAGCGCCGTCGCCAGCACCGTCTGCGAGGTCACCTGGTTGGAACCACCGGCGATGATCGACCCGTCCGCCACCAGCTTCTTGCGGCCATAGGTCGCCTGCAGCCGGTTGCGCATGTCGCGGGTCAGTGCCACGACCGAATAGGGCGTCTCCATGTTCAGCCAGGTGTCGTCGGCTGAACCGGCCGCGTCCTCCTGGTAGAAGGTGATCATGCGGTCGATGATCATCTGCCCGGCCGGGTTCACCACGAAGGTGCTGATCCCGTCGAACAGCAGGGTATTGCGCACCGATTGGATGAACTGGCTGGCCAGGGGCGGGGCCAGGGAGTTCAGCACCAGTTCCTGCAGCGGCAGACCGGGATCGGCGCGCAGGCTGACCGCGCAGGCGCCGGCGAGGTCGGCGGCGATGAGCCAGCTCGGCGTCGGGCTGTCATAGAAGCCCATGCCGCCGGCGGTGTACTCGTTGCGCAGGTTGCCGAAGGTGGTCAGGGCCGCCGGCGTTCCCCTGATCGCCGTCCAGACGCCGCCGTAGAGCTGCTGCTGCCACGACCAGCGGCCGGCGGTGTCGTTCAGGAAGGCCGCCAGGGCGTTCAGCGTCGCGGTGTCGGTCCAGGGCGACACGATGACGTCGAAGGTCTTCTCGCCGAGGTTCGACAGCACGTTGGCCAGGTCGACGGTCGGCGTGCCGGCGCCGCCCGTCAGCTGGGGCGAGCTGATCGCGATCCCGAGGCCGGGCGGCGTCACCTCGCCGCCGGCGGCGCCGAGATAGTTCAGGCGCACGTCGATCTCGTTGCCGATCACGCCCGCATTGTAGGCGGTCAGGGTGACCACGGCGCCGTTCACGGTCGCCTTGACCGGCAGGTCGGTGTCGGCGTTGACGACGGCCGCCCAGGAGGCGGCGACTGCGGTTGCCGCAGTTCCCGGTCCGACCGCCAGCGGCTCGAGGATGCCGGCCACGCGCAGCGCCACGCTGCCGGCCGTGGTGTTCGTGCCAGAAAAGGTCACCTCGCCGCTGGCAGCAACAGAACCAGCGGGGTCAGGCACGGGCGCCAGCCAGGTCTCGCCGAACCCGTCCTGCGCCAGATACACGTCGTAGAGCAGCGCCAGGTGCGAGCCGACGCCGGCTGCCACATTGGCATCGCTCTGACCGGTGCCCAGGATCGGCACGTCTGCGACCGCAGTGCCCGCGGCCAGCTTCTGGCCGACGATCAGCGTGCGGAAGTTCGTTTGCCCGCCGGTGTTCTGCGGGTCGATCTCCGCGAACACGCCGTGCGTGCGCTGGGTGGCCGGATACTTGGTGAAGTCGATGCTGGCGCTCATGGCGCGCGTCTCCGATTACGAGGCGGGCTTGGAGGGGGCGTCGACCTTGTCGGCCGGCGCGTCGCTTTTCGCCGGCGGGTCGGCCTTGACGATCTCGACGTCGCCGAACCGCAGCAGCTGCTGCCAGTGCGCGCTGTCGGGCACGCCCCCCATCACGCTGTCCGGCACGTCGATCCCGCCCTCGGGGACGAACTGGCGGGAGATCGGGTCGCGGACCTTGAGGCCCTTCGTCGGCTTCAGTCGCAGCATGTCAGGCTCCAGGTGCGGGAAAGGGCGGCAGCGCCGCGTCGAACAGCGTGTAGGTCTGGCCCGTCTCGCCATCGGTGACGGTGCCGCGGATGTCCTGCAGCGGCACGCCGACCGGCTCGAACCACTCGACGTACTCGATCGAAAGGGCGATGGCGGCCTCGCCGATGAGCTGCGCGGTGGTCGCGTTCACCTGGCTTTCGGTGGAAATCTCGGTGATCTGCTGCACGCCGTCATAGGCCAGCAGCGGCAGCACCAGGGCCTCGAGGATCTGCCCGGTGATGCTGTCCAGCGCCGCCTCGACCAGCTCGGGATTGCCGGCGGTGATGCGGGCCCTGACCACCAGGGTGCAGGTGCTGGTGAAGCCGCCCTTCATGTTGCGTCCCATGGACGTCTTGCGGTCCTCGGGCGACCAGACCAGCAGGGCGGGGAACATGTCGGTCGTCATCGGCCAGACGCGGCCGAGGAAGACGGACGTCCCGGCGTCGGTTGCGGCCTGGACCAGCAGCTGCTGCGCCAGCCGGCGGATACCGTTATAGGCGACAGCCGTCATGGCATCTGTCCTTCGGCGACGTTCAGCATCAGCTTGGCGGCGCCGTGGCCGTCAGGCCGGACCTCGCGCACCCAGAACAGCTGCCCCGCGACCGTCAGCAGGTCGCCCTGGCGGGGCTGAACCAGGAAACCCGCCAGCTGCACGCCGAGCACCGGCCGGGTGGTGCTGATGTTGGTCGGGTCGCCCACGTCCATCATCCCGCCGCCCGGCAGGGGCGTCAGCTCGGTGTAGGCCTCGTCGAATACGCCCAGGATCGAGAACCGCTGGCCGGTCGCGCTGGTGTAGAGCACCGGCTGTCCGAAGATGCCGACGCAGGGTCGGCCGACCAGCAGATCCCAGTCGATCACGGCTTGGTCACCGTCCGGATCACGCTGCCATCGGCACCGTTGACGGTGGGCAGACGATCCTCGGCCGAGATGCGCTGCGGCAGCGGCTCCGGAATCGGCGTGCTGTTGTGGGTGAGGAAGCCCCCGGAGCGCAGGTTGATGGCCTCGCGCATCGGCAGCTCGAGCACCTCGCCCGGCCCGAACCGCTTGGGGCGGATGCCATCGCTGGCCACCACCACCGTGCGGCGCGGGGCGACGACCACCTGGACCAGGCGGTCCATCGGGTCCTTCTCCTCGGCCTTGGGTTCGTCCTTGACCGGGGTCGGGGTGAAGGGCTTCACCTCGTCGGCCGGCTTGCTCGACGCCACGTCTTCGGGCTTGCCTGCCTTCTCCTGAGCGCCGGCCATCAGACCAGCTGCCCCGGGCAGACCTGGACGAAGATCGACGCATTGACCCGCGACGGGATCACGATCGGCGCCGACTGCATCATCAGGAAGCGCTGGGCGGGATCTTCCTGCAGCCAGGTCTTCGGCGCGTAGGGCAGCGACGCATAGTTGAACGCCGGGTCCATGATCTGCGCGTAGGCGCGGGTGCCCATCAGGTCCGGGCCGGTGATGATCAGGCCACCGTCCGGGATCAGCGGCAGCTCGACGTTGTTCTCGTCGACCGCCCACTCGTTATAGAGCCAGAGGTCGTACTGGCCCCAGCGGCCCTTGTAGACCGAACCGCGGGCCACCTGGACGCTGTTGTTGATCGCGTTGCCGCTATCGCCCAGCTTCGGGAAATAGACCGCGCCGCGCACCTGGGGATCCAGGATGAACGAGGTCCAGGCCGTGGTGCTGAAGACGATGTCGGTCATGTTGGCGCCGCTCGCGCGCAGCACCTCGTGCGACCAGACCTCGATGTTGGCGCTCGGCCGGGCCGTGCCGGGCCCCTCGTTCGGGCCGACGACGTTGGCCGGCAGCCACTGCGCATTGCCGGTCAGCGCCATCGTCAGCGAGCTGTCGCGCCCGAAATCGATCGTGGCCTGGGGATAGCCGTCGCCCACGACGGTGACCATGCCGGTGACCAGCGCGCTGGCCGCCATCCACTCGCAACGCCGGGTCAGCGTGTCGATCATGTCGGTCATCTCGGCCGCCAGGTTCGCCATCTCGCGCGCCTCGCCGGTCAGCTCGCCGCCGATCCGCTCGCCGATCATGCGCTGCACCGGACGGCGCAGGTCGGGAGCGCGCTTTTCCTTGATGTAGGGCGGCCGGAAGACGTTCGTCTGGTAGCGGCGCTGCTCGACCAGCTTGCCCTCGACCAGCGGGGACACGAACGGCGCCATGCGGCGCTTGCCGACATCGACGTCGATCGCCACGAACTCGGTGTCGGACATGACAAGGTTCGGGAAGAACTTGTCGAGCAGGAAGGTAGTCGGCCGCTTCAGGTTGGGAACAACCGAGATCAGCCCTATCGTGTCGTAAATCAGACCGGGTGCGGACATAGGGGGCATCCATCAAAGGGAGTGCTGCGTCGTCGCGACGCTGCTGCGATCTTGCCGAAGGATCGGGTGCGGGCGGGCCGGCCTGTTGCCAGGCCGGAAACTGGCTCAGTAGGTCGAGTTCGCCGCCGAGTTGATCGGGTCGGCCGCCGAGATGCTGTCCTTCAGGAACACGCCGCGGGGCTCGAGCGCCGCTGCAAGGTCCATCAGGTTCCAGCTGCTGTCGTAGGTCACTGCCCGCCAGTTGAACTCGCCCATGAAGTAGCCGCCCGTCCGGGCCGGGCCGGCGCTGGCGTCGACGTAGTCGGCGGTCAGGGCGATCGGCACCTGGCTGCCATCCGTTGCCGTCTTCACGCAGACGACGAAGTTGCCGGCCGTGCCCAGGCTGTTCAGCGTGAAGCTGTCGCCCACCACGAACGCCGTGCTGCCGGCAGTGATGGTGAAATTGACCTGGTTGCTGGTGAAGGCCTGGCCGACCGTCGCGGTGCCCAGGGGCTGCTGCTCGGGATCGGTGACCGAGAACGTCGTGGGCGTCAGCGCCACCAGCGTGTACAGGCCGTGCTCGACCAGCGGCGCCAGGGAGGTGGCGCCGATGGTGCCGTTGCCGGTGTTGGTGCCGGGCGTCGGGATCAGCGTGAACGTGGTCTGCCGACCGATCACGGTGCCGCGCGGCAGGATGCCCGACATGATCTGGACGTTCTTCGTGACCAGCTGCAGCGAGCCTGCGATCAGCTGGTCGGGATAGAAGGCGTAGCCGTAGTTACCAGGAGCGAACGGCTGATCGCCCTGCTGCGTAATGTTGAAGGTCATTTCAGAACCCTTTGAGGGAAGTAAACAGGGACGATACGTGCCGCTTACTGCGAAAAGCGGTGACTACGCCTTGGCGACGGCGGTCAGGCGAGGCCGCGCCGGACCTTGTCGGCCTGCAGCACCTTCGCTGCGAAGCTGCTCGGGGCCTGCACGCCCGTGTCGGCGCCGACGTCGGGATTGTCGGTGCCGGCCATGCGCTCGCGCAGCCCGCCGCCCTTGGCTTCCTTCCTCGGCGCCGCGGTCGACGCTTCCTGCGCGGGCCGGTCGCTCGCGGTCGCCTGCAGCACCCCGATGGCCTCTTTCGAGGACATGTTCGTCTGGAACGCGAGCTGCGCCGCCACATGCGGCTGGCCGGCTGCATACGGGCTGCTGAAGATGGCGGCGCAGCGCGCGCGCTCGGCCAGGCGGGCTGCCTTGGCGGCATCCTTGCTCGGCTTCTCGTCGTCCTCGTCGTCGCCGGCCTTGGCCTTGCCCTTGGCCTTGGTGCCCTTCTTCGCGGCGGTGTCGTCGGAGTCGTCGGTGTCGGACATGCCGTCATCGTCGGTGTGGTCGTCCGCGATGTCGTCGAGCTTGTCCTTCTTGTCGCCCTCGTTGTCCTCGGCATCGTCCATGCCGCCGGTCTCCTCGGCCTTCTTCGACTTCTTCTTCTCGTCGTCGTCGTCGGTCTCTGCCGCCTTGCCCGTGCCGGCGGCGGCCGCCTTGTTGCGGCCGAGCAGGTGCGCGAACGGGGCGCCGCCTGCCTGGGTGGTGCGCTTGGTCATGCTCTGGTCGATCCTTCAGGGGACGCGGCGCCGGACGGCGCGGCGGTGGTGGAGAAACTGTCGGCGGGGTCGTCCGCGGTCAGGACCACGCGTCCAGGCCCATCGTCGCTCATGCGACCATGTCCATGATGTCCAGGAACGCCTCGTCGGCCGACTTCACGCCGTCAGCCAGGCCGGCCGCGACGCCGGCAGCACCCATGAAGGTGCCGGCCTCCATGGCCTTGACCTTGCTGGCCGCGATGCCGCGGTTGCGCGCCACGGTGTCGGTGAACAGCTCGCCCAGCGTGTCGATGTCGGCCTGCACGCGCTCGGCCGCCGCCTGGCTGAACTTCTCGGTCGGGTAGCCGTCCGCCTTGCGGTCGCCATAGGTCAGCGTGGTGATCTCCACGCCGGCCTTCTCCAGGGCACCCTTGATCGAAGTGTGCTGCCAGATGATGCCAACCGAGCCGACGCCGGCGGTGCGCGTCAGCCAGACCTTAGAAGCCGCCGAGACCAGGCCGTAGGCGGCGGAATAGGCGGCCTCGTCGACGATCGCGTGGATCGGCTTGGCGTCGCGCATGTCCACGATCGCGTCGATCAGGTCGAACAGCTGCGCGCACTCGCCGCCGGGACTATCGGCCAGCAGCACGATCGCCAGCACGTCCGGGTCGCCGATCGCCGCCGCGATCGAGGCGCGCAGCCGGTCATAGGACGTCTGCAGGCCCCAGAAGAACCAGTCCTCGCCGTGCACCAGCACGCCGCGGATGCGGATCACGGCGACGCCGGCGACCACGTCATAGGGCTTGTAGACGTCGCCTCGCGCGGCGCTGTCCGGACTGAAGGCGGCCGGCATGGTGCCCGTCTGAACCATGTCGAGCAGCAGCGCGGAGTGGGACGGGAGCAGCGCCAGCGGCCGGTTCAGGAAGCGCGACGCCAGCATCGAGTTATGGACCATGACGCTACTGGGCCTCCGGCTTTTCGGGCTTCTTCGCCGCCTGGGTAGCCGGCACGAGGCCTGCCCACTCGGGGCGCGGGATGCCGAGCTCGTCGAACAGCTTCAGCTCGTATGCCCGCTGGTGCAGCACTTCCTCGACCTCGCGGCCCTGCGAGAAGCACTCCTCCTCGAGGGTCGAAAGGCCCGCATCCATGCCCAGGATGGCGCCGGCGCGCTCGTCGATCGGGTTCACCCAGCCCTTCGGCGGGCCGATCCACACGCACTTGCTGTACGCGCCGCGGCACTCGAAATACTCGGGCGCCACACCGGCCGGCATCGGCGGCCCGTCGATCTCCATCATCTCCTCGAGCCAGGCGCTGCGGATCGGCGTCGCCCAGCCGATGAAGAAATCGCGTTGCCGGCGGTCCATCGTCTTGCCGGCCTCGAGCGCTGCCGAGCGCGCCGAGCTATAGTTCACGTTCGACCAGTCGTTCGACAGCTGCTGCGCCGAGATGCCCAGGCCGGCCGCGATGTTGCGCAGCATCGCGTCCTGGAACGGGCTGTAATTGCTGCTCGGTCGTGTGGCGGTGACGGTCTTGATGGACTCGCCAGGATACATCTGGGGGATTCGCGCGCCCCCCAGCATGATCGCGTTCTCGCGGGCGTAGGCCTGCCGGTCCGCCTGGTAGCCGTTCAGGCTGAAATCGCTGTCCAGCTCGCCATCGGTGCCGCCCATGGCTTCCTTGACCAGCTGCGGATCCATCGGGCTTTCGACGTAGGCGGCGAAAATGGCGTTGATGATCGCCGCGTCCAGCTCGGTGCCGTCGTACTTGATCAGCATCTTCAGGCGCTGCAGCACGGGGGTGAAGATCCCGGCGCCGCCGCGGTGCTGGCCCGCGCGCTGGTGCTCGAAGTAGTGCACCACCATCGGCCGGCCCCAGGACGTCTCGCGGGGCACCCGTTCCCAGGTCTGGCTCTCTGCCGCAGCCCACCAGTCGCCCTGGTGCGCCTTGCGGATGTGGTAGGCGACCGTTGCACCGTAGCGGTCGACCTCGACACCGCCTCGCATGGTCTGCTGATCGAACACCTGCTGGGGATTCGAGAGGCGGTCCGGGTCGACCATCTGCACGCAGGTGGCATAGCGCGCGCGGCCGCGGCCCATGCGCTCCTCGAGCCAGGGCAGGACGGCCAGCGCGTCGCCATCGACCAGGCCGTGCCGGAAGCTCGTATGCGCCATCTGGCTGAAGGTCTGGTTCCGGGTGGCGTCGCACCACTTGCCCGGGTCGTCCGCGAAGATGCGCCAGTGCGCGTCGGCTGCGGCCCCGAACTCCTTGGCCCAGACGTGGTCGAAGGCCTTGTTTCCGGTCTCCTGCTGCAGCCAGCGCCAATCCGGCTTGCTGACCGGGCGCAGGTTGGCACCGATCGCGTTATCCAGGATCCGGGTGACGGCGCCGCTTGCCCAGCCGTCGTTCTGCACGGCGTCGCGCACGCGGGCCACGATGGTGTCGCGGTAGGGGTTCAGCGACGTGTCGGCCGACCACAGCGCCGGCGTCCACGCCGCCATGTGCTGACCGGTGCGGTTCGCCGCGTCGTAGGGCACCTGGTTGTTGCCGCCGTTCAGCGACATCGGCCCGCGGCGGGACGGCGCCAGCGCGACGCCGTCAGGCCCCAGGATGCGGACGGGGGCGTCCATCAGCGGAAATACGGGCGCATCGGGCGCCGCGACTGGTAGGGCTGGCCGAGGGCGCGCTGCAGCTGGCCGATCCAGACCTGCAGGTTGACCATCGACGCCATGGTGTAGGTGACCGACCGCGAGCCGTCGCCCTGGCTGTAGCTGGCGGTCACCACCTTGCCGCCGGACATCAGGTCGGCATAGGCCTGCTGGGCGACG
>CAXTZG010000081.1:0-17901 GCA_964248625.1 uncultured Acetobacteraceae bacterium | reverse complement strand
TTTCCCAACGCCAGGGTAAACCCCCAGTCGAATTGTTGGTGAACCTAGTATACCAGTAGATCAGGCTATGGAAGTGGCCGCATTTGCTCGAACCCGCTTATCAGACAGCACATCGATGATTTTGCACTGCAAAATTTGCTTGGTTTTTGCGGCGCAATATTGAATCGACGTCACTCCGAGCAGGCTTGCAGCATTTCTGGTATGACCGGTATATCGGCTCCAGAAAGTCGATCAAGGGTGGCCGGATGTATCGGGGCAGATGGACCGCGCCGTATCGGAAGGCCGGTCCGGCCCGGCGACGACCGTGCCGGTCATGATCAACGAGGCACCGGCGCCGGCCTTGTTGCCGAGCGTGTCCTGCCTCGGCCTGGCAAAGGCCTTCGGCGGCGTGCCGGTTCTGCGCGACATCACCGTCGATTTCCACCCGGGCACGGTCAATGTCCTTGCCGGCGAGAACGGTGCCGGGAAGTCGACGCTGTTCAAGCTGATTTCCGGGCAGCTGCACCCCGATGCCGGCACCCTCGCGCTGCAAGGTCATGTGGTTCACCGTTTCGATCCGCGCCACGCCCGGTCGCTGGGCGTCTCGATCATTCCGCAGGAACTGGCGCTGCTGCCGGACATGCGGCTGTGGCAGAACCTGCTGATCGGCCGGGAGATCTGCGGTCCGTTCGGCATCCAGCGGCGCAGCGCCATGCGAGACCAGGCGGCAGCGATGCTGCGCAGCGTCGAGCTCGACCTCGATCCCGATACGCCGATGAAAGCGCTCGGCACCGCGCCCACGCAGATGGTGGAGATCCTCAAGGCGACCTCGCGCAACGCCCGGATCGTGCTGATGGATGAGCCGTCGTCGTCGCTGAGCAGCCGGGAAACCGAGCAGCTGTTCCGGGTCATCCGCACGCTGCGGACAGGCGGCGTATGCATCCTCTACACCAGCCACCGCATGGAGGAGATCGAGGAGATCTCCGATACCGTCTCCATCATGCGCGACGGCGGGCTGGTGCGCCATGTCGCGACGGCAAGCATCACCGAGGCCGAGATCATCACCAGCATGGTGGGCCGCGAGCTGACCGAGCTGTTTCCCGGACGCAGCTCTCCCTCGCCGACCGCCCCGGTCGTGCTGCAGGTCGACGACTTCCTGGTCAAGGGTGCCGCAGCGCCCTTGTCGTTCTCGATACGGGCCGGCGAGATCGTCGGCCTCGGCGGCCTGGTCGGCGCCGGGCGCTCCGAGCTGCTGGAGGCGTTGTTCGGCCTCCGTCCGGCCACCGGGAGGCTGCGTCTCAACGGCGACGCGCTCGCAGCCCCCGACATGCGCGAGATGATCCGGCGCGGCGTGGCGCTGGTGCCTGAGGACCGCAAGCTGGCCGGCAACTATGCCTTCCAGTAAGGAGAAGCCTGCATGTCCGACCTGATGTCTGTCGATGCGGGGTTCGACTTCCGCGGACAAGTGGTGCTGATCACCGGAGCGGCCTCGGGGATCGGACTTGCCATCGCCCAGGCCTTCGCGGCACGGGGAGCGCGTCTGGCACTCCTCGACCGCGACCCGGCGATCGGCGACGTCGCCCGCGCGCTGGCCGCCCCCGGCGAGGGCGGGCACGTGTCGTTCGAGGTGGACGTGACCGACAGCGACGCGGTGACCCGGACGGTGGCGGCGATCCAGCAGGCGCTTGGCCGCATCGACGTGCTGATCAACAATGCCGGGGTCGCCCGGCTTGCTGCCGCCGAGACCGTCGAACTCGCCGACTGGGATTTCCACATGGCGCTCAACCTGCGGGCGCCGTTCATCCTGACCCAGCAGGTCGGGCGCATCATGCTGGCGCAGAAATACGGACGGATCGTCAGCATGGCTTCCCAGGCCGGCATCGTGGCGCTGCCCAACCACCTCGCCTACTGCGTGACCAAGGCAGGCATCATCAACATGACCAAGGTGCTGGCCCTCGAATGGGGTCCGAGCGGCATCACCGCGAACGCGATCAGCCCGACGGTGGTCGAGACGGAACTCGGTCGCCGCGTCTGGGCCGGGGCACCGGGAGACGCCATGAAGCAGCTGATCCCGACACGGCGTTTCGCCCAGCCCGGCGAGATCGCCATGGCGGCGCTGTATCTCGCCAGCAAAGCCGCAGGGATGATCAATGGCGAGAATCTCGTCATCGACGGAGGCTATACGATCCAGTGAGCGCCAGCCGTCGCCTGGGCGACCGGGGCTAGGTCCCGGACGGTCCGGCGCGGGGGCTCCTCTCCGCCTTGAGCCGGCCAGTCCCCGGCCAGCGGTGACGGTTCTGCAGGATCCGGAGCAGCGGAACCCGCCAGGCGGATCCCAGAGTCGGTGATGCACGACCGGCAACAGGCGGCGGCTGAATCTTGGGCCAGCGGCGATGCAGCCACAGCCAGGATCCCGGATCGGCTTCGATCCATCGCTCCAGCGTCGCGTTCACGGCGAGGGAGATCGCGTAGATGTCGGCGGTCCGGTTGCCGCTGCGCGCGACGATCAGCGGCGGATCGCAAACCATCCGGAAGCGACCTGGACCCAGGCGCAGCACGCGCACCGGGATGATCGGCGCATCGAAGCGGAGCGCGAACTGCGCCAGCGCCGGCGCGGTCATCGCATCGCGGCCCAGGAACGGCACCGCGATGCCGTCATTCATCTTCTGGTCGACGAGAAGCCCCAGCGACCCTCCCTGCTGCAGATGCACCAGGGCTGACCGGGCGCCGCGGGCGCCCTTGGCGAACATCAAGCTGCGCGGGCCGAGCGCCTTGTGCCGCATCGTCTGGATGATGCCGTCGACACCGGCGTTCGAGGCCGTCCGATAGAAGCCCGACACCGGAAGTCCCAGCTGTGCCGCGATCGGCAGGATCATCTCCCAGTTGCCGAAATGACCCGAAAAGAACAGGGCCTGCGTGCCGGCCGCCTTCAATGCCGCGATATGCTCCTCGCCGTCGATCTCCCATCCCGGCCCTGCCAGGGTGCGTTCGAACGAGGCGAGATGCGGCAGCTCGGCCGAGTTGCGTCCGAGATTGTCCCACACCGCGTGGATGATGCGGCCGCGCTCCGCGATCCCCAGCCCGGGCAGCGCCCGCCGGAGATTATCGTCGGCGATCCGGGAGGCGCGCAGATGCGGGCCCAGCAGGCGGGCGAGCCAGCCGCCGAGATGGGAGGCGGGAACCGGGCCCAGCTGCCGCAGAAGCCGTGCGGTTCCTGCGAGAGCCACGGACGGGACCGGTCGGGCAACGCGCCTGACCCAGGATCTGACGGATGATGGCATGGGGCAGTATGCGCGCTCGGGTGGTCAATGAGCCAGGACCAAGTCGCGCGCCGCCCATCGGGGTCCGCGCCCCTTGGCGTTCAGCTCGTCTTGTTTGGAGATGTCGTCTCCAACACTCAAGCAGCCGAGAAAGGAACGCCTGAGACTGCTTATGGCCTGGATCGTCCGTGTCGTGCTGGGAGCCGGCCATCGCCCCGGTCATCGAGATGAGCGATCTCGGGCAGCACACGATCATCATGCTGCGCGACAGCCGGATCGGCGCGAAGCTCGGGTGCTGTTCGTATCGTACTGGCTGTTCGCGGACACGCAGGACGGCGATGCCACCGCGCAGATCAGCACGGCAAGCAGGGCAATGACGTCTTCTGCGACGGGCCTCTCAAGCAATGGATCACGATCGATCTCGCCTGCAGCGGCAACGACGCGTCTGTCCGTGTGGCCGACGTTCCGAAAGGTTTCCGAGCGGACGCCAAGCATCTCACGACCGTCCCGTTCCTCCATGGCCCGAGGGCCGACATCGCTCATGTCCATCTTGGATTTCCGGCACGGGATGGACCGCCCATGCCACCTGCACGATCTTCCCGGCATCCAGCCCGTGTGGGCGGTGACGTTCGACACGCAGGCCTGACGCATCGCCCGCGTCGCAGCGATCGGCATCCCGCACGCCAGGACCGGACACCACATCGTGCGCATTTTCGCCACCCAACTGGTCGGAACCCGTTCCGGCGCTGTCTCGGCACGGTGCGCATGGCACACCGGCAGACGGATCGGTAATCCATAAGTTGGCCCTACGAGGTCAATAACCAGAAACGATGGCTCGCCGCCCGGGCTCGTCTTCTTTCGTGCTCTCGATGGCGCTAGGTTGCTGGGCTGCCCGAACGACCCCGGGACACGGACGGCGGCGATCGACGCCGCAGCATTTGGAGGAACCATGGACGGAGATGATGTCGGTCAGTGCCCGATGAAGGGCGTGACCCCCAACAACTCGACGGCGTGGCCGCGGTCCAACCAAGAATGGTGGCCGAATCAGCTGAACCTCAAGATCCTTCACCAGCACTCGGTCAGCTCCAATCCACTGAGAAAGGAGTTCGACTACGCCGAGGCGTTCAAGACGCTCGACCTGCAGGCGGTGAAGCAGGACCTGTTCGCGCTGATGACCACGTCGCAGGAATGGTGGCCGGCCGATTACGGCCATTACGGGCCGCTGTTCATCCGCATGGCCTGGCACAGTGCCGGCACCTACCGCGTCGGCGATGGCCGCGGCGGCGCCGGGTCCGGAACGCAGCGCTTCGCACCGCTGAATTCCTGGCCCGACAACGCCAACCTCGACAAGGCGCGGCTGCTGCTGTGGCCGATCAAGCAGAAGTACGGCCGCGCGATCTCCTGGGCCGACCTGATGGTGCTGGCGGGCAACTGCGCGCTGGAATCGATGGGCCTCAAGACGTTCGGCTTCGCCGGCGGCCGCGCCGACGTCTGGGAGCCCGAGGAGGACATCAACTGGGGACCCGAGGACACCTGGCTCGGCGACAACCGCTACAGCGGCGAGCGCGAGCTGTCCGACCATCTCGGCGCCGTGCAGATGGGCCTGATCTATGTCAACCCGGAAGGCCCGAACGGCTCCCCGGACCCGCTCGGCTCGGCGCGCGACATCCGCGAGACCTTCGCGCGCATGGCCATGAACGACGTGGAGACGGTAGCCCTGGTCGCCGGCGGCCACACCTTCGGCAAGAGCCATGGCGCCGCCAGCGCCGAGCAGTATGTCGGCCCGGAGCCGGAGGCTGCCGGCATCGAGCAGATGGGCCTGGGCTGGAAGAACAGCTATCGCACCGGCAAGGGGGCGGACACGATCTCCAGCGGGCTCGAGGGCGCCTGGACCCCGGAACCGACCAAGTGGGACAACGGCTACTTCGACAACCTGTTCGGCTTCGAATGGGAGCTGGAGAAGAGCCCCGGCGGCGGCAACCAGTGGAAGCCGAAGCACAACGCGGCCACCGACCAGGTGCCCGACGCGCACGACGCTTCCAAGCGCCACCCGCCGATGATGTTCACCTCCGACATCGCGCTGATCACCGACCCGGCCTACCTGGAGATCTCGCGGCGGTTCCACGAGAACCTGGACGAGTTCGCCGACGCGTTCGCCCGCGCCTGGTTCAAGCTGACCCACCGCGACATGGGACCGGTCGCGCGCTACCTGGGCCCAGAGGTGCCGGCCGAGTCGCTGCTGTGGCAGGACCCCGTCCCCGCCCCGGACCACCCGCTGATCGGCGAGCAGGACGTGGCAACCCTCAAGGCGACGCTGCTCGCCTCGGGGCTGTCGGTGTCGCAGCTAGTGTCCACCGCCTGGAAGTCGGCCTCGACCTTCCGCGGCACGGACAAGCGCGGCGGCGCCAACGGCGCGCGCATCCGTCTCGCTCCGCAAAAGGACTGGGCATCGAACGAGCCGGCCGAGCTGGCGACGGTGCTGCAGACGCTGGAGGCAGTTCGGGCCGAGTTCAACGCGGCACAGCCCGACGGCAGGCAGGTCTCGCTCGCCGACCTGATCGTGCTCGGGGGCTGCGCCGGCGTGGAGAAGGCCGCCCAGGATGCCGGGCATGCGGTGGAGGTGCCGTTCACCCCGGGCCGCACCGACGCCACCCAGGAGCAGACCGACGCGCACTCCTTTGCGGTGCTGGAGCCGAGAGCGGACGGGTTCCGCAACTATCTCGGCGACGGACGTGGACGGCATGAGGAGGTGCACCTGGTCGACCGGGCGCATCTGCTGACGCTGACCGCGCCGGAAATGACGGTCCTGATCGGCGGCCTGCGCGTGCTGGACGCCAACTTCGGCGGCTCGAAGCTCGGCGTCTTCACCACGCGCCCGGGAACCCTCACCAACGACTTCTTCGTCAACCTGCTCGACATGGGCACGACGTGGAAGGCGGTGTCCGAGGCCGACGACCGGTTCGAGGGACGCGACCGCCGGACCGGCGAGCTGAAGTGGACCGGCAGCCGCGTCGACCTGATCTTCGGATCGAACTCGCTGCTCCGGGCCGTGGCGGAAGTCTTCGGGTGCGCTGACTCCAGGGAAGCGTTCGTGCATGACTTCGTGTCGGTCTGGACCAAGGTGATGAACCTGGACCGGTTCGACCTGGCCTGATCGCACGCGCCTCCGTTACAGGCGTCAACGGCATCGGGCGGCGTTTCAGGACGAGACGCCGCCCTTGCCTTGGGGGAGCGACCAGGACGATGCCGGATGCACCGTTCCTCGTCGGCTTCGATGCCGGGCTCCGCGACGATCTTAGACGTCGCCTCGGCGCGGTTCGCTGGAGCGACGCGTCACCGCAGACTGGCGCTACGGCACGGACAAGACCGTCCTGCAGGCGCTCATCCATTACTGGCACGCGGAATACGATTTCGATGCGGCCGAGCAGCGGCTCAACGCGCTGCCGCAGTTCCGCGCCCGGGTCGGGGGCTTCGGCGTCCACTATGTCCGTCTGCAGGGACGCGGCCCGCACCCGCGCCCGCTTCTCCTGATGAACGGCTGGCCGTCCAGCTTCGTCGAGTATCGCAGGCTGGCCCCGATGCTCGCCGATCCGGCGGCGTTCGGCGGCTCGGCCGACGACGCGTTCGACGTGGTGATGCCTGCCCTGCCCGGGTTCGGTTTCTCCGACCGCCCGACGCAGCCGGCTCAGGTCTGGGCCGAGGACCTGTTCCATCGGCTGATGACCGAGCATCTCGGCTATCGCGACTACCTGGCATCCGGAACCGATATCGGCGCGGGCGTGGCGACGCGGCTCGCCCTCAACCATCCGGACGCCGTGCGCGGCATCCATGTCTCGGCGGTCGCAGACCCACCCCCGATGCCGCAGGCGCCGCCACTGACCGACGCCGAGACGAGCTACAGGGCCCGTCTCGCGCAGTGGGACGCCGACGAGGGCGCCTACGAGCACCTGCACTATACCCGGCCCCAGACGCTGGCCTTCGCGCTGGCAGACTCGCCCGTCGGCCTCGCCAGCTGGATCGTGGAGAAGTTCCACGGCTGGAGCGAGCACGGCCACGATCTGTCGCGGACGTTCCCGCCCGACATGCTGATCGACACCCTCATGATCTACTGGGCGACGGAAACCATCGGGTCGTCCATGCGCGCCTATTACGACCACCGCCACTTCCGGCGACCTCTGCAGTTTGGGGACCGCGTCGCCGTTCCGACCGCGGTCTGCATGTGGCCGCACGACCTGGTGGTCGCACCCAGGGAATGGGCGGAGCGTTTCTACAACGTCCGGCAGTATTCGAGGCAGGCGCAGGGCGGCCACTTCCCCGCCTGGGAAGCTCCCGACGCCTATGCCCGCGACCTCCGGATGTTCGCCTGCGCCCTGGATGACTGAAACATCGCGCAGCCCGGGATGTGCACGAGGTTCAACCGCCGGCGACGGATCACGGGCTCGCACCCGTGATGTCCGGCAGTGGAGCGGCGGGGAAACACGCGCTTTGTCGCCAGCGCCCGACCCTGCTCCAGCGGCGGTCGGTGACATGACATTCCGGTATCGTATACCGTGCGATGTCGGCCGAGCCAGGCTGGCTTGGCTGCAGGACCGGGATCGTGGGCTACGCACCCAACAGCGGTGATCGCGAAGACCCTCTAATGGTGAAGTCATCATAAAAGTGCAAAAGATCACATCAGCCGATTGCACAACTCAGGATAATCCGATCAGAATAGGCTCTACCCGAAGCTGTTGGAATTTAGGCATGGACACGTCTCACGAGCTTCGCGATGCAGGACACGCTCCTCGCCCTGAGATGTTGCATGAGGCGCCGCGCCGGGCCAGGGCCGAGAACGAGATCGCCCCTCGATCCCTGCTGGCCGAAGCGGTCGAACTGCTGAACCGCACCTGTACTTTTGTGGATGCAGATCGTCCGGATGGCTCGACGGGCCGACGCAAGGCAAAGGCTGCGGGCCGCCGCGTCCACCAGGATGCCAGCGATCCGGATCAGCCGATCGCGGTGCGCCTGATGGCGGCGTCGCTCTGCTCGTCTGATCAGCAGGCAGCGGCACTCGCCGACTGGGTGCGGCGGGCGCATTGCTACCTGTCGGCAGACGAGACCAAGGCCGGCGCGGCACGATAGACCCGCGCTGCGTGGACATGGCGTCGCCGAGCTGAGCGACATCCACAAAGGCCGCTGAGCCTGCGGGCTGCCGGACCGCTTGCGGCCGACCCATGTCCTGCAGGAGATCGTCCAGCAGCCGGGGTGAGCCACACAGGGCGGCATCCGGCCTGTCGATGCGCCGTTCGATCAATGAAGACGTGTCGACCGTCGTGATGGCGTGCGCAGTCAGCCGCGGCAGGACAGCAGGCCGCGGCAGCCGTGTGACGGACCAATGATCATGCCACGGCCGCGTCGTCATGCCGCCACCGCAGGCGCCTCCAGCTCCGGCTCGACGATCTCGGCAAGTGCGGGCTCCGCCAGGCCGCTGCGAACGCCCCAGAAGCAGAACAGCAGCGACAGCAGCGCGACCACCAGCATGTCCCAGCCATAGGGAATCCAGTCCAGGCCGCCGAACTGCCGGCTGCCGGTGAGGGACACCACCGTCATGACCGCGAGATAAAGGATCAGCCAGGCGGCTGCCCGCAGATCCTCGCGCAGCGTGACGCCGGAGGCGTTGCGTCGATACCAGCCATAGATCGGCAGCCCGGCCGCGAGCAGCAGGATGATCTCGCCGGTGAGCGGCCAGCGCGCCCAGTAGAGCAGCTCGGAGGCGAACACGAACGCCAGCGGCGCCAGCACCCCCATCCCGGGCAGCCGGACCGGCCGCCGCAGCTCCGGGGCCCGGGCCCGCAGCGAGAGCGCTGCGACCGGCACCATCAGATAGGTGATCACGATCGACACCGAGATCACCGCCATCAGCGGGCCCCAGCCACGGAAGAAGTAGAGGAACAGGAACGCGACCACGAGATTGAACCACATGGCCGGCCGCGGCACCCCGAAGCGCCGGTCGACCTGGCCGAACAGCGCCGGCGCGGTGCCGTTGCGCTGCATGCCCAGGATCATGCGCGAGGCGACAGCGGTATAGGTGATCCCGGTGCCGCTCGGGCTGACGAACGCGTCGAAATACAGCAGCAGGGCAAGCCAGCCGAGCCCGAACAGCAGGGCAAGCTGGGCGAAGGGCGAGGAAAAGCCGAGCCCGGCCCAGCCCACCGCCTGCAGCCGCGCCGGGTCGAGCGCGCCGATGAACGCGACCTGCAGCAGCAGGTAGACACCGACCGCGATCAGCACCGAACCGATCACCGCGAACGGTATGCTGCGATCCGGATCGCGCGCTTCGCCCGCGAGGCTGAGCGGATTCTGGAACCCGTTGAAGGCGAACACGATTCCCGAGGTCGCGACCGCCGTCAGCACGCCGGCGCCGCCGAAGGGCAGGAACCCGCCGGTGCCCGCGACGTGTCCGGTGATATTGCCCACATGGAAGGCGACCGCGATCAGGGCCAGGCCGGTGATCGTCGGCACCACGAGCTTGAACACCGTGATCGCCGCGTTCGACCGCGCGAATACCGCAACGCTCCAGTAGTTGACCAGGAAGTAGACGACGACCAGCGCACCCGCCAGCAGCAGCGCCACGGGCGACAGCTCGCCATCACGGTACAGCGCCTGCGCCCAGGGATAGGGCCAGGAGCTCATATACTGGATCGACGCTTCCGCCTCGACCGCGATGGTGCTGACCACCGTCAGCCAGTTCGCCCAGGCAGCCAGGAAGCCCACCAGCCCGCCATGCGTCACCCGCGCGTAGCGAACCATCCCGCCCGAGACGGGGAACATGCCGCCAAGCTCGGCTGCGACGGAGGCGACCACGAGCACCACGACGGCGCCGATGATCCAGGCGAAGATCGCCGCGGGGCCGGCGATGGCAGCGGCACGGGCTGCGCCGAACAGCCAGCCGGAGCCGATGATCGAGCCGAGGCCGGTGAACAGAAGGGGCCAGGGGCCGATCTCTCGCCTGGTCAGTTTTGGCATGCAGCGCTCACTCCAATCCGGAAACGACACGATAGATCACGCAGAAGCCGCCGTCTGCTCCACCAGAAGAAACAACTGCGCCCGTGAGCAGGGGTCGTCTCGCCTGGCATGATGCCGTCTCGTGCCTGCTGCGGTCTGCCTGCCTTGCATCTCCTGGAGCGGAACGACTGCCGCTTATCCAGGCAGGCCGATCACACTCGTGCAGCCCGTTCCACAATCGGATCCCAGGCGACATCGGATCCTGCTGCCATGCCGGCGCATCTCGTCACCCGACCTGAATGGTGCCCGGCGGGCCTGCGCAAGCGACATCATGCAGCCTGAGCCCGGCCGAGCCGTTTCCGGTCGTGTCGTCATTGCCCGGTCACCTCATGCAGGACCTGACGCATGACGAGGCTGCCGGCCACAGCCACGGCAAGGAAAAGCACCAGCGTCGATACCCAGAACCAGAAGCTGCTCATTCCCCCTCCCTGGATCGCCGGCTGCCCGGGCAGGATCCCGCCGATCCGGCCCGTCGTTCTCCGACCGCTCGATCCTACTCCGACGAGGCCGGATCGCGAGCGTCTTGGTGTCGTCCCGGCGCTGCGTCCAGCGGCCACGATGCCGACAAGCGCATGACGAACAAGATTTGCAGGCCGTCGAGCCGGCATGCGTCATCGCAGGCGACCGCCGGGCCCTTGTCGCCCGGCCGATAGCTGCCGCCGCACGATCCGGAATGCTCGCCGATGCCTGGAGCCGCGCAGCCTGCGTCGCCGCCGCTGCGACAACCCGATCTAACGGTCTGCTAGGCCCTGGCTCCCGGGAGCCCCGGAAGCTGTCGCTTGCCGGTCTTGCGGAAAGACCAGCCTGATCGTCGTCCCGATACCTGGCGCCGTGTCGATCTCGAGCTTGCCGTTCGACTGCTCGACAAAGCCCTTCACCATCGACAGCCCGAGCCCGGTGCCTTTGCCAAGAGACATGGTCGTGAAGAACGGCTCCGTCGCGCGGCGTGCGACCTCGGGCGACATGCCGCAGCCGTCATCCGCCACCGCGATCTCCACTGCGGGTCCGGTGGCTGGCCCATCGTAACGACGCGCGCGCGTCGCGATGGCGATCCGGCTGCCGGCCGGGACGGCATCGGCTGCATTGCGAACCATGTTCAGCAACGCCATCTCCAGCTGGCTGGCATCCAGGGACACCATCAGCGGCTCGTCTGCCAGGTCGAGCACCACGTTGATGTCGGCGCCGGCCATCTGGTCGAGAATGCTGTCGCAGTTCGCCAGCGTCTCGTTGATGTCCAGCGTCTGATTCTCATGGAACTGCCGGCGCGCGAACGACAGCATCTGATCCGTCAGCTTGGCTGCCCGCCGCGTGCCCCAGGTGGCGCGCTCGATCTGCTTGGCGCGACGGGCGCCATCCACCTCCGTGCCGATCCGCTCGAGGTTGGCCATCACGATGGTCATGAGGTTGTTGAACTCGTGCGCCAGGCTCGAAGCCATGGCCCCCAGGGTCTCCATGCGCTGCGACTGCTGCAGCACTGCTTCCGCCTCGCGTTTGCGCGTCACGTCGAGCTGGCTGGCGAAGTAGTAGACAAGCCTGCCGGTGGTATCGGCGACCGGGCTGATGAACAGGGCGTTCCAGAAGCTGCTCCCGTCCTTGCGGTAGTTCATCAGCTCCAGGTGGACGTCCTCCTGCCTGAGCAGCTGGCGCCGGATCTCGACCACGGCTGCGGGATCCGTTTCCGGGCCTTGCAGGAACCGGCAGTTCCGGCCGATGATTTCGTTCTGGCCGTAGCCCGTCAGCTGCTCGAATGCCTGGTTGCAGAAGATGATGGGATTGTCGTCCTTGTGCGGATCCGTAAGGCACATCGGCATGCGGCTCATCTGCACCGCCGCAAAAAAGATATCCGTTCCGCCCTGGCTGCCGGCTGACGAAATAATGTTGCGGCCTTCGGTAATATGATGGCCGGACTCGAGAGTGTTCAGATCAGGCTCTCCGAGCTTTAACATCGTTCATCCTGTTTCAACATGGCCTGTCGATGTATCGGGTATCCGACACGCATCCGAACACTTACAGAGGATGGAGTATTTGGAACAGGGAACGATCCGATCCCTCCTGCGCTCACCCCCGGCGCGTCGCGAAGGTTCCTCATGTGTGTGTTCTGCTGGTCGAAGACGAGCCCATGATTCGCGAGGTCATGGCGGAATCCCTCCAGGATGCCGGCTACGAGGTGATGGAGGTCGAGAACGGCGATCTGGCGGTCGAGCTGATGCGTCAACCGCCGCGGGTGTTTTCCATTCTCGTAACCGATTTCCATATGCCTGGTAAGACGGACGGCTCGGAAGTCGCCGCCCGGATGCGCGCGGTCATTCCGTCCATCGCGGTGGTGATTGCCTCGGGCCGGCCGGAAGTGCTTCAAAGCCGGTGGCAGCAGGACCATGGCTACAAGCTGCTGAAGAAGCCCTATCTGCCCAGCCACCTGGTCACGATCGTGCAGTCCATGATCGGGCCGCCCGTCGCCTAGGGCGCGATTGCTTGTTCACCGTTCGACACGCCTGACCGTCACCATCCAGTCTCTTCCACCGGCCATGAACTGCCTGAGCTGTCGCATTGCAACAAAACCAGGTTCCCGTCGGCGAGTCCGAGCTTCAGCGCCTGCAGCGGCGCGAGACGTTGCTTGAGACCTCGAACGCCGCACTGCGCGTCATGGTCGCAGCCCTCGTTGCGAAGGCTGCCGGCCAGGCCAACGACCTCGGCGCGCCGTCCGGACTGGACGGCGATCGGACGCCCTACGAGGTGCTGGCCGTCACGGTCGAAAAGGCCCGGACCGCCATGGTGGTGACCGACCCGACCCTGCCTGACAACCCGATCGTCTTCGCCAACCAAGCCTTCCAGCGGATGTCTGGCTACTCCTCCGACGAGCTCCTGGGGCGCAACTGCCGCTTCATGCAGGGACCTAGCACCGATCCTCAGGCCATTGCCCGGATGGGGGAGGCGATCCGCCAGCGGCACGACATCACGATCGATCTGGTGAACTACCGCAAGGACGGCAGCAGCTTCCTCAACGAGCTGTATATCAGCCCAGCCTACGGGCCCGATGGCGAACTCCGCTACTTCTTCGGATGCCTGACCGATGCCACGAGCTATCGCGACACGGTGGACCGTCTTGAAGGCAACGACGACCGCTGGCGAAACCGCTTCGACCGCCTGCAGGAAGGCTTCATGGTCGGCGAATTCGTCCGAGACGCTCATGGCGCGCCGGTCGACTGGCATTTCGTCGAAGTCAACGACGCCTGGGAGCGCCTGACCGGACTCTCGCGACGCGACGCCGTCGGTCGGACCGGGGCGGAGGTCCTGCCCGGTCTGGAGCCGGACTGGATGGCCGATTTTCGACATGTCGCGGAAACGGGCGAGGCACGAACCGTGACTCGCTGGGTCAGCCTGTTGAACCACGCCTACGAGGCGCGGATCTTCCGACCGGAGGCCGGTCAGTTCGCGGTGCTGTTCCAGGACGTCACGGAGAGGCTGCGCGAAGAGCAGCGCCGCGCCGCGCCGTGCTGCTGGAGCTGGGCGAGCTTCTTCGCGAGGACATGCATCCAGACGAGCTCAGCTACCGCGTCGCGGCAGTGCTGGGCCAGAGGCTGGGCGTCGACCGGGCGGGCTACGGCACCATCGATACGGTCGCCGAGACCATCACCATCGCCCGCGACTGGAACGGGCCGGGGGTCCAGACTCTGGCCGGCCTGCTGCACTTTCGCGAGCATGGCTCCTATATCGACGACCTGAAGCGCGGGATCATGGTGGCGATCCCCGATACGCGCGGTGATCCACGCACCGCAGCCTCCAGCGACACCCTGGAAGCGATCAGCGCCCGCTCCCTCATCAACATGCCCCTGGTGGAAGACGGCAGGTTCGTCGCCCTGCTCTACCTCAATTGCGGCCAGGCCCGGAACTGGACGCCCGAGGAGCTGGCGCTGGTCCGCGAGGTGGCCGAGCGCACCCGCGTCGCCGTCGCGCGCCGTCGCGCCGAGCAGGACCTGCATGCCCTCACCGCATCGCTGGAGCAGCAGGTCGAGGCCCGCACGAAATCGCTGCTGCTGGCCGAGGACCAGCTTCGCCAGAGCCAGAAGATGGAAGCGGTCGGCCAGCTGACCGGCGGCCTCGCCCACGACTTCAACAACCTGCTCACGGGCATTGCCGGCAGCCTCGAACTGCTGAGCACGCGAGTGGCCCAGGGTCGACTCGCCGATACCCAGCATTACATCGCGGCCGCTCAGGGAGCGACCCAGCGCGCGGCTGCCCTGACGCACCGTCTGCTCGCCTTCTCGCGCCGCCAGACGCTCGATCCCAGCGTCATCAGCGTCAACCAGCTGATCGCGGGCATGGAGGAGCTGATCCGGCGCACCGTGCCACCGGCGATCGCCATCAAGGTGGTCGGCGCCAGCGGGCTCTGGCCGGCGCTGGTGGATCCGAACCAGCTCGAGAACGTGCTGCTCAATCTCTGCATCAACGCCCGCGATGCGATGCCGGACGGCGGTCGCATCACCATCGAGACCGCCAACAGGTGGCTGGACGTGCCGGCTGCCAGGGAGCGCGAGTTGCCGTCCGGGCCATACGTGTCGCTGTGCGTCACCGACACCGGCACCGGCATGACGCCGGAGGTGGTTGCGCGTGCCTTCGAGCCGTTCTTCACCACCAAGCCGCTCGGACAGGGAACCGGGCTGGGGCTGTCGATGATCTACGGCTTTGCGCGGCAGTCGGGCGGCCAGGTCAGGATCTACTCGGAGCCCGGCCATGGGACGAGCCTCTGCCTGTACCTGCCGCGTTACCAGGGTGTCGAGAGCGGTGCTCCGGTGGTCCGGGAGCCGCCTGCCGTCCAGCCTGCCGAACCCGGCAAGACCGTGCTCGTGGTCGATGACGAGCCGACCGTGCGCATGCTCGTGATGGAAGTCCTGCAGGATCTCGGCTGCACGGCCCTCGAAGCCGCCGATGGCGCATCAGGCCTGCGCGTACTCCAGTCGGACAGGCGGATCGACCTCCTGGTCACCGATGTGGGGCTTCCCGGAGGGATCAACGGCCGGCAGGTGGCAGATGCCGCCCGGGTCACCCGACCGGACCTGAAGGTGCTGTTCATCACCGGCTACGCCGAGAAGGCGGTGGTCGGAAACGGCAATCTCGGCCGGGACATGCATCTGCTCAGCAAGCCGTTCGCGATGGACATGCTGGCGGCCCGGATCACTGAGCTGACCTCTCACGCATCGGCTCCGGATGGTCGGTCGTCCTGAGGCAGGCGAGACCTCAGCGCAGGGGCATCTTCAGCGCAGGGGCATAGCGACCGACCGGTCTCGTCGCCCGCACCGCTCCGTCGGAAGGACCCGGTTCGCTCGTTAAGGGGAGGACGAGGTCGAGCCCAACGGCATCGGCCTGGTCCAGCCGGCCCATCGCCCGTTTGATCGGCGCCGGCTACCAGAGCGTATAGCCGGCATCCGCATAGACGATGCTGCCGGTCAGCAGGCTGGCAGCGTCCGACGCCAGGAAATGCACGACCGAGGCGATCTCCTCCGGCTGGCCGACGCGCCGCATCGGCGTGTTCGCCAGCCACTGGTCGTACAAGGCCGGTTTGGCCATGCCGAAGCGCGTCAGCGGCGTTTCGATATAGGTCGGCGCCACCGCATTGACCCGAATGCCGCGCGCCGCCCACTCGGCAGCCAGGGATTTGGTGAGCTGGTGGACGCCGGCCTTGGAAGCGTTGTAGGCCGCCTGCTCCTGCGGCCGGACGACGATGGAGGCCGCCATCGAGCCGATATTGACGATGGCGCCGCGTCCCTGCCCCAGCATGACCCGGCCGACCTCCCGGCAGCAGCGGAACACGCCGTTCAGGTTGACGTCGATCTGGCGCATCCAGCGCTCGTCGTCGAGATCCTCCGCCTTGATCTCGGAGATGACGATGCCGGCGTTGCAGACCAGGATGTCGATCGCGCCGTGCCGGGCGTGGATGTCGCGCACCGCGTCCGCGACGCTGGCCGTGCGGGTGACGTCGAGCACCACGCTGTCGGCCCTGCCGCCAGCATCTCCGATCGCCCGTGCGCCGGCCTCGGCCAACGAGGCCTCCAGGTCCGCCACGACGACATGCGTGCCCGCCTCGGCCAAGGCCAGGCCGCAGGCGAGGCCGATGCCGCCGCTCCCGCCGGTGACAACCGCGACACGTCCGTCCAGGCGCAGCTTCTCCAGATACATCGCAAGGCTCCTGTCGAGGGCTTCAGCTCAGGACGATGCCGCCGCACACGTTGAGCGACTGCCCGGTGACGAAGGCGGACGCGTCGGAGGCGAGGAAGCAGGCCGGCCCGACGACATCCTCCGGCTGGCCCAGCCGACGGAGCGCCGTGCCGGCGACCCACTTGTCGACGTTCACCTGATCCGACAGGTTGGTGCGGCCCATCTCGGTGACGATGATGCCCGGGCAGACGCAGTTGGCGGTGATGCCGAACGGCCCGACCTCCTGCGCCAGCACGCGCGTGAAGCCCATGATCGCAGCCTTGCTCGCCGAGTAGTGCGCCTGGTCGGGCGCGCCATGCTTGCCGCCGATCGAGGCGATGTTGACGATGCGGCCGTAGCCCCGCTCTCGCATGTGCGGCAGCAGCGCCTGCACCACCAGAAAGGTGCCCTTGGCGTTGATGTCCATCACGGCGTCCCACTGCGCCTCGAGCAGCGTCTCCACCGGGCTCGCGATCAGGATGCCGGCATTGTTGACCACGACGTCGATCGGGCCGGCCTGCGCCAGGGCGGCCTCCACCATGGCATGCACCTGCGCGCGATCGCTGACGTCGGCGAACAGCGCGGTGCCGCGGCGGCCGAGCGCGTCGATCTCCCCGGCCACCGCCTCCAGCTCGACACGTTGCCGTTCGATGTCGTTGACCACCACGTCGAAGCCGTCGCGGGCCAATCCGAGTGCGATCGCCCGGCCGATGCCGCGGCTGGCGCCGGTGACGAGGGCAGTGCGACCCTGTGCCGGACCTGTCATCATAATCCTCCTGTCAGAAGAAGCGGATCTCGCCGCGCAGCACGGCCAGGCTGACGGCTGCGATCATCACGACGCCGCGCACCTCGTTCTGCAGGTAGAACGGCGCGCCCAGCAGGTTCAGGCCGTTATCCAGCATGCCGATGATGACGACCCCGACCAGGGTGCCCTGCACGGTGGCGCGGCCCGGCTTGAAGGCGGTCATGCCCAGAAACACCGCGGTCAGGCTGTCCATCAGGTACGGCTCGCCAGCGCCGGGCTGCCCGGTGCCGAGCCGGGCTGTCAGCATGATGCCGCCCATCGCGGCACCGAGCGCGGACAGGGTCAGCGCCAGCAGCCGGCAGCGGTTGACGTTGATGCCAGACAGCCGCGCCGCCTGCAGGTTCGATCCGGTGGCGACCAGCGCCCGGCCCAGCCGCGTGCGGTTGATCAGGATGTAGAATGCGCCGACCACGACGATGGCGATGATGATGGGAACCGGCACCACGCCGAGCACGCGCCCGGTGGCGATCACGTAGAACGCCTTGGGAAACTGCGTGTAGATCGAGTCGCCGCCGTCATAGGCGTAGTTCAGCCCGAGCGCGATCGGCCCCATCGCCAGCGTCGCGATCAGCGACGGGATGCGCAGCCGCGTCACCAGCACGCCGTTGACGATGCCGAGCA
>CAXTZG010000080.1:17249-18439 GCA_964248625.1 uncultured Acetobacteraceae bacterium | reverse complement strand
GATCACAAGCCCGGTCGCCGCTTCGCCGAGGTTGAGGATGTTGTCGCCGGCAATGGCGCCGATCGACAGGGTCGGGACGGTCTCGTCGACGGTGAGGCTGCGGGTCGCCGGGGGAGCAGGATTGCCGGCGGCGTCCGAAACGGTCGCGTGGGCGAGGTAGCTGCCGTCGGCGAGTGCCGTGGCCTGGGCCGCGGTGAGGCCGGCAGACCAGCCATAGTTCGCCACGATGCCGCTGACCGTGTCGATCGTGGTGCCGACGCCATTGACCAGCATGACGGTGACCACCTGCCCATCCTCGGCCCCCGGCGCCGTGCCGCTGATGGCAAAGCCGCTGCCGGCCTCGGCGAGGTTGAGGATGTTGTCGCCTGCGATGGCGGCGATGGCGACGCCGGGCGCCGTCTCGTCCACCGTCAGGGTCCGGATCACCTGCGCCGCCGGATTGCCGGCCGCGTCCGACACGTTCGCGTGGACGGCATAGGTGCCGTCGACCAGCGCCTTTGCCTGGGCCTGGGTCAGGCTCGCGGACCAGGCATTGCCTGACACGGTGCCGGTGACGGTGTCGACGACCGTGCCGCTGCCGTTGACGAGGGTGACGGTGACGATCTGGCCGTTCTCGGCACCTGTCGTGGTGCCGTTGACGACAAATCCCGCCGTCGCCTCGGCAAGGTTGAGGATGTTGTCGCCGGCGACGACGCCGATGCTGATGGTCGGCGCCGTCTCGTCGATGGTGAGGCTGTGGGTCGCCTGCGCCGCCGGATTGCCGGCCGCGTCCGACACGTTCGCCGTGACGGTGTCGACGCCGTCGCCCAGGGCAGTCGCCTGGGCGGCGCTGACGCCTGCGGACCAGGCGCTGCTGGCGACGATGCCGGTGACGGTGTCGATCGCCGTGCCGCTGCCATCGAGCAGCGTGACGGTCACGACCTGGCCATTCTCCGCGCCCGGCGCAATGCCGTTGATGGTGAAGCCTGCTGTCGCCTCGGCGAGGTTGAGGATGTTGTTCCCGGCGATGGTGGCAATGGAGAGGGTGGGCGGTGTCTCGTCCACGGTCAGGGTCTGGGTCGACTGCGTGGCAGGATTGCCCGCCGCATCCGACACGTTCGCACGGACGGCATAGCTGCCGTTGGCCAGGGCGCGCGCCTGCGCCGAGCTGATGCTGGCCGACCAGGCGCTGCCCGACACGGTGCCGGTGA
>CAXTZG010000080.1:0-17149 GCA_964248625.1 uncultured Acetobacteraceae bacterium | reverse complement strand
CGGTGAGGCTGCGGGTGACGGTCACGGCCGGGTTGCCGGCGGCATCCGACACGTTCGCCCGGGCGGTGTAGCCGCCATTGGCCAGCGCGGTTGCCTGCGCCGAGCTGATGCTGGCCGACCAGGCGCTGCCCGACACGGTGCCGGTGACGGTGTCGACCGTCGTGCCGCTGCCGTTGACGAGGGTGACGGTCACGACCTGGCCGTTCTCGGCACCGGGGGCGGTGCCGCTGATGCTGAACCCGGCGCTGGCCTCGGCAAGGTTGAGGATGTTGTCGCCGGCGATGGTGCTGATGGTGACGGTGGGCGGCGTCTCGTCGACGGTGAGGCTGCGGGTGACGGTCACGGCCGGGTTGCCGGCGGCATCCGACACGTTGGCGGTGACGGTGTCGCTGCCGTCGGCGAGCGCGCGCGCCTGGGCGGGAGCGACGGTGGCGGTCCAGCTGCCGCCGGACACGGTGCCGGTGTCGGTGGCGACCGTGCTGCCCGATGCGTTGACGATGGCGACGGTGACGACCTGGCCGTTCTCGGCGCCGGGCGCGGTGCCGCTGACGGCGAACCCGGCGCTGGCCTCGGCGAGGTTGAGGGTGTTGTCGCCGGCGATCGTAGCGATGGCGATCGTGGGCGGGGTGACGTCGACCACGAAGCTGCCGGCGGCCTGCGTGGCGGCGTTGCCGGCGGCGTCCGCGACATTGGCCTGGACGGTGTAGCTGCCCTCGGCGAGGCCAGAGGAGGTACCGGAGGGCACCGATGCGGACCAGGCGCTGCCCGACACCGTCGGGCTGTAGCTCGCGACCTGCGTGCCGGCGCTGTTGAGCACCACCAGAGTGACGGTCTGGCCGGTCTCGGCGTTGGAGGTGCCGGTGATGGCAAAGCCGCTGCCGGCCTCGACGGCGTTGACCCGGTTGTCGCCTGCAGTCGCGGTGATGGCGAGCGTCGGCGCGGTGGTGTCGATCTGCAGGATGCCGGCGGGGTTCTGGATCACGCTGGCGGCGGTGACCGGATTGCCGGCGCCATCGGCGATGCTGCCGCCGTTGAGGACAAGGCCCGTCACGGTGAGGTCGGGCGTGTTCTGTCCGGCACCCACGACATAGCTGAAGGTGAGGCTGCTGCTGCCCGATCCGGAGACGTAGCTGGCGGTGCCGCCGCTGCTGAGCGACAGGGTGGGCGTGCCGCCGCTGGTGTTGACGGTGACCGCCTCGCTGGTCGCAAGCGTCAGGGTAACAGTGTTGCCGGCATCGAGGTCAGCGGTGCCGGGCGAGGCGGCGATCGCGGTGACCGCGGGCGGGGTCTCGTCGACGGTCAGGCCGTGGGTAGCCACGGTGGCGGGGTTGCCGGCGGCGTCCGACACGTTGGCCTTGATCGTGTAGCTGCCGTCGGCGAGCCCGCGCGCCTTGGTCGGGTTCAGGGTGGCGGACCAGGTGCCGCTGCTGCCGACGGTGCCGGTGCTGGTGGCGGCGCTGACGATGGTGCCCGATGCGTTGACGACGGTGACGGTGACGGTCTGGCCGGTTTCGGCGCCAGACGTGGTGCCGCTGACGGCAAACCCGGCGGTGGCCTCGGCGAGGTTGAGGGTGTTGTCGCCGGCGATGGTGTTGATGGCAATCGTGGGCGGGGTGAGGTCGACCACGAAGGTCCTGGTGGCCTGCGTGGCGGTGTTGCCGGCGGCGTCCGAGACGTTGGCCTGGACGGTGTAGCTGCCCTCGGCGAGGCCAGAGGAGGTACCGGAGGGCACCGATGCGGACCAGGCGCTGCCCGACACCGTCGGGCTGTAGCTCGCGACCTGCGTGCCGGCGCTGTTGAGCACCACCAGAGTGACGGTCTGGCCGGTCTCGGCGTTGGAGGTGCCGGTGATGGCAAAGCCGCTGCCGGCCTCGACGGCGTTGACCCGGTTGTCGCCTGCAGTCGCGGTGATGGCGAGCGTCGGCGCGGTGGTGTCGATCTGCAGGATGCCGGCGGGGTTCTGGATCACGCTGGCGGCGGTGACCGGATTGCCGGCGCCATCGGCGATGCTGCCGCCGTTGAGGACAAGGCCCGTCACGGTGAGGTCGGGCGTGTTCTGTCCGGCACCCACGACATAGCTGAAGGTGAGGCTGCTGCTGCCCGATCCGGAGACGTAGCTGGCGGTGCCGCCGCTGCTGAGCGACAGGGTGGGCGTGCCGCCGCTGGTGTTGACGGTGACCGCCTCGCTGGTCGCAAGCGTCAGGGTAACAGTGTTGCCGGCATCGAGGTCAGCGGTGCCGGGCGAGGCGGCGATCGCGGTGACCGCGGGCGGGGTCGTATCGATCTGCAGCACGCCCGCCGGGTTGACGACGGCACCACTCAGATCGGCCGCGTTGCCCGCCGGGTCGGTGATCGTGCCGCCGTTCAGGGCAACCGCGCTTATCGCCAGGTCGGCGGTGTCCTGGCCGGGGAGGATGAAGTACTGGAACGACAGCGTCGCGGTGCCGGAGCCGGACGCGTAGGTCGCCGTGCCGCCATTGCTCAGCTGCAGCGTCGGCACGCCGGCACTCGTATCGACGTCGACGAGCTCGCTCATGCCGAGCGTCAGCGTGACGGTCTGGGCCGCGGCGAGATCGGCGGTCGCGGGCGACGTTGTGACGCCGGACACGGTGGGGGCGGTCTCGTCGATCGTGATCTGCTCGGTGGCGGCGACCGCCGGATTGCCGGCGACGTCCGACACCCGGGCGACGAGCGTGTCGGTTCCGTCGGGCAGCATCTGCGCTTCCGCGGCGGTGAGCGTCGTCGACCAGGCATTGCCGGTGGCCGTGGCCTGCAGGGTCTGCTGCACCACGCCATTGGCGTCGACGATGGTCAGGGTGACGAGCTGGCCGTCCTCGAGGCCGCCGGTCGTGCCGCTGATGACGATCGGGCTCGCCGCCTTGGCGATGTTGATGGTGTCGTTGCCGGCGATCGGCCCGCTGATGGCGATGATCGGCGGCGTCTCGTCCACCACCAGGCTCTGCACCGCCTCCGGCGCCGGGTTGCCGGCGGAGTCCGACAGGTCGACCTTGACGCTGTAGGTGCCGTTGGTCAGCGCCCGCGCCTGGGCGGGCGTGACGGCGGCCGACCAGGCGTTGCCGGACACGGCGGCAGCGTATTGATCCACCAGCACGCCGGAAGAGTCATAAACGCGGATGCTGGCGACCTGCCCGTTCTCGACGCCGGTGGTGGTGCCGCCGATGGCAGCGCCCGCAGTCGCCTCGGCCAGGTTGATCGTGTTGTCGCCAGCGATCGGCGTGATCTGGATCGCGGGCGCGGTCTCGTCCACCCGCAGGCTTCGCGTGGCCGGGGCGGCCGGATTGCCGGCGGCGTCGGCGACGCTGGCGGTGAGCGTGTAGCTGCCGTCGGCGAGCGCGCGCGCCTCGGCCGAGGTGACCTGGAACGACCAGCCGTTTGCTGAGACGGTGGCGGCATAGCTGCCGGCGGCCTGGCCGTTGCCGTCGAGCAGGCTGACGGTGACGGTCTGGCCGTTCTCCACGCCCACGGTCGTGCCGGCCACGGTGAAGCCGGTGGCGGCCTCGGCGATGCTGACCGCGCTGCTGCCGCTGGCCGTGATCGCGATCACCGGCGGGGTCTCATCCACCCGGATCGCCTGCGTGGCCTGCACCGCCGCGTTGCCGGCCGCGTCCGAGACGTCGGCGGTGACGCTGTAGCTCCCGTTCGCCAGCGCCTGCGCGTCGGACGACGGGATCGCGACCGACCAGCTGTTGCCGGAAACGGTGGTGGCGTAGTGATCGACGGACGTGCCGGAGCTGTCGGTGATGTTGACGAGGATCGGCTGGCCGTTCTCGGGGCCGGACGTGGTTCCGGTGATGGTGATGCCGGCCGCCGCCTCGGCCGCGTTGATGACGTTGTCGCCGGCGACCGGCGCGTCGATGGCGATGACGGGCGGCGTGGTGTCGATCTCGACCGAACCGGTCGGCGTCGCGGTGACGCCCGACAGGTCGGCGCTGTTGCCGGCCAGGTCGCTGATCGTGCCGCTGCCGGCGTCGACGCCGGTCACCGCGAGCACGACGGCGTTCTGGCCGGCGCCCACGGTGTAGCTGAACAGCAGCGTGTCGGTGCCCGATCCCGACAGGTAGCTGGCGCTGCCGCCGCTGTTCAGCAGCAGCGTCGGCGTGCCGCTGACCAGCACCACCTCGCTCAGGGTCAGGCTCACGCTCACGCTCTGCGCCGCGCCGAGATCGCTGCCGGCAGGCGACATCGCCACCGACGACACGGTGGGTGCCGTGGTGTCGATCTGCAGGGTGCCGTTCGGGTTGCTGGCGGCCCGGCTCAGATCGGCTGCGGTGGTGCCGGATCGAGCCGCCATTGGCGCTGGCGGAGGTGATGGCGAGATCGGACGTGTTCTCGCCGGCGCCGACCGTGTAGTCGAACGCCAGCACGTTGCCGCTCGACCGGGCCGCGTCGTAGCTCGCGACGCCGCCGTCGTTCAGCGTCAGGGTCGGCGTGCCGCCGCTGGTGTCGACGAGCACGGACTGGCTCATGATCAGCGTGAGCGTCACCGTCTGGCCGGCATCGAGGTCCGCGGTGGTGGGCGCAGCCGTCGCGTAGATGACGGTGGGCGCGGATGGGCCGCCAGTGCCGTCGGTGACCGTCAGCAGCCGGGCCGCCTCCACCGCCGGATTGCCGGCCGCGTCCGAGACGTCGGCCTGCACCAGGTAGTGACCATCGCTCAGTGCCGCCCCCTGCGACGGCGTGACGCTGACCGACCAGGCATTGCCCGTCACGGTCGGCGTGTAGCTGTCGACCGGAGTGCCCGAGCTGTCGACGATGGTGACGGTGGCGACCTGGCCGTCCTCGAGGCCGCCGGTGGTGCCGCTGATGGTAAAGCCGGCCGCGGCGTTCGCGGGCGTGATGGCGTCGTCGCCGTCGATCGCGCCGATGGCGATCGTGGGCGGGGTCTGGTCGACGCGGAGCGGGACGGTCGCCTCTGGCGCGGCGTTGCCGGCCGCATCGGCCACGTTGACGGCAACGGTGTAGGTGCCGTCGGCGAGGTTCTTTGCCTGGGTCGGGCTGAGGCCGACCGACCAAGTGTCATTCCCGATCATTGCCATATAGGTGGCGACCGTGGCGCCGGACCCGTCCAGGAGCGCGATCGTCGCGACCTGCCCGTTCACGACGCCGGTGGCGGAGGCGTCGGCGACGGTGCCACCGATGGTGAATCCGGCCTGCGCCTCGGCCTTGTTGACGATGTCGTCGCCGGCGATCGTGGTGATCGCCAGCGTCGGCGCCGTCTCGTCGACGGTGATCGCCTGCGACACGGAGGCGGACATGTTGCCGGCCGCGTCGCCCACAACGGCAGTGACGGTGTAGAGCCCGTCCGCCAGGCCGGTCGCCAGGCCCGAGGGCACCGTGACCGACCAGGCCCCGCCCGCGACGGTCACGCTATAGGAGGCGACCGGCGTGCTCGATGCGTCGAGCAGGCTGATGGTGGCGATCTGCCCGTCCTGCGCGCCGACCGTCGTGCCGCTGAGCAGGATGCCGGCCCCTGCCTCGGCCGCGTTGACGATGTTGTTGCCAGCGACGGCCGAGATGGCGATCGACGGCGCCGTGGCATCGATGACCAGCGCCTGCGTCGCCGCCACGGCTGGGTTGCCGGCGTGGTCCGACACCGTTGCCCTGACCACGTAGCTGTCGTCGGACAGCGTTCTGGCCTGGGCGGCCGAGATGCCGACCGACCATGCCCCGCCGCTCGCCGTCGTGGTGTAGCGGCCCATCAGCACGTTGGCGCTGTCGTAGAGCGTGACGGTGACGGTCTGGCCGGTCTCGGCGTCGGTGGTGCCGCCGATCGTGAAGCCTGCCGCTGCCTCGGCCGCGTTGACGATGTCGTCGCCGGCGATCGACGCCGTGATGGCGATGGTGGGCGCGGTCTGGTCGACCGTGATCGTGCGGCTGGCCAGGGGCGCCGGGTTGCCGGCGGCGTCGGTGACGGCCGCATCGACCGTGTAGGAGCCGTCGGCGAGGCCGGTGGCCAGCGCTGCCGGGACCAGCAGCGACCAGGCGTTGTTCGCGACGGCGGCGGTGAAGGTGCCGGCGACGCCGCCTGCATTGTTCAGCAGCGTCACCGTGACGAGCTGCCCGGCCTCGACGCCGACGGTGGTGCCGCTGATGGTGACGCCGGCTGCGGCCTCGACGGCGTTGACGATGTTGTCGCCGGCGATCGGCGCGTTGATCGCAAGTGTCGGCGCCGTCTCGTCGACCCGCACCAGCCGGGATGCCGGCACGGCCGGGTTGCCGGCGGCGTCGCTTGCCGTCGCCACGATGGTGTAGCCGGCATTGTGCAGCACCTGAGCCTGCGCCGATGTCACCTCGACCGACCACGCGCCGCCGGTGGCGGTTGTGATGTAGCTGTCGACAACCGCGCCCGAGCTGTTGCGGATGGCCACCTGGACCGCCTGGCCATCCTCGGCGTCGGTGGTGCCGGCAATGGCAAAGCCGGTCTCTGCCTCGGCGAGATTGACGATGTCGTTGCCGTCGACAGCCGTGATCGCCAGCAGCGGCGCGGTCTCGTCGATGCGCAGGCCCAGGATCGCGGGCATGGCTGCGTTGCCGGCGGCGTCGGCGACGTCGGCCTGGACGGTGTAGCTGCCGTCGGCCAGCCCCTGCATCTGGGCTGCCGAGAAGCCGAGCGACCAGGCGTTGCTCTGGATGGTTGCGGTGGCGGTGGCGACGCTGGCGCCGGTATCGTCGACCAGGGAGACGCTCAGCGTCTGGCCGTCCTCGACCCCGGTGGTGGTACCCGACACCGCCAGCCCTGCGGCGGCCTCGCTCGCGTTCAGCACGTCGTCGCCGGCCAGGGGGCCGGTGATGGAAACCGTGGGCGGGGTGGTGTCGATCTCGATCGCGCCGCCGAGACCGCTGGCGGCGCCGGCGAGGCTGGCCGCGTTGCCGGCAAGGTCGGTGACCACGCCGCCATTCAGCTGGGCGGCGGTCACGGCGAGGCTCGCGGCGTTCTCGCCCGCGGCCACGGTGTAGCTGAACACCAGGGCGCTCGTGCCGGATCCCGAAACGAAGTTCGCGGTGCCGCCATCGTTCAGCGCAAGGCTCGGCACGCCACCGCTGGCATTGACGGTGACCGCCTCGCTCATCTGCAGGGTGAGCAGGATCGTAGATCCGGCGTCGAAGTCGCCGCTGCCCGGTGCGGTCGTCACCGAGGCCACCGTCGGCGGCGTGGTGTCGACCGTGATGGCCTGCTGCGCGCTGGTGGCGGGATTGCCTGCGAGGTCGGAGACGCCGGCCGTGACAATATAGTGTCCGTCCGACAGCGCTGCCGCCTGGGACGCTGTCACGGTGGCGGACCAAGCGCCGTTCAGTACGGTGGCGGTGTCGGTGTCGGTGTCGGTGAAGAGGGTGGAGCCCGAGCCGTCGAGGACCGTGACGGTGACGGCCTGATTGTCCTCCGCGTTCGTGGTGCCGGTGACGGTGAAACCCGAAACCAGCTCGGACGCGTTGACGAGATCGTCGGTGGCGACGGCGCCGATCGCGACGGTTGGCGCAACGGTGTCCAGCGTGATCTGGCTGCCGGCCACCGTGCCGGAGGCAGACCCCGAATAGGTCAGCAGCGACGATACCAGCCCGTTCTGCAGGATGCTGAGATCGGCCGTGTAGGCGCCGTCGGCAGACACGGGAACCGTGACCGTGTTTGTTCCATCCGAGAACGTCACGATCCCTGTCACGGCGTTGACGGTCAGCCCGCCGACCGTGAAGGGCACGGCGGAAACCGCAGAAGCCCCGACAAGTGTCTGGCTGATGTTCAACGTCTCATTGGAAGACATTTTGTTCGTCCAGCGCGATTCTACAGTCAATCGATACCGAACAACCAGATCCTATCGGTTACGCGGCAGTAACATCTAACTGTCGGCTAACGGAGGCTTGAAGCTATTAAACGAGCTCGCGATTGATCTTCTTTGATGTGTGATCACAGAAGCACACGTTTTGTTTTTGTGACGAAATCATTTTGGTCAGCAACGTGTTTCTGGCGATCCTCTGCTCATCGGGTGGGACGCCGCCCGATCGCTGAACGACGCGGACCGATCCTGCAGCCCTCGGCGGCCGACGCGAATGCCTGGCCCCGAAGGAATCCGGCCACCCTGGCCTGAAGCCTTGATCGGCCGGCTACGACTCACCCGCCCCCGCTGTTCGCCTCGGGGTCGCGCGTTCGTCGGCATCCGCTCTCCGATGATGGCGCTGGCGGCAGCCGGTTCCAGGGCGGCATCCCTGGTTTGGTCTATGCCGTGATCGCTGTCGTCTGGGGCGCGGACGCCTTCATCGGGCCGGATACCGCCGGCAGGGCGATAGACCGCGCGCGCAATGGGCTGCCGATCTTCGCAGCCATCGCTTGTGCCCTGTTTACGCGACCGGTGACGCGGGTCACGCAGGTTGCGTTGAGGCGCCGACGCCGACGCCGACGCCGCAGATCAGGCCATCGGATGCGATTTCGGAACTCATCACGGACGAGGACGCGAATGGCGTCCCTGTCCGCCCCTGATGTCAATCGAGGTCGCCTTCCGAGGGGCTGGTCAGGTCAATTCCCTCGTACAACTCGGCAATCGGGATCTCGATGCCGATTTCCGGCATTTGCAGGATGGCATCGGCGTCTAGGAGATGACCCACCCAATCATCACCGACACGCACGAACATGGTGCCTGCGATCCTGGACTGTTCCAGCATGAAGTAGCGCTGGATCGAAGCAGTCGATGCATATTCCCGGTTCTTGACGGTGCGGTCCTTGCTCGCGGTGCCGTTGCTCAGCACCTCGAAGACCACAACCGGGTTCGGAGCGATCTTGGCTCCTTTCTGAATGGCACCACAGCTGACATAGGCATCCGGGTAGCGGATGCTGTTCCTGACCTGGATCTTGAGGTTGCTGCCGTGCGGCTGGCACGGCGTACCTCGCAACCGCGGCACCAGTGAGGCGGCCAGGTTGATGCTTATACGGTCATGCTCGTCGGTGCCGCCCGTCATGGCTTCCGCCTGGAAGCCGTCGAACTCGTAGCGCAGCTCCTGGCGCTCCTCCCACTCGAGGAACTCCTCCATAGTCATCGGCTGGCGTAGGGCGACATTCATGCAGATAGCCTAGCACTGGCTGGCACGGTTTTCCTCCTCTGAAATAGTGGCCATGGATGCCAGCACCATGCGGTCGAGCCATGCCGGCCCGTGGCGTTGCGGAACCGATGCAGCAGCGGGTTGGCGGTCGCATTCATCCACTCCACCCAAAGCTTCGTCTTCCAGGAACAGCCATGCTCACGGGCGTAGGCGCAGCGCCACAGTCTGGTCGAGCATCAGCGGCGGGTAGTCGGTCTCGATGACGTGGGCCATCAGCGCTTCTCCACGGCTTCGAGCCACCAGTCGGCCTGCCGGTCGGCCGCCTCGGCCTCCCGAAGCAGCATCGCGCGCTGTCCGGTGGTCAGGTGGGACGCATCGGCATTGTCGCGGAGATGCTCGGCGTCGCGGCGCCACCTGCGGGCGCTGACAAAGCAGCTGGCGTCGGCCAGGGAAACGATGTTGCTCTGGGTGAGCATGATGTGTGCTCCTGAATCGCGAAAGGCCCGCTCGGCTGTGCCGGCGGGCCTGTTGGAGGAGATGTCATGTCAGCATCCTGTCACCGGACGCCCGGACACTGGGCGGCGCATCGCCCGGTCGGTCGTAAAAGGCTGGCTACTGCCAGCAGGGACCGAACGGGGTCTCGTCGTCCAGGTCGCCAGACGGCCCCCAGCCGCGGCTACCGGTGCCGGTAGCTGCTGGCTGACGCGTCGCAGCTGGGCGTCCCTGGGTGCCGCCGTCATCCTCGCCGGCGATATCGCGGTTGCTGTCCAGCAACGTTAGCTCGCCGCGGAACCGGTCGAACACGATCTCGGTGGTGAATCGCTCCTGGCCCGGTTGGTCGGTCCACTTGCGTATCTGCAGCACGCCCTCAAGGTGGACCTTGCGACCTTCCTGAGGAACCGCCCGGCGACTTCCACCAGGCGCTCGTTGAAGATGACGATGCGGTGCCGCTCGGTCTTCTCGCGGCGCTCGCCGGACGCTTTGTCGGTCCAGCCCTCGTTGGTCGCGAGAGTGAAGCTCACGATCTTGTTGCCGTTCTGGACATTCCGGACCTCCGGATTCTTACCTAGATTCCCGACCAGGATTACCTTGTTCACCGAACCAGCCGTTGGCTTCATCCTCGCTCCACCCTCAGAGGCGATCCGGCCTGTGCCGGTCAGGTCCTCTCGAGTGCGGCCCCTTGAAACCAGGCCGACAGACGGAACAACGGCGCGCCTCTACCAGCGCGGGATCCAAGTCACGCGCAGGCGGGCATCTTCGCCTAGCGAGCATGGCGCGGACCCACCCGTTGTGGCTGCTGGCAGTTCGGTTCAGGCCGGGGCAAACCCGAGAGGAGCTAACCGGCACGAGGAGGTTCCAATCCTCCTCTTCCACCATTCCGGCAATCCTGCCCTGGTGCTTTCGCCTCATGCCGATCTCGCCTCGATCTGAAGCTGGGGATCCGGTAGCAGAGGAACCGAAACTACATTTCCAGCTCTCGTCGTCCACGAGAAGCAACCCTGATGGCACATTGTTGCTGTTTCATGCTGCCGTGCCCCAAGGATTACCTAAATGGAGCTATGACCGCCTGTCGTGGCAAGCGGAGATAGGCTGGCTGTTCTTCCCAGCCATTTAGTGGCACAATCCAGATGCAAGGCAACGTCAACGGCGTGCTTCGAAGCCAACATAATTGAGTTAGCCGTTCGCGTTCTTGTGGACACCCGAGTGCTGCGCTACTTCATAAGTACTCCCTTTCAAACCGACCTGACGCTAGTGACAAAGCTACCAACTTCTGTGGAAAGACTTTCCGCCTGACGCGACAGATCGCCGGCGGCGCCGAGCACCTGGGTGGCGGCGGCCCCGGTATCGTTGGCGGCGCGACTGACGCCGGCGATGCTGCTGGTCACGGTGCGTGTGCTGACAGCGGTGTTCTGCACGTTGCGGGCGATCTCTGCGGTCGCCGCACCCTGCTGCTCGACGGCTGCTGCGATGGATCCAGTGATGGCGTTCACCTCCTCGATGAGGGCAGCGATCTCGCGCATCGCCTTGACCGCGCTGCCGGTCGCCTGCTGCACCTGGGCGATCTGGCCGCCGATCTCGCTGGTAGCCCGCGCGGTTTGCTGGGCCAGCGACTTCACCTCGGACGCCACCACGGCAAAGCCCTTGCCGGCGTCCCCGGCGCGCGCCGCCTCGATGGTGGCGTTCAGCGCCAGCAGGTTGGTCTGGCTGGCGATGTTGTTGATCAGCTCCGCCACCTGTCCGATGCATCCGGCGCTCTCGTCCAGAGCCCGCACGGTATCATCGCTCTGCCGCACGCTGGAGACCACTCGCTCGGTCAGGGTGGCAGACGCGGAAACCTGCCGGTTGATCTCGGCGATCGAGGAGGCGAGTTGTTCGGAGGCCGCCGCCACGGTCTGCACGCCCATGCTGGAGTCCTCCGCAGCACGGGCGACCTCGGTCGCCTGCTGGTCGGTCTGCGCAGCACTGCCGGTCATGGACCGCGCAGTCGCCTCCATCTCGGTGGATGCGGAGGCCAGCATCGATACGGTGCTGCCGATCTGTCGCTCGAAGCCGGAGACCAGCGCTTCCAAGCGGGTGGCGCGGTGCTGGCGGGCCTGCTGCTCGGCTGCCTGCATGGCGGCCAGGCGGTCGCCCTCGACCATGCTGTCGCGGAACACCTGCACCGCACTGGCCATGCGCCCGATCTCGTCGCCACGCCCGACGCAAGGAATTCCAACCGCCATGTCGCGTCCGGCCAGCCGACGCATTGCCGCTGTCATTATCGCGATTGGACGGGCGATATGACGGATCAGGCCGAAAGCTGTCAGCAGGCTGAGAACGAACGACCCGATCACCGCCGCGATGATCATGAGTTTTGTGCTGTGATAGACCTGCCGACTGGTAGCGCCTGCGGCCTTGCCGGCCGTCTGGTTGTAGTTCATGTCCCAGGCGACAAATTTACTTAGGCTCTCGAAATCGTCGAACGCCTTATCGGTGGAGTAACTCGCCATCAGCGTCGCTTTTTTGCTTGGGCTCGTTTGCTCGACCATCTTGAGTGCCCGGGCGCGAAAATCGGCCCATGTCGGATCGAAGATCGCGTTGTAGCGGTTCCTTTCCTCGCCGACGTCGATAGTGGGATCGCACATCCGGCGAGCCTCGTCGACGGCTGCGACCGCTATCCGCATCTTCTCGATAATCACTTGGTTCGACGCCGGATCGGCCGCATTTGACAACAGGAAACGGGCCTGCGAACGGCGTACGTTTGCGACTGCCACGGCGAGCTTCCCCGCCCATAGCGTGCTGGGCAGGTAATTGTCGCGCATCGCCGCTGCCGCATCGTCCATCGCGCTCATGCGGTCGATCGCCAGGACGCTCACCCCACCCGACAGAAACATGAGCAGCGCAAAACCGGCGCTTAACTTGACTCCAAGTCCCGCCGATCGCACGGAAGACACCGACGGAGGGGAACCTCCGAAATGTTCGGACATGAGACAATCTCCATTCGATTACAAAACTGCCGTACAAAGATTACAAAATGATTTACAAATACAAGTAATCGCACGTCCTTCATGAACTACCCGATGCCTACGATGTCTTCGTGCAGTTCGAGCCTATCGGCCTGACCAGGGATTTCTACTTCCCAATCAATCACCTTTTCCTGGAATGCTGTTATTGCCGCCATCATGATGGCGGAGGTCTGCAAAGTGTCGGCAGCGACGGCTACGGCCGCCGGCCGGCTGAAATGCGCTCTCGGCTTCGTTGCGACCGGACCCCCAAGCGCGACACGTCCGGCAGCGTGGGATAACCGGGCATCCCCTTCCAGAGTCCCTGCCCTTCGTGGAGCTGCAGAATCCTGACCGCCACTTGGCGAACAACCCGTCGGTCGCGCAGCGAGCGCACGAGCGCCATGTCGGACCGGCGCGAGTAATAGACGTCCTCCCGGAGCCCGGTGTTGCGGTTGCGCCGGCCGGCGCCCATGGTGCCGTTGAGGAAGCCCTCGACCATCCAGGCGTGCGGCACACCGCTCCTTCGCCGGACCGGTTCCGGAAGAAGCCTTCATCCTGGAAGTAGAGGATGGCGCCAATCGGGATGACACCGACCCGCAGCGGATTATCCTCTCTGCGCGCACGTTGCGCATGATACTGCCGGATCACGACACGGCACCGGAGCCGATCCTGGGCAGATCATCCAGGCTACCTGTGCCATGGTGGCTGCTGACCTGAGCCTCCAGTTCCAGAGGTGCGATGTCGTACGTCAGACAGCCGATCCGCCGTCCTCGCAGCGATACGGCAATGTGGTCAGGATGCCTGTCGGCGGCGTAGTCGGCCGGCAGGTGCAAGCCGAGAATGCGGATCATGTGATGATCTCGATCTGGCCGCACTGCGGACTGGCTAGGGCCTGTTGGCGTCTGAATCCATTTGGCGTTGCTCGCGTTCTGCTACCTTTTGGGCAGGTGGCCTGGATGCTGACGGACGGGCAGTGGGCGGCGCTTGAGCCGCTGATCGAGACGTGCCGGCCGGCCGCGAAGGCGGCACCGAAGATCTCCGCCAGACGATGGGCGCGATCTTGTGGCGTCATCAGAATGGAGCGAAGTGGCGGGCGGTACCGGGAGAGCTGGGGCCTTGGTGGAAGGCCGCCCAAACGTTTATCCGCTTATCCAGGCTTGGCGTCTGGGAACGGCTTCTGCTCCTGGCACAAAAGGGTCGCGTCGAGCTGGGTATGCAGGCCATGAGCGTTGGTGCGCAGATGGATCTTGGTCGAAAAGCCATCGCGCGACCATTCAAGACCCTGGCGGTAAGTCCCCCTTTTGCGCCCGCCGCGCAATGGTGTGCCCGGACGATGGTGCTGTCGATCATCTGCAAGGCATCGGCATCACCGCCGCCATCAGCCAAGGCTTGCAGCATCCCACAGGCCCGACGTGGTCCAGCGCCGATACTGTCGGTGGACGGAGTTCCAGTTGCCCAGCTCAGGCGGCAGATCGCGCCGCGGGATGCCCGTGCGTGCCACCCGGCGGTGACCGCCGGGCGGACGGCCGCGAAAGGGACCGGTCTCCACCACGAAGGCTCGAGAAGGTCCACTCCTCGTTCGCCAGCAAACCCCGTAGCACCAGCGCCTGCACCCAGGAGGCAGCCTTGAGTCATCTCAGGCGCCCATCGTGAAGCACCTTTGTCCACGTCGACTAGTTGTCTGCGATCAATAGTTCTGGCCATACTGCGCAAATAAATAGTCCTCTTTCCGAAGCACGGATCGTGTTCCTGCCAGCACATGGGTAGTAAGCACTGCATAAGCGGCTGACCGCAGCTGAACGGCACAGGCTATCGATCGGGGTGGGGCAGAAGTCCTCTCGATCGTGCGCCTCGCCAACGCAGCTTGATCTATATGCGTTACCGCCCGATACCTCTCAGGGAGAGCCACCCTCGCTTGGCTCGAACAGGGAACCTCTGATGGCTAAAACACCTGGCACGCCGAAGGCTAGAACGGACGCTCCAGCACAGTTCGACATGAACAGCCGCGATCGGAAACGCGGCGACAAGGGAGGCTCCGGTGGTTCGAGCCGCGGTCGTGACGAAAAGCGCCCGGCCAGCCGCATCGTCAAGCTGCCGCCCGCCTCGGTCGATCGCGGCGAGGGCTGGGTCATCCAGAAGGTCGGAAGAATCGACCAGGACTCCCATGTCGCCATGGGTGCGGAGTATTTCCTAATCTTCGAAGGCCACGACCCGTTGGTGTTTGACTACCTGAGCGCTGCCCGGGATCGGGCCAAAGAGCCACCCCCGGAGACCGTCAAGGTTGCAGAGATCGCCGCCGATCCAGTGGATGAAACGACTACCCCGGAAACGTCGGTCGGGGAGCTGTAGGCGAGCGCTACTGACGTTGAGTCAGGACTAGATTCGGGATGGTCTGAATGGCTGTGTTCGACCACCTGCCTGGAAATCGTTGCTGGCCCGCCAGCCCGTCTGAACACGGAGAGATCGAAGCCTGTCGCCGTGTCTGGCCGATACCGGACGGGCGGCTTTGAAGTAAGCGATGGCAAAAGTGAACAGTCACCGCCGCTCGTCACTCTGCCGCTTTCGACCCCACAATGGCCATTCGCGCGGCCTACGCTGTTTGCTGATAGCGGACGCAACGCGTCCCGTGATGAAGCTCGCCCCAGAGGACACAAGGAAGGCGACCACCTCGGCGATCTTCGCGGGCTGGCCGACGCGGCCGAGAGCGTGAGCATCGCCGTAGCCGGTCAGCGTGGCGCGGCTGTCAGCCATGATGCCTTCGAGGATGTCGGTCTCGACCACGCCGACACCGATCGCGTTCGCACGGATATTGTCGCGCCCGTGCTCGATCGCGATCGTCTTGACCAGCTGGGCGACCGCCGCTTTTGACGCGCCGTAGGCAGCGGTCTCCTTCAGGGCCACGAAGCTGGCCACCGAAGCCACGCTCACGATCGATCCGCCACCGCGGGCGACCATGACCGGCAAGGCCGCACGGACGAAGCTGAAGTTGCCGCAGGCGTTGGTGGCGAGGATGGCGTCCCATTCGGCCGTGCTGGTCGCGATCAGCGGCGTGTTCAGGGTGCGGCCGGCGTTGTTGACCAGAATGTCGACGCCGCCGAACCGCTCGGTCGCCAGCACCACGGCGGCGCCCGCGTGCGCGTCGTCGCCGACGTCGCCGACAAGGGTCACGACGCGCTCGCTGGCGAGGACGCGGACCTTCTCACGCAGGTCGCACGCGATGACCGCCGCGCCGCGCTCCACCAGCACGCGCACGATCTCGCGGCCAATGCCCCGGGCCGCGCCAGTAACGATGGCCACCTTGCCGCTGAGATCCCAGGATCAAGGCAAGGCCGTCATGACGAGGTCTCCTGGAAGTTGGTGTCCACCGTCGCCTCCCGCCACGCTTCCATCTCCGCCTGCGTGGCCTCCATCTTCGTCCGCGCGCGGGCCAACGCGTCCGAACCGAGCAGGAGGTGCAGCGGCGGATACGGAGCTTCGATCGCCGCGATGATCGCGTCCGCCGCCCGCACGGCATCGCCGATCTGACGCCCGGCGATGCCGTCGAGATGCTCCAGCGCCTGGCCGACGCTGTCCCGGCAGATGCGCGTCATCGCGTCGTCGCTGCGTCGGATCGAGTGCTCGGACAGGAAGTCCGTCCGGAAGCCGCCGGGCGCCACCGCCGTCACGCGGCGAGCTGGGCTGCCATCACCGTCCAGGCTGCCCACCGGGCCAGCTCCGGCGTCGGCATGTTCCAGCTCAGTGCTGCCTCCATGGCGCCGGCGAGGCTCTCGATCAGCGCCAGGATCGACAGCTGCGCCTGGTCCAGCTTATAGGCGCGCGACATCTCCAGCAGCCAGTCGAGCGGTCCATCGAACCCGTCCACCACCAGCACCGGCGTCGTTACAGAAGGTGGCGCGTGCCAGCGCCCAGGTGCCGGCGAGACCAAGGCTGCGCTGCCGCGGTGACGTCGGCGCCGCCAGCCGGTGGAACAGGTCCTCCTCGACCCGGTCCAGGTCGAGCTGCTACAAGATGATGCCGGCGCCGCGGGCGGCGGCAGCGAAGGCCGCGACCGGCTCGACGGGTCCGATGATCTGCAGGCGATGGTGCAGCCAGTCGGTGTCGGCCAGGCGCTGCGGCGCCGCCGCGGCACTGGCCATCACGGCTCGACAGCGGACGTCGACCAGGAGCCCCGGCCGGTGCGGGCGGCAGCCGCGCAGCGCTTCCAGATCCGGCGCAGGGCGTTCGGGCGGAGCCGGCGATGCTCGACGTTGCCCAGCGGTCGACCTTGCGGAACACCGGCCCGAAGCGGGTGTCGGAGCTCTGCAGCCACTGATCGAGCGCGCACCCCGGGCAGGTGGCCCAGTCCGCGCCACGGCCAAGAACCAGCACCTCCTGCGCAATCCGCATCCGGATTCTGTCGGCCGTCATGTCAGTGATCTGGCGGCGCCTGGGGGCTGACGTAGCGTCGCCAATTATCGCAGCGGATGGGACATCGGGATGAACTGCGTGTGCTGTGGATCTGCGGCCGTGACCGAACGGCAGGAGGTCACGGCGCGTGGCTCCCGCCGGCTCCCGCTACCGGCTAGAGCGGTTTAGGGTTGCACGGATTCAAGAGTTCTGATTCGAGAGTGCTGGTT
>CAXTZG010000079.1:5025-18501 GCA_964248625.1 uncultured Acetobacteraceae bacterium | reverse complement strand
TGAGCCGGCCCGTGCATGTGCTGACGCAGAGCGTGACCGCGCGCGGCATCGCCAACCTGTCGGCGCTGATCAGCGCGCAGATGGCGCGGCCGGACACGGCTTCGTGAGCCGCATCCTCGTCACCGGATTCGAGCCGTTCGGCGGCGAGGCGGTCAACCCGTCGCAGCTCGCGGTGGCGGCCCTGGAAGGCATGGCGCTGCCGGGGATCACGCTGCGGACGACGCTGCTGCCGACCCGCTTCGGCGAGTCGCTGGCGCGGGTCGCCTCGATGTTGGACGAGTGGCCGGCCGACGTCGTGCTGTCGGTGGGGCAGGCGGGCGGCCGCACGGGGCTGACCGTGGAGCGGGTCGCGATCAACCTCGACGATGCGCGCATCCCCGACAATGCCGGGCGGCAGCCGGTGGACGAGCCGGTGGCGGCCGGAGCGCCTGCCGCCTATTTCAGCACCCTGCCGGTCAAGGCGATGGTGGCGGCGATCCGCACCGCCGGGATCGAGGCGGCGGTGTCGCACAGTGCCGGCACCTTCGTGTGCAACCACGTGTTCTTCGGCATCCGCCACCTGGCGGAGGTGCGGCGCCCCGGCCTGCGCAGCGGCTTCGTGCATATCCCGTGGCTGCCGGAACAGGCGGCCCGCCATGGCGGCCCGTCGCTCGACACCGACACCGTCGCCCGCGGCCTCGCCGCCGCGCTGCAGGCGATCCACGCCGGCGCCCCGGACCCGCACGTCCCCGAAGGAGCCCTGTCCTGAACAACCGGATGTCCGGAAGGCGCTGCCTTCTGGCGGGTGCAGGGCAGCGCCCTGCCTGCAGCGCGCTCGCATGAACCACTTCATCGCCGCCCACACCACGATCACCGCCGCCCCGCTGGTCCCGGAGATTGCGCTGCATCTGGCGACCGAGATCACCCCGATCTGGCAGGCCTCCGAGGCCTGGCTGGCAAAAAGCGGCATCGAGCCCCCGTTCTGGGCGTTCGCCTGGCCGGGCGGACGCGCACTGGCGCGGCATGTGCTGGACCATCCGGAAACGGTCGCCGGCCGGCGGGTGCTGGATTTCGCGGCCGGCGGCGGCATCGCCGCGATCGCCTGCGCGATGGCGGGTGCCGCCTCGGTGGAGGCGGCCGAGATCGATCCGCTGGCGATCGCCGCGATCGAGGCCAACGCCTCGCTCAACCGGGTGAGCGTGACGACGCTGGCGCAGGACCTGGTCGGATCCAACGGGCGCTGGGACCTGATCCTGTGCGGCGACGTCTGCTACGAGGCGCCGATGACCCGGCACATCCTGCCATGGCTGCGGCAGCTGGCGGCGCGGTCGGAGGTCTGGGTGGCCGATCCGGGGCGGGCCTATCTGCCGGCGAGCGGGCTGGTCCTGCTCGGCAGCTACGACGTGCCGACCTCGCTGGAGCTCGAGGACCGCACGCTGCGGCCGACGCATCTGTATCGGATGCTGGGCGACGACGCATGACATCCCGTCCATCGTTTCGATCGGCGCTTGAATAGTCGGAATTCCGCCTGATTCTAGGGCCATCCCACCGGGCCGGGCACAATGAGTGCCACCCGAACCGGGTGAGGGTTGCCCGTCAGCCATAGAGAGAATTGTGATGATCAAGAAGTCGATTGCCTTGCCGATCGCCCTGGCGGTGTCGCTGGGTACCGTGTTGCCGGTGGCGCCGGCGTCGGCCGAGCCCGGCGGATGCCTGAAGTATGGCGCAGCCGGCGCGGTCGGCGGTCATCTGGCGCATCACGGCGTGCTCGGTGCCGCGGGCGGCTGCGCCACCGGCATGTATATGCGTCACCGCTATCGCAAGCAGCAGCGCGCGGCGGCTGCGGCCTATCGCAACGGCGACGTGCAGCCTGGTGCTGTCGGGCCGGACCAGGGCGCCGTCGCGCCACGCTGAGCGGCTAACCGGACCGGACAGGCTGCCCGCGGGTGGCCTGTCCGGCCCGGCCCGGCGCGCGGCTGCTTCACGTGAAGCGGTCACTCCTCGCCGGCCTGGCCGGATCCGGTTTCGCTGCCGGCGATGGTGCCGTTCGTCCGTGGAAGCGTGATGTCGCCGCTGCCATGATGCGTCACGGTGGCGTTGCCGACGACGGCATCCACCGCCAGATCGCCGGAGCCGAGGCGCAGGGCCGTCAGCGTGCCGATGCGGCCGCCGCGTATGGTGATGTCTCCCGACCGGCTGCCTTGCAGCCACGCCGTCGCCGCAATCAGGGAGCCGATCGTGATGTCGCCGCTGCCGGTGGTGCGCGCATCGAGGCGGCCCTCGACGCGGTCGGCCGTGAAGTCGCCGCTGCCCTCGAGCACCAGGCGGCTGTCGCCGACCACCGCCTGGCCCAGGGCGAGGTCGCCGCTGCCCTGCACGGTGGCGGTCAGACGCGCGACCCGACCGCCTGCGATGCGCAGGTCGCCCGATCCTTCCAGCATGGCGACGACCTCGCCCGCGACCGTGCCGACCACGACGTCGCCGCTGGCGCCCTGGCGCGTCCTGAGCCCGCCCGTGCCATCGAGCACCACCGAGCCGCTGCCCGATCCGTCGATCGTCACCGGACCGGTGAAACGGCCGCCGCGTATGTCGAGCTCGTCGCTCTGCCGGATCCGCAGCGTCCTGTCGGGCGCCATCTGCAGGATGAAGTCGCCGCTCTCGTCCGCGTCGCAGGCGGCGCTCTGCCCGACCACGTCGTTGGTCAGCACCACCGACTGCAGCGCCGGCTCCTGGCCGCGCCGGACGGACACCAGGATGCGGTCGCCGAGACCCGGCTTCGGCAGCAGGGTGACGGAGCCTGCGCAGGACAGGTCGATTGTCGGCGCGGCGGCCTGGAGGCTGCGCGTCGGGTCGTCCGGCGCCGGCTGCGCCAGGGGACGCGACAGGGCATCGCCGGCGCCGGACGGCGACAGGCCGAGCAGCGGCAGCCCCTGCAGCAGCCGGTGCTGCGTGCGCTGGTCTGACGCGTCGGTGTCGATCACGATCCTGGCGTGGTGTCGGCCATGCTGCCGGTGATGGCTGCCGAACAGCAGCCACGGCACGGCGACCATGGCGGCGAACAGGACGAGCGCCCGCCGCCTGCGCATGCGGATGTCGTCCTCGCGGACGAGGTCATGGATCGGGAACAGCGCCACGACGTCACGGACCCATGCGGCGGAAGCCGCGATGCAGCTCGAAATCCGACGAGGTCACGAAGGCCTCGATGTTCTTCAGCCGCGGCTCCAGCATCTCGAAGCGGTGCTGCAGCAGCGCCCAGCTCTGGCCGATCGGCATGGCCCTGGACGTGCCAGCCGCCTGGCCGGACCGCCTCCCGGCGGCCGACGGGGACCAGCCGGAGCGATCCGGCTGCGCGATGCGTCCGGGCAGGCGGCGACGCAGCAGCAGGGTCAGCGCCAGATAGGCGAGGCCGGTCGGCAGGATCAGGAAGACCGCCGTCACCAGCCGGACCAGCGGCAGCGGCAGGTCGAGATCCTCGGCGATGCCGGCGCACACGCCGGCGATCATGGCGCCCTCGTCCTGGCGCCAGACGCGCCGCGGCAGGCCCCGTGCGAACGGATCATTCATGGAGCTGGCCTCCGTTCCGGCACGCTAGAGCGGCATCCGGCTGCGCCAGCCGGCGAGCTCGGTATCGAGGATGCGCTCGAGGTTCTCGATCCGCTGCTCCATGCGGCGCGCCGTCTCGTTCATCTCGCCGATCGCGCGCTGCTCGTCGGCGCCGAGACCCTGGGCGCCGAGCGCTCGCATCCGCCGGTCATGCTTCAGCTTCACCACCCAGGCGACCAGAAGAAAGAAGCCGATGACGGCAATCAGGCTGGTGAGATCTTCCATGATGTGACTTCCGCCAAGAACGGCAGCGAGACCGATCGGGTCCATCCAGGGCTCCTCAGGACTGCGACTCGGGGCCGTCGATGGATCGCGCGTCGCGCTTGCGCAGCTTGGCCTTCATCGCATCGAGCTCGCTCTCGACCGCGGTGTCGGCCTCGAGCCCGTCGATCTCCTGCTCCAGCGTGCGGCGGCCGAGATCGTAGGATTCGACCCGGCCTTCCAGCGCGTCGAGGTTGCGCTCGATCTGCTCGAAGCGGCCGAACGCGTCGGTGATGCGCCCGTCATGCAGCCGTTCGCGCAGCTTCACCCGCGACGCGGCGATGCTGGTGCGCGACAGCAGCGCCTGCTCGCGCGACTTGGCGTCGGCGAGCTTGGCCTGCAGCTTGGCGATGTCGTCGTTCTGCTGCGCCAGGCCCGACATGATCTGCCTGAGCTGGTCCTGCAGCGCCTCGCGCGTCTTGGTCAGGTGCGTGCGGGCCTGCAGGGCGCCGCGCGCGAGATCCTCGCGGTCGCGGGTCAAGGCGAGTTCGGCCTTGCGCTCCCATTCCGCCTCGTCGCGGGTCAGGGTCGCGATCCGGCGCTCGATCTCCTTGCGCTCGGCGATGGTCTGCACGGCGGACGAGCGCACCTCGACCAGCGTGTCCTCCATCTCCTGGATGATGAGGCGGATGATCTTCTTCGGGTCTTCGGCACCGGCGACGATGGCGTTGATGTTGGAGTTCACGATATCGGACAGGCGGGAGAAGATGCTCATGGCAGCCTCCGTCTCGAAAGGTCGGACGCGGCTCGTCCTTGACCATCATGACAGCAGCTTTCGTGCCAGGCGCAACGCCCTGCAGCGATTCTCCGCAAGCCGTTGCCGATGCACGGTCTTTTCCGCACTTGCCTTTACCGGTCCCTGCCGGCGACACTCCACGCTGCTGCCGTCATGGCTCGGAGGACCAACCCTTGGCGCGTTCGGCCATGTCGCCCGCAGACACATCGACCCCGATCGGCGAGGCGCCCGCCTTCCAGGAGATGCTGGCGCATATCTCGCTGGCGGCACCGCTCAACCGGCCGGTGCTGGTGATCGGCGAGCGCGGCACCGGCAAGGAGCTGGTCGCGAGCCGGCTCGCCTACCTGTCCCAGCGCTGGGACAGGCCGTTCATCAAGCTGAACTGCGCGGTGCTGGGCGAGGCGCTGCTGGACAGCGAGCTGTTCGGCCACGAGGCCGGCGCCTTCACCGGCGCCACGCGTCGCCGGGCGGGACGGTTCGAGCTCGCCGATGGCGGCACGCTGTTCCTGGACGAGATCGCCACCGCCTCGATGGCGGTCCAGGAGAAGCTGCTGCGGGTCATCGAATACGGCACCTTCGAGCGCGTCGGCGGCAATGATCCGCAGCAGGTGGACGTCCGCGTGGTCGCCGCCACCCATGCCGACCTGCCGGCCCTGGTGAGGGAGGGCCGGTTTCGCGCCGACCTGCTGGACCGGCTGGCGTTCGACGTGGTGCCGGTGCCGCCGCTGCGCGCGCGGCCTGAGGACATCCCGCTGCTTGCCGGCCATTTCGCGCTGCGCATGACGCGCGAACTGGAGCGCGACCTGTTCGCGGGCTTCGCGCCGGAAGCGATGGCGATGCTGAAGGGACATGACTGGCCAGGCAACGTGCGCGAGCTGCGCAATGCGGTGGAACGCAGCGTCTACCGGATGGACAACCCGCAGAAACCGATGGCGCGGATCGTGCTCGACCCGTTTCCCAGGCAGGCGGCGACGCAGCCCGCTGGGCCGGCGCCGACCGAAGCGGTCGCGTCAGCCGGCTCGCACGACGGGACGGATGGCCTGTCCGGCAGCTTCGTGTCGCGCACCCGCCAGTACGAGGCGCGGCTGCTGCGCGAGGCGATGGCGACCAGCCGCTACAACCAGCGGGCCGCCGCCCGCGCCCTCGGCCTTACCTACTACCAGCTCAGGCACCACCTGAAGGTGCACGGCCTGCTCGGGCGTCAGACCGAACCGACCGACGCTCCGGAGGCCGTGGCAGAAGCGGCAGCCGCTACATGATCCCGGCGGATGCCAAAGCGAGCTTCGGGGTCTCGACATAGTCCTGGGGGAACATCTGCTTCAGCGCCATGACCTTGGGCATGTCGTTGATGGCGATGTAGGGCGCGTCCGGATTATGGGCGAGGTAGTCCTGGTGATAGGCCTCGGCCGGATAGAAGCCGGGCAGCGGGTCGACGCGCGTGGCCACCTTCGCGCCATAGGCATGCGCGGCGTCGAGCTGCGCGATGTAGGAGCGAGCGGCCTCGGCCTGGGCCGGCGTGGTCGTCCAGACCTCGGAGCGATACTGGCTGCCGCTGTCGGGTCCCTGGCCGTCGACCTGCGTCGGGTCGAGTGCGACCGAGAAGAAGATCTGCATCAGGTGGCCGAGCGAGACCTGGCTCGGGTCGTAGGTGATCTGCACCGACTCCGCATGGCCGGTGGCGCCGGTGCTGACGGTCTCGTACTGGGCGGTGCGGGCCTGGCCGCCGGCATAGCCGGCAACGGCCTTGCTGACGCCCTTCACGTGCTCGAACACGCCCTGGACGCCCCAGAAGCAGCCGCCGGACACGGTGATCTGCTGCAGGCCGCTGGCGGACGGGTCCTGCTGCGCCGGAGCCGGCACCAGATGCGGCGCCTCCTCCGCGTGGCCCGGTCGCATCCCGGACAGGAGCAGCGAGGCCGGCAGGGCGATGGCGCCTGCGAGAAGCAGCAGGGATCTGGATGAATGCCGCATGGTCATGACGTTCTCCTACGAGGCCTGGGGGGCAGGCTGCACGCCCGGCGCCGGCTTGAAGCTGAGGGCCACGCCGTTCATGCAGTAGCGCAGCCCGGTCGGACGCGGCCCGTCATCGAAGACATGACCGAGGTGCCCGTGGCATTGCACGCAGTGGATCTCGGTGCGCTGCATGCCGAGCGAGCCGTCATGCCGCTCGGCGACACCGCCTGCGAGCGGCTGCCAGAAGGAGGGCCAGCCGGTGCCGCTGTCGAACTTGGTGTCCGATGCGAACACCAGATGGTCGCAGCCGGCGCAGGCGTAGCGGCCCTTGCTGTAGAAATGGTTGAGCGGGCTGCTGAACGGCATCTCGGTGCCTTCCTGGCGCAGCACGTCATACTGGGCGGGCGACAGGCGCCTGCGCCACTCGGCGTCGCTGTAGCGGGTCGCGGCCGTTGGATCGGACGCCTGGCCGCTTTCCGCCGCGCGCGACGTGAAGCCGGTCAGGTGCCAGGCGGCGGCGCCGGTGACGAGCATGGTGGCACTGCCCAAAAGCTGCCTGCGGGTCCTGGTGGACGGCACGATGATGTCCTTCAAGCGTTGATGATGAGGATGGGGTCGGATGATGGTGGAATCCAGCCGCCGCGACATCCGCAATGTGCATGATAGCAAGTCGTCCCGGAGGCGGGCGCGGTTACCGGGCCGGCTGCACTATTCCGCGGGCCGCTAATTTCGGGAGCAGGCTACCATGCGACAGGGCGGGCAGGCGGACGCTGCCGGTCTCGCGGCCGGTTCGGGCGCTGACGGGATGCGGGCGTGACGGACCCGACGGTGCGCAAGCTGCTGCAGCGGGCGCGCGACAGTCTCGACGACGCAGGGCTGCTGGCCGAGCATCGGCGGTCCAACGAGATCGTGCTGACCCGGCTGGCGCTGCATCAGGCGCTGCAGGCGATCAGCGTCGCGGAGGGTCTGGACGGCAGCGACGCGCTGCAGATGCAGACGCTGTTGCGACGCGTGCCGGCCGACCATCCGCAGGCGGCCCTGGTGGCGCTGCTGGGATCGGAGGAGATGCCGACGATCGCCTCGGTCGCCGAGCTGGTCGAGGCGCTGGGCCGTCCGGCGCCCAAGCCGGCACGGCGGCCCGTGCCGGCGGCAGCGGCCACGACCCCGGGCGGACCGGAGCCCGACGCCGGCGCGGAGGACCCCTCCCCGGCATCCGGGCGGTCAGGCCTGACGGCGCTGTCGCTGTCGCCCGACAGCCACGGGCGTGCCAGGCCGGCATCGAGCGTGCCGTCGGCGGCGTTCTGGACGCTGATGGACCGGTGGAGGATCGGCGATGCGGACGCGCTGGCGCTGATCGGCCATCCGGGCGGGCTGACCCGGAAAGGCACCCGGCCCCGCTTCCGGCTGCAGGGCGAGGAGGCGGTCCGCTTCGGGGCGCTGCGGGCGCTCGACCTCGCCCTCGAGACGCTCGGGCTGGCGCCCGCGGACTGGCTCGCGACCGGCCGGCCGGATGCGCCCCTGCAGGGCGACACGCCGCTGGCCCTGCTGACCCGCGACGGCGCGCAGGGCGCGCGCCAGCTGATCCGCATGCTGAACCGGCAGGGGCTGAAGACGGCGCTAGGCGGGTAGCTCCTTCAGCACGCGGCCGAACAGCGCCAGCATCCAGCCGACCGACTGCAGGAACAGGGCCGGGTCGTAGCGCGGACCCTCGTCGCGCAGGAAGGCGTGGGCTGCGTTGACCTCGTGCCATTCGTAGGAGGCGCCGACCGCTTCCAGCCGCTCGCGGATCGCCTGCCGGCCCACGAACGGCACATGCGGGTCCTGCCGCCCGAACACGAACAGGGCCTCGGCCTTGAGCTCGTCCATGCGGGCCAGGCTGTCGTCGGATTTGCCGGCGCCCAGCGAGCCCGCATGGATGTCGGTGGGATAGAAGCAGGCGGCGGCCGAGACGCCCGGCTCCAGCGCCGCGCGATAGGCCAGGTGGCCGCCCAAACAGACGCCGAACGTGCCGAGCCGGCCGCTGCAGGTCTCGTGGCCGCGCAGAAAGGCGAGGGCGACGCGGGCATCGGCGTCGAAGGCGGCGACCGGCTTGGTGAACTTGAGCGCGTTGCCGCGCTCGGTGCCGGGCGCGTCGTAGCGCAGCACCGTGCCCGGCGGCTCGTACTCGTGATAGACCTCCGGCACCGCGACCAGATAGCCCTGGCCGGCGAGCAGGGCCGCCAGCCGGCGGATCGGGTCGGTGACCTGGTAGATCTCCGAGAAGAACAGGATGCCGGGGTGCCGGCCGGCGAGGGCGGGCCGGAACAGGTGCAGCCGCATCGCGCCGGCCATACCCGGCACGGGGAGGTCCGCGGTCTCGTCGCTTCGGATGATCATGATCAGGACCCCGCCATGGCATGTCATCCTGGGTGCAGGACGACCGTCGCTGCAACCCTCGGCTGACCGCGTTGAGCTTGCCTGGCTTCTCGGCCAGTATGATGCCGTCCTGCCCCGGTCGGCCGTTGCCGGCGAAGCTGCAAAGGGTCCATGGCCGATGCCTCCAGATCTCGACAGCGTCCTGGTGGACGCCGATGCGCTGGGCGAGGTCCAGGATAGCGGCCGTCCGGCCTCGTTCGTGGCGGGCTGGAATCCGACGGTGGCGTATTTCGGCCTGTCGCCGCTGGTGGTGTTCTGCTTCCGTCACGAGAGCGGCCAGGAAGCGAGCTGGTATCTCGATCAGGAGCGCAACCGGGTGGGCGGGTCGGTGGCCGAGCTGTCGCTCCCGCTGCGGCTCGAGCTGATGCAGGCGGCCAGCCGGCTGTTCGACGGGCTGTGGGCCAAGATCATGCTGACCCCGGTGCCGCCGCCGCTGGACGAGCGCGAGGCCGGCTTCTTCCGGCTGCCGGAAGGCACCCGGGTCGAGATCCTGGCGCTGGTGCTGGGCGGCTTCGACACCGCCACGCGCTTTGCCGCCATCGACCGGCTCAATCCCGAACAGCCGGACAGCCCGCTGCTCGATCTCGGCAGCCGCCGCCTGGCGCTGCAGCGGTCGCATCTGCAGGCGCTGTTCACCCCGGACGGGCTGCAGGCGCAGCACGCGGCGCTGATCGAGACCGGGGCGATGCGCTTCCCGTCGCCCGTGGACGGACGGCCGATGGCGGTGCGCCACGCGCTGATCCTGCACGGGGTGGTGTACGCCTACCGGGCGGTGGACGAGGCCACCGGCACGGTGATGTTCCTGATCGCGGGCGAGATCTATTTCCGGCTGACCGCGCTGTTCATTCCCGAAGGCAGGATCTGCGTCGCCTACGACCAGGGTGGGATGCAGATGCCGCAGATGTTTCGCGAGTTCATGGCGCGCGTGATGCAGCATGGCGACCTGCTGGCGCGCTACTTCGCGCGTGACGACACCACGGCGCTGCATGCCTGGCGCGGCGCCACCGCGATGCATATCGGCCACGTTCTGTGGAACGACATCTCGGGCATCGACGACATCGTGCGCACGGTGCCGCAGGCGGCGCTGCCGCGCTTTGCGGTGTTCGAGGCGGCGCTGGAGCCGGAAATGTATGGCCCGCTGGACCGGATCTTCCCCGAGCTGGAGGGGCTGGTGGAGCGTCATGCGGGCGGCTTCCAGCCGGCGATCGGCAGCTTCTACGAGCAGGGGCTGTGCCTGATCCGCTCGTCGTCGATGTTCGTGCCGAGAAGCGTGCGCGAGCGCATCCTGGCCACGGTGCGGCCGCTGGACCGGGCGTCGCCCGCCTCGATCTGCGCGCTGGCGCGGGCGGACGGGGTGCCGGTGATCCTGTTCGGCATCCGGGTGGAGAACCGCACCATCGTGGAGCTGGAGCGCTTCTGCACGGCGCTGGTGGGGCACCTGGCGGCGACGCTGGGGCAGGCGGTGCTGGTGGTGGACGGGCACAACAGCCGGATCGGCGAGCAGGACGCCTTCATCTGGAGCCACGGCGAGCATGGCGCCACCCGCCGGCCGATCGAGATCGAGCGCGACTTGGTGGAGGCGATGGCCGAGCGGGCGCTGGGCACGGGCATCGAGATCGTCAGCACCATCGGCATGCCGATCACCGAGAGCCTGGCCTGCGGACGCGAGGCGCAGGCGCTGATCGCCATCTGGGGGGCCGGCCTCGCCAAGTATCGGTGGGTCTGCAACATCCCCGGACTGATCATCACCAACCGGTGGAATCTCGGCAATCTGGGCGATCTGGGCCTGTATCACGATCCGGCCAGGATGGAGGCGCCGACGCCGGTGCGGCTGATCCCGGCCGACGCGGTGGAGGACCTGCCGGACGCGCCGCTGGTGGTCCGGCTGGGCGAGGGCTTCATCCCGTCGATCTGCAACTTCCGCATCGACGAGGCCAAGGCGATGGCGGCGATCGACGCGATGCTGGAGGAAGTCCTGCTCGTTCCGGCGTGAGCCTTTCCGGCAACTTCGCGCCGCTCCGATCCTTGGGGCCCTGCGGAGATGGAGGAGACGAGCATGACGACGCTGTACTGGGGTCCGCACACCTGCGCGATCGGCATCCATGTGCTGCTTGAGGAGATCGGCGCGCCGTTCGAGCTGGTGAAGCTGGACGTGTCGGGCGGCGAAACGCACAAGCCGCCCTTCAACGAGCTCAACCCGAAGGAGAAGGTGCCGACGATCATCCGCGACGACGGCTCGGTGCTGACCGAATACGGCACGATCGCCCGCTGGCTCGCCTATGCCCATCCGGAGGCGGAACTGCTGCCGGACGACAAGGACACCGAGATCCAGGCCGACGAGATGATGAACTACGCGGTCGGCACCGTGCACGCGCTGGGCTTTGCCCGGATCTTCAAGCCGGCGCTGTTCGAGCCGAACGACCCGGTGCATGGCACGCTCGGGCTCGGTGCGGGCAACGTGAAGCGGCAGGGCCGGGAGATGGTCGAGAAGGGCTTCTCGATCCTGGCGGCCGAGCTGGGCGAGCGGCCCTATGCCGGCGGCACGCGCTTCGGCATCGCCGACTCCGCCCTGTTCTATGCCGAGCGCTGGGCGCCGCAGGTCGGGATCGAGCTGCCGCCGGCACTGGCCGCGCATCTGGCGCGCATGAAGGCGCGGCCGGCGGTGCGGCGGGTGCTGGAGATCTGGGGCGAGCCCACCGGCTGAGGCGATCCGGCTCAGCGCCCGATGCGGCGCAGCGTCTCGCCGGCGAGCAGCTTGTGCTCGATCGACTCCAGCGAGACCCCCCTGGTTTCCGGCACCAGGAACAGCACGAACAGGATGAAGCCGGCGTTCAGGATCGCGAACAGCCAGAAGGTGTTGGCCTGGCCGAGCGTGGCAAGCAGGGTCAGGAAGGTGTTTCCGACCAGCCAGTTCGCCGCCCAGTTGGTGAAGGTGGACACCGAGACGCCGAAGTCGCGGCCCTGCAGCGGCTGGATCTCCGAGCACAGGGTCCAGATCAGCGGGCCGGGAGCGGCGGCGAAGCCGATGATGAACACCAGCACCATCGCCACCAGCAAGTATCGCGACGCGTCGCCATGCACGCCGATGCCGAGCAGGATGCCGACGGCTGCCATGCCGATCGCCATGATGACGAAGCAGACGATCAGCATCGGCCGGCGGCCCCAGCGGTCGGCGAAGCCGATCGCCAGCAGGGTGGCGAACACGTTGGTCAGCCCGACCACGGCGGTGGCCCAGCTCGACGCGCCGGCGCCGAAGCCGGCCAAGCCGAAGATCTTCGGCGCGTAGTACATGATGACGTTGATGCCGGTCAGCTGCTGCACGACCTGCAGGCCAATGCCGAGATAGACCGAGCGGCGGAAGTTCGGGTTGCGGCGGAACATGGTCGAGCCGACCTGGCGCACCTCGAGCTGCCGGTTGATCTCGGCCACCTCGCGCTCGACCTCCGCCCGGCTGGTGCGCAGCGTGCCGAGCACGGCGCGCGCCTCGTCGGTGCGGCCGCGCAGCAGGAACCAGCGCGGGCTTTCCGGCAGGAACAGCACGGCGAGCAGGAACACCAGGCCCGGCACCGCGATGATGCCCAGCATCAGGCGCCAGTTGCCGCTCGCCGTCAGCAGGCTGTCGGACACGAAGGCGGCGAAGATGCCGATCGTCACCATCAGCTGGTAGAGCGAGACCATGGCGCCGCGCCAGTGCGAGGGCGCCACCTCGGAGATGTAGAGCGGGCCGGTGAAGGCGACGAGGCCGATCGCCAGCCCCAGCACCACGCGCCCGATCATCAGCATCGGCACGGAAGCGGCGAACGCGCACAGCAGGGCGCCGGCGACGAACAGCACGGCGCCCACCAGCAGCGACTTCCTGCGGCCGAGCCCGTAGGACACCATGCCTGCCCCCGCGGCCCCGGCGGCAGCCCCGATCATCATCACGCTGACGATCCATTCCTGCATCCGGGTGCCGACGCCGAACGCCTTGCCGATGAAGCCGAGCGCGCCCGAGATCACGCCGATATCGAGGCCAAACATCAGCCCGGCCAGGCTCGCCAGCACGCAGACGATGAAGGTGCGCGGCGGCAGCGACGCAGACTCGACGGCCGGCCTGCCGGACACCCGGCCAATGGCGGTGGACATGACAGGCTCGCTCCCGGGTCGGCTGCACTGCGGACGCAACACATCAGGAGGGTTTCGGCTCCCGGGGCGCGTGCCCCGTCTTGCGATGCGGTGCGCCCTTGGCGTCATGGACAGCCGGGACCGGCTGCTGTCTCGTGCCATGCTCCCGTCGCAGGATCGCTTCATGGCGCCGCAGCATCCGCTTTTCCTGGCCTATGTCCTGTCCGGGCTGGTGGTCGGCATCCTGGTCGGACTGACTGGAGTGGGCGGCGGCTCGCTGATGACGCCGCTGCTGGTGCTGCTGTTCGGCTTCCATCCGGCGACCGCGATCGGCACCGACCTGCTCTACGCCGCCACCACCAAGACCGCCGGCACGCTGGTGCACGGCCTTGCCGGGACGGTGGAGTGGCGGATCGTCGGGCTGC
>CAXTZG010000079.1:0-5015 GCA_964248625.1 uncultured Acetobacteraceae bacterium | reverse complement strand
CGGGAACGCTGGGAACGCTCTGGGCGCTGTCGCGGCTCGGGTCGCCGTCGGCGGCCAGCGGGCACCTGCTGTCGCTGGCGCTCGGGGTGGCGCTGCTGCTGACCGCGGCGAGCCTGATGCTGCGCGGCATCATCATGCGCCACGCGCGGCGGCTGAACCTGAACCCGGGCAGCCGCCGGGCGGGCATCCTTACGGTGGTGCTCGGCGTTTATCTCGGGGTGTTCGTGACGATCTCGTCGGTCGGTGCCGGCGCGATCGGGGTGACGGCCCTGATCCTGCTCTACCCGACGCTGCCGACGTCGCGCGTGGTCGGATCCGACATCGCCCATGCCGTGCCGCTGACACTGGTGGCGGGCATCGGCCACTGGCTCGTCGGCTCGGTCGACTGGCACCTGTTCTGGTCGCTGGTGCTGGGCTCGATCCCGGGCGTCGTGGCCGGCAGCCTGCTCAGCAGCCGGGTTCCCGAACGGCTGCTCAGGCAGGCCATGGCCCTGATCCTGGTCGTGGTCGGGATCAGGCTGCTCGGCTGATCGGGAGCGTCCGGCCGGGTGCTCGCCTCCGGCCGGGATGGCGTGCTCAGCCGGGCTGGTCGCCGCCGCTGCCGCCGTCGCTGCCGTTGCCGCTGTCGTCACCCGAGCCGCTGTCGCCGCCGGCCTCGTTGCCGCCAGCGTCGCTGCCGCCATCCGCCTGACCGCTGTCGGGAGAAACGGCCACGAACGCCATCTGGCCGTTATGCAGGATGCGCAGCGCCACGTTGCCCTTCGCCAGAGCCGCATGCACCGCGTCGGCCGCGTCCCTGGGGTTGGCCACCAGCCGGTTGCCGACGGCGACGATGATGTCGCCGGCATGGATGCCGGCGGCGTCCGCAGGCGAGCCGGAGCGGACCGAGCGGACGACGACGCCGTGGACGCTGCCATCGACGCCGAGCTGCTGGCGCAGGTCGGGGGTCAGTGCGGCCAGCGACACGCCGATCGAGCCGTTGTTGCCCGCACCGCCCTCCTGGCCGCCGCCACCGCTGCCGGTGCCGTTATGGCCTGCGAGGTTGGCGACAGTCGCGTCGGTGGTCTGCGAGGCGCCGTTGCGCAGGTAGGTGAGCGTCACCCGGCCGTTGGGCGTGACGTCGGCGACCTTGATCGCCAGATCCTTTGGATTGGCGATCTTCTGCCCGTTCAACGCCGTGATGACGTCGCCGGGCTTGATGCCGGCCTTCTCGGCTGGACTGTCGGACTGCACGCTGGCGACCAGGGCGCCGGTGGCCGGGCCCGACGTCGGAGCCGGCAGGCTGAGCGCCTTGGCCATGCCGGGGGTGATCTCCTGCGCGGTGACGCCCAGGTAGCCGCGCACCACGTGGCCGGTCTTCTCCAGCTGCGCCACCACGTTCTTGACCACGTCCGACGGGATCGCGAAGCCGATGCCGATGCTGCCGCCCGACGGCGACAGGATGGCGGTGTTCACGCCCACGACCTTGCCGTCCTGGGTGAACAGGGGTCCGCCGGAGTTGCCGCGGTTGATCGCGGCATCCACCTGGATGAAGCTGTCATAGGGACCGTCGCCGATGTCGCGGCCGCGCGCCGACACGATGCCCGCCGTGACCGAGCCGCCGAGGCCGTACGGGTTGCCGACCGCGATCACCCACTGGCCGGGCTCGACGTCGTTGCTTTCGCCAAGCTGGATGAAGGACAGCTTGGCCGAGGGCTTCACCTTGAGCAGAGCGAGATCGGTGCCGGAATCGCGGCCGATCACCTTGGCCTTCAGGGTGGTGCCGTCATCCAACGTGACGCTGACGGCGGTGGCGTTCTTTACCACGTGGTTGTTGGTGACGATGAAGCCGTCGGCGGAGATGATGAAGCCAGAGCCGCGTGCCTCGACCGTCCGGGACGCGTGGTTCTGCGGCGTCATCTGGAACGGGAAGGGGAACGGGAACGGCATCTGCTGGCCACCCTGGCTGCCGCCGCCGCCGCCGCCCTGGCTGCCGTCGCTGTCGTCGTCAGAGCCGTCATCCTTGATGATCGAGGTGATGGACACGACCGCCGGCTTCACCTGCTTGATCAGGCCGACGAAGTCGGGAAGCTTCACGGTCATGCCGCTGGGCTGGATGGCGGTCTGGGCGCGGGCGGGCGAGGGATGCGAGGCGACGCCGCCGAGCATCGTGCCGGCTACCAGCACGGCCAGGAAGGAGCGGACCGCCCGGCGGTGGGCGGTATGCTGCGGATGGATCTGCGAGGCGTCAGACATGGTGTTCCTGTTGCTTGGGTCCGGCTGGCGTGGCTTAGACGGAACCGATCATCTGGTAGTGCGGCAGACCATGCGTCGTGTCGCCACACATCACTCCTACGTGGCGATGAAACATGCGTTAGCCACGCAGGCTCGCGAAGAACGCGCGCAGCAGGCCGGCGCACTCCCGCTCGTCGATGCCGCCGACCACGTCGGGCCGGTGCAGGCAGCCCGGCTGCTGGTAGAGGCGCGGGCCATGCTCGACGCCGCCGCCCTTGGGGTCATAGGCGCCGAACAGCACCCGGGCGACGCGGAAATGCGATGCGGCGGCGGCGCACATCGGGCAGGGCTCCAGCGTCGCCACCAGGCTGCAGCCTTCCAGCCGGCTGCGTCCGAGCCGGCTGGCTGCCGCGCGCAGGGCCAGCAGCTCGGCATGGGCGGAGGCGTCGCGACAGGCCTCGACCTGGTTGCCGGCGCGGGCGAGCACGGCGCCGTCCGGCGCCAGCACCAGGGCGCCGACCGGCACCTCGCCGCGGCGTGCGGCGGCGCGCGCTTCCTCCAGGGCAGCCTGCATCGGCGTCATCGATCCTCCGGAATTCCCCGCACGACGATATTGCTCTAACCAGGGCGCATGAAGCGCATCCGTCCGATCATCGGCGTCACCCTCGACAGCGAGCAGGGCGGCACCAGGGAGGCTCCCGGCTACTCCATCTATCCCTGGTACGCGCTGCGCAAGAACTACATGAGCAGCCTGGTCCAGGCGGGCGGGCTGCCGGTGGCGCTGCCGCATCATGCCGAGATCGCCGAGGACATGCTCGACGCCATCGACGCGCTGGTCGTCACCGGGGGCGCCTTCGACGTCGATCCCAGGCTCTACGGCCTCGACGAGCAGCACGAGACGGTGGTGCTCAAGCAGGGCCGCACCCGCGCCGAGATGGTGCTGCTGCGCGGCGCGCTGGAGCGCGACATGCCGATCCTCGGTATCTGCGGCGGGCAGCAGCTGCTGGCGGTCGCGCTGGGCGGCACGCTGATCCAGCACATCCCCGACAGCATCGAGGGCGCGCTGGCGCACGAGCAGCCCAATCCCCGCCACGAGCCCGGCCATCCGGTGCGCATCGAACCCGGCACGCTGCTGGCGCGGATCGTGGGCACCGGGGGCATGCAGGTGAACTCGGCGCACCACCAGGCGGTGCGCGATCCGGGGCGCGGACGGGTGAATGCGGTGGCCGGGGACGGGGTGATCGAGGGCATCGAGCATCCCGACAGGCGGTTCTGCCTGGGGCTGCAGTGGCATCCGGAGTTCGGCATCGATGCCGGCGACCGCCGGGTGCTCGAGGCGCTGGTCTCGGCGGCGGCGGGTTGAGCGCCGACGACGCCCTTCCGCCCGAGGCCGATGCGGGCGCCGGGCGGGGCGAGCGGATCGCCAAGTGGCTGGCGCGCGCCGGGGTCGCCAGCCGGCGGGATGCCGAGAAGCTGCTGGCCGAGGGCCGGGTCCGGCTGAACAACGCTGTCGTCACGCATCCGGCGACCTTCGTGCAGCCGGGCGACGTGGTGCAGCTCAACAAGACGGTGGTCGACCAGCCCGACCGCACCCGGTTGTGGCGCTACCACAAGCCGGACGGGCTGGTGACCACGCACAAGGATCCCGAGGGCCGGCCGACGGTGTTCGCCGCCCTGCCGCCGGGCCTGCCGCGGGTGGTGTCGGTCGGCCGGCTCGACCTCAACAGCGAAGGCCTGCTGCTGCTGACCAACGATGGCGCGCTGGCGCGCCAGCTCGAGCTGCCGTCGAACGGCTGGATCCGGCGCTACCGGGTGCGGGTGTTCGGTTCGGTGGACGAGCGCCAGCTGGCCGAGCTGGCGAAGGGCCCGGTGGTGGACGGGGTGCAGTACGGCCCGATCGAGGCCGGGCTCGACAGCCGCAAGGGCGACAATGCCTGGATCACGGTGGCGCTGCGCGAGGGCCGCAACCGGGAGATCCGGCGGGTGATGACGAGCCTGGGCTTTCATGTCAGCCGCCTGATCCGCACCTCCTACGGCCCGTTCCAGCTCAGCACCCTCGGTCGCTCCGAGCTGGAGGAAGTCACCGGCAAGGTCCTGCGCGAGCAGCTCCCCAAGACATGAGTTGGGTTTCAAAAGGGCTCCGCCCTTTTGCCGGAGTGCAGAGGGCGGAGCCCTTTGCATGCGCATAATCGCCGGCACCCTGCGCGGCCGCGCTCTCGCATCCGCCTCTCCCGCCACGCGCCCGACCGCCGACCGCGTGCGCCAGGCCCTGTTCGACATGCTCCGCCACGCCGACTGGGCCGGGACGGCGCTCGACGGCCCGGTGCTGGACGCGTTTGCCGGCACCGGCGCGCTCGGCCTGGAAGCCCTGTCACGCGGTGCTGCGCGCGCCGTGTTCCTGGAGTGCGACCGTGCCGCGCTGGCCTGCGTGGCCGCCAACATCGCGGCCTGCCGGATGGAAGCTTCGTCGCTGGTGGTCGGCTGCGACGCGGTCCGGCCGCCCGCCGCGCGTTCGGGCTGGGGTGCTGCCGGCCTGGTGTTCCTGGACCCGCCCTACGGACGATCGCTGGCAGCACCGGCACTCGCGGCATTGCAACGGGCGGGCTGGGCTGCCGCCGATGCGCTGGTGGTGGCCGAGGTCGCCGCCGAGGAGCCGGCGCCCACCGACCGGCCGCTGCTGGCCGAGCGGCGGCACGGGGCGGCACGGCTGTGCGTCTGGCGTGAATGATCCGCGTCATCCGGTGACGCCGGACGGGCGGTATTTCGTGGTGCGCGGGCGGCTGTGGCGTTGCGCCGATCCC
>CAXTZG010000078.1:10929-18600 GCA_964248625.1 uncultured Acetobacteraceae bacterium | reverse complement strand
GCGCCGAGGTGCGCCGCGCGATGGCGCCGGTGCGCAAGCGCGCCCGCGACGCGGAAGCGCTGATCGCCAGGCTCGCCACCGAACGGGCAGCCCTCGAAGCCAGGCTGGCCGATCCGGCGCTGTATGTGTCCGGCCGCGCCGAGGAGATCACGCGCGCCAACACCCGGCTCGCCGCAATCGCGCGGGAAGCGGCGGCGGCCGAGGAGCAGTGGCTGGACGCCGAGCAGGAGCTCGAGGCCGCCTCATGACCGCCGGGCACCGCCACCGCAGGCAGCCGCCCTGCCGGGACGCCCGGCCGTCCGCGTCCTATCGCCAGTGCGCCGGGATCCAGACCGTCTCGTAGCCGCGGCGCCGCCAATGGCCGGGGATCCACTCGCCGTAATGCGGACGCCAGCCGACATAATGGCCGGGATGCCAGGCATAGCCTCCACCGGCCCATTCCCAGCTCCCGCGCTGCCAGACCATGCGCGGTCCCGGCGGCGGCGGTGGTGGCGGCGCCTCGAAGCGTGGCGGCGGGATCGGGGCATAGCCGTAGGGCTGGGCGTGGGCATCGCCGAGGCCCGCCAGGCCGGCGGCCAGGGCAAGCAGCGGAATACCGAACCGATAGCGGACGAGCATGGATGCAGAACCTTCCGGATCATCTCTGGACATGCGGCGCCGTGTCCGGCGACGCGACAGCGCGAGCCTCGACCGGCATCATGGCAACAGCACGGCGCCATATTGCAGCCGTGCTACAATCTCCGGGTAATCGTTTCCGGGACCACCTCGCAGCAGGAGCCGGCGCCGACGCGGTTACCGCAGCACTCGCCGCGCAGGGACCCGTCGCCCGGTCCGCGTCACGGGAACAGGCTGGCGACGATGAGCTCGGCCGCCTGCTCCGGCGTCGTGCTGGCGGTGTCGATGCGCAGCTCCGGATGCTCCGGCGGCTCATAGGGGCTGTCGATGCCGGTGAAGTTCTTCAGCTCGCCGCGCCGCGCCTTGGCATAGAGCCCCTTGGCGTCGCGCCGCTCCGCCTCGGCGAGCGCGGTGTCGACATGGATCTCGACGAACTCGCCCTCGGGCAGCATCGAGCGCACCAGCCGCCGCTCGGCCCGGAACGGCGAGATAAAGGCGGTCAGCACGATCAGCCCGGCATCGGTCATCAGCTTCGCCACCTCGCCGACCCGGCGGATGTTCTCCACCCGGTCGGCATCGGTGAAGCCGAGATCCTTGTTCAGCCCGTGGCGGATGTTGTCGCCGTCGAGCAGGAAGCTGTGCCGGCCCAGCGCATGCAGCTTCTTTTCCACCAGATTGGCGATGGTCGACTTGCCGGCTCCGGACAGGCCGGTGAACCAGAGCACGCGCGGCTGCTGCTGCTTCTGCGCCGCATGCGCGTCGCGGTTGATCTCGATCGCCTGCCAATGGATGTTCTGGGCGCGGCGCAGCGCGAAATGCAGCAGGCCGGCGGCCACGGTGGCGTTGCTGATCTTGTCGATCAGGATGAAGCCGCCGAGCTCGCGGCTCTCGGCATAGGGCGCGAACACCAGCGGCCGATCGGTCGACAGGTTGGCGACGCCGATCGCGTTCAGTTCCAGCGTTCGTGCCGCCAGATGCTCCATCGTGTTGACGTTGACCTGGTATTTCGGCGCCTGGATCTGCGCCGACACGGTCTGGCTCGCAAGCTTCAGCAGATAGGAGCGGCCGGGCAGCATCGGCTCGTCCGACATCCAGACCAGCGTCGCCTCGAACTGGTCGGCGACCTCGGGCGGGTCGGAGGCCGCGCTGATCACGTCGCCGCGCGAGCAATCCACCTCGTCGGCCAGCGTCAGGGTGACCGACTGGCCGGCGACCGCGATCTCGAGGTCGCCATCGAAGGTGACGATGCGGGCTACGGTGCTGGTGCGTCCGGAGGGCAGGATGCGCACGGCGTCGCCCGGACGGATGCTGCCCGACGCGATCAGGCCGGCGAAGCCGCGGAAATCGAGGTCCGGCCGCTTCACCATCTGCACCGGCATGCGGAACGGCCTGCCCTGCGCGGCGGCGACGTCGAGCTCGACGGTCTCCAGATGCTCGATCAGGCAGGGGCCGGCATACCACGCCATGTTGGCTGACCGGCTGGTGATGCTGTCGCCGGCCAGGCCCGAGATCGGCATCGGCAGGAAGCTCTCGATGCCGATGGAGGCGGCGAAGAGGCGGTACTCCGCAACGATGGCGTCGTAGCGATCCTGGTCGTAGCCGATCAGGTCCATCTTGTTGACCGCCAGCACCAAGTGCCGGATGCCGAGCAGGTGGGCGAGAAAGCTGTGGCGGCGGGTCTGGGTGAGGATGCCCTTGCGCGCATCGACCAGGATCACCGCGAGGTCGGCGGTGGAGGCGCCGGTGACCATGTTGCGGGTGTACTGCTCGTGCCCGGGCGTGTCGGCGACGATGAACTTGCGGCGCTCGGTCGAGAAGAACCGGTAGGCGACGTCGATGGTGATGCCCTGCTCGCGTTCGGCGGCGAGCCCGTCGACCAGCAGCGCGAAATCGATGTTCTGCCCCTGGGTGCCGAGACGCCGGCTGTCGGCTTCCAGCGCCGCGAGCTGGTCGTCGAAGATCATCCTGCTGTCGAAGAGCAGCCGGCCGATCAGGGTCGACTTGCCGTCATCGACCGAGCCGCAGGTGATGAAGCGGAGCAGCGATTTCCGGCGGTGCTGCTCCAGGTAGGCATCGATGTCGGCGGCGGCGAGCGCGTCGGCCCGGTAGCCCGGCATGTCCATCAGAAGTAGCCCTCCTGCTTCTTCTTCTCCATCGACGCGGTTGCGTCATGGTCGATGGCGCGGCCCTGGCGCTCGCTGGTGGTGGTCAGCAGCATCTCCTGGATCACCTCCGGCAGGGTGGCTGCCGTGCTCTGGACGGCGCCGGTCAGCGGGTAGTCGCCCAGCGTGCGGAAGCGGACGCTGCGCATCACCGGCGTCTCGCCCGGATGCAGCCGGAAGCGCTCGTCGTCGACCACCAGGATCAGCCCGTCGCGCAGCACCGTCGGCCGGGGGCTCGCGAAATACAGCGGCACGATCGGGATCGCCTCGCGCTGGATGTATTGCCAGATGTCGAGCTCGGTCCAGTTGGAGAGCGGGAACACGCGGATGCTCTCGCCCCTGGCCTTGCGCGCATTGTAGAGCCGCCACAGCTCCGGCCGCTGGTTCTTCGGGTCCCAGCGATGGCTCGCCGAGCGGAACGAGAAGATCCGCTCCTTGGCGCGGCTCTTCTCCTCGTCGCGCCGGGCGCCCCCGAAGGCCGCGTCGAAGCCGCCCTTGTCGAGCGCCTGCTTCAGACCCTCGGTCTTCCACATGTCGGTATGCAGCGCGCCGTGATCGAACGGGTTGATGCCGCGCGCACGCGCCTCGGGATTGTGGTGGACCAGCAGCTCCATGCCGCTGTCGCGCGCCATGCGGTCGCGCATTTCGTACATCGCCCGGAACTTCCAGGTGGTGTCGACATGCAGCAGCGGAAACGGCGGCGGCGCCGGATGGAACGCCTTGCGCGCCAGATGCAGCATCACCGCGCTGTCCTTGCCGACCGAATAGAGCATCACCGGCCGCTCGGCTTCGGACACCACCTCCTGCAGGATGTGGATGCTCTCGGCTTCCAGGCGCTGCAGGTGGGTCAGCGATAGGCTCACGGTCGTCGCTCCTCGGTCGGACGATGCTGCCCGTGGCCGCCACCCGATAGCAGTCGCATGGCCCGCGTCCAGCCGCCATGGCACATGCCTGCACAGCGCGCCTCCGCGCGGCCGGACGGGCGGCATGATTTACAGCCGGCGCCGGACCGGCGCTAATGCGGGATGCCGTTGAACCTTATCGCATGCCAAAGCCCGTGACCGAGGCGATGCAGACGCGCGTCGTGCTGGTGACCGGCGCGTCCTCGGGCATCGGGCTGTGCAGCGCCGCCCTGTTCGCCAGCCGCGGCTGGAAGGTCGGGCTGGTGTCGCGCAGCGGCGCCGGGCTGGCCGCGGCCGCTTCGCTGATCGAGCAACAGAGCCCGGGCGCTGCGGTGGCGTGGGCTGCCGCCGACGTGACCGACAGCGCCGCCCTGGCCGCTGCCGCGCGCGCGGTCGCGGCAGCGCTCGGGCCGATCGGCGTCTGGGTGAATGCAGCCGGCAACGGCGTCTATGGCCACTTCACCGACGTGTCCGAGGCCGAGTTCCGGCGCGTCACCGACGTGACCTATCTCGGCACCGTCAACGGGACCCGGGTGGCGCTGTCGCACATGCGGCCGCGCGACGAGGGCATGATCGTCAATGTCTGTTCCGCCGTGGTGTTCCACGGCGTGCCGCTGATGACCTCCTATTGCGGCGCCAAGGCGGCGGTGCGGGCCTTCGGCCAGTCGCTCCGGATGGAGCTGCGGCTGGCCGGCAGCCGGGTGCGGATCGGCACGCTGTTCCCGCCGGCGATCAACACGCCGTTCTTCGATCATGCGGTCTCGCACATGGGGTTCCCGGCGCGCCCGGTGCCCCCGGTGTATCAGGCCGATATCGCGGCGCAGGGGGTGTATCTGTGCGCCACCGGACGCGGCGGCGAGATGCTGCTCACCGGCGTGGTGCTGGCCTTCTCCTGGATCGCGCGGCTGTCGCCGCGGCTCGCCGGATACCTGGTGTCGAAGAGCGATTTCGCGTCGGAGATGCCGCGCGACGAGGAGATGCGGCAACAGGTCGCCTGCCTGTTCACGGCCAAGCAGGCCGGCTTCTCGATGCACGGGCCGTTCCGACGGGGTGCCAGGGGCTGGAGCAGCCAGCTCGGCGTCGCCGGTGCCTGGCGTCGCCTGCGGCCGGTCAGTCCGCGCCCGCCAGCCGCTCCGTCGCCGCCAGCACCCGCGCCCGCAGCGCCGGCTCAAGCGCCCGCCGGTTCGGCGCGACCACGGCACGCGACTTCAAATAGCATCCGCTGACGCCGGCGAGCTCCGGCGCCAGTGCCGCATGAAGCGGGGTGTCGGCGCCCTGCGCCTCGGTCAGGGCGAACCGGCTCATCGCGCGCCAAACCAGCTGCTCGATGCCGCCGCTGCGCACCAGCCCGGTGGCGACAAGGCCGGGATGCACGACGTTGATGGTGACGCCCAGCTCCCGCAGCCGCGCGGCCGTCTCGATGCTGGTCATCAGCAGGGCGAGCTTGGAGCGGGCGTAGGCGCGCGCCATGAACCAGCCGCGCCTGAGCTCCAGGTCGTCGGGGTCGATCGTCGCCCGGTCGGCGCTGGACGAGCCGACCATCACCACGCGCCCCGTCCCGCCGGCCTGCAGCGCCGGCAGCAGCATCCGGGTCAGGACGAAGGGGGCCAGATGGTTCACCGCAAGGGTGAGCTCGTGGCCCTCGGCGGTCTCGACGCGACGCGGCGACAGGGTCCCGGCATTGTTGACCAGGACATCGACCACAGGTGCAAGCGCAGCGATCTCCCGCGCGGCCCGTCTGGTTTCGCCGAGCAGCGACAGATCGGCCCGCACGGTCGAAAGCCGTGCGCCCGGCGCTAAGATCTCAATCCAGGCAACGGCCGCCGCCAGCCGCTCCGCCGACCGCCCGACCAGCACCAGCTGGTGGCCGGCCCGGGCAAGGCCGAGCGCGATCCAGCGGCCGATCCCGCCGGTGCTGCCGGTGACGACGGCGGTCGGGGTCCGGGCGGTCCCGGCTGGGTTCAGCGACGTGCCTTGCGAGCAGCGTAGCGGGCGTCGCGGGCTGCCTTCTGCTCCAGCTTGAGCAGGGCGGCGGCACGCAGCGCCTCGGCGGCCTGCACTTCCTCCTCCTTGCGACGCACGGCCTCCGCGGCCAGCGCCGCTTCCCGCTCGACGGCCTGGCGCGCGGCCTCGGCCTCGCGCTCGAGCCGTCGCTCGGCCAGACGGGCGTCGCGGGCGTCGGCGATCGCCTTGCGCTCGGCGGCGCGTGCCTGGACCTCCGGATCGTCCGCCGGCGGGCGCGACTGGAACTTGGCCAGGATGGCCTGCTTCGCCTCGGCGGACGTTGACTGACGCTCGCCGAACTTGTTTCCCTTGAAAATGGCGCTAACCCTCAGATGGTGTTGCAGCTGCGGCTGCCTCGAACGCGGGCCGATGCGCGTGGTTCCCTTGTCCGGGACGCGACAGCCGGTGGCCGTATAGCAAAATCCGGCTTGTGCCGCGACAGCATGATGCACACTTACAGGGCTCTCAGAAGCAGGGACGCCATGCAGTGCCGACAGGACCGGCTTCTTGATCGGACAGTCCCGGTCGAAGACCTTCTTGTCACCGGCGGCAGCGGCTTTCTCGGCGCCCAGTTCGTAGCGGGCTGGCTGCAGCGCCATCAGCGCGCCAGTGCCGGATGTCTGATCCGCTCCGGCGACGACAACAGCGCCAACCTCAAGCTGCAGGACGCCTTGCGCGGCGTCGGCGAGGATCGGGTCGCCGCAGGCGGCATCGATGCCATGCTCCGGCGTGCGGAAGCGATCCGCGGCGACGTCAGTGAGCCGGACTGGATCCAGGCTGCGACCCGGTGGCGATCCGCCCGTCCGGACCGGCCGTTCCGGCTGCTGCATTGCGCCGCCAACCTGTCGTTCCGCGCTGCCGACCGCGAGGCGGTGCGTGCGGCCAACATCGACGGCACGCGCGCGATGCTGGCTGCCGCCAGACAGCTGGGCGCCAGCGAATTCAACTATGTCAGCACCGCCTACGTCGCCGGCAATCGCGGCGGCGACATCCTCGAGGACGCGACCGATCGGCCGCCCGGCTTCAGCAACGCCTACGAGGAAAGCAAGTGGGAAGCCGAGGCGCTGGTCCGCAGCACCTGCCACGCGTCCGGCATGCCGTTCCGCATCCTGCGCCCCAGCATCATCATCGCCCACTCGGTCACGCAGCGTTTCTCCGCGCCGTCGGGCTTCTACAAGGTGATCGAGACGATGCGGGCGCTGGGCCGCCTGCCGCGGGCACACGGGCAGACCATCCTGCTGCCGCTGCCGCACGGCTCCACGCTCGACCTGATCCCGGTCGACGTGGTGGTCGACGAAATGATCCAGCTCCTTGATGCGGGCGACCCCAGCCTGGGGCATGCATTCCATCTGACGAGCGACAGCCCGCTGTCGCTGATCGAGGTGCTGGCGACGCTGTCGCCGCTGTCAGGCCTGACGATCGGGCGGGCAGCGGACGGTGGCGGCCCGGACGGCAGGCTGGCGGAGATGCTGATGCAGAGACTGCGCCATTACGTGCCGTATTTCGCTCAGATACGCCGGTTCGACCGTCGCAACGTGCGGGCGGCCGGGGTGGGGCCGCAGCGGACGCTCGATGTCGAAAGCCTGCGGCACTACGTCATGAGCTTCCTCGCCCAAGCCGCCTGACGCGTCGCGGTCCGGCCGTCCCGGGTCGGCCTGCCGAGGCAAGGGGCCTTTATTGCTGGTGCTGCGAGGCAAGACCGCCGGCCACCGGACTGGCGCCGGTATAGGCGCTCCCGAACGGCGCGATGAAGGCTCCGGTCTGATCGTCGAAGCCGTCCTTCTTGCTCTGGTCGCCGGAGATCTTGTAGCGACCGAGATGCAGGCCGGGCTTGTCGGGCGGGGGCGGCAGCTCGGGACCGGGCATCGGCGCCGCCTCGAACCGCTTGCGGTGGCCGAGCACGGTGAGGTTCTCCTGCGAGCTGGCGTCAGCGGGGGCGGACGGACCCGACACCGGCGGCGCTGCGCCCTGCCGCTGCGCACGGGCCG
>CAXTZG010000078.1:816-10919 GCA_964248625.1 uncultured Acetobacteraceae bacterium | reverse complement strand
AAGCCAGCAGCAGGCCGATACCGAACAGGCCGGCCCGGCAAACCGGCAGGCGGAGAAGCTCATCCATGTCGCGTGCTCTCCACGTCCCGGCGGCGACATGGCCGGCCTTTCGATCTTCCTAACTGCCGGGAAGGCCTTCGAACAGGTAAAACGGCCGGGTCACTTTTCCTGACAATCCGCCACCCGGCTCGCCAGCGTGCCTGCGGGCGGCAACCGGCGACCTCGCCGACCGCCAGCCCCGTCGCCACGCTCGCGGCCTCACGGGCGCCACAGTCGCCGGACCGCGGCCGGCAGCGTCCTGCTGTCGGGCTTTTCATGAAACCTGTCCGGTCTCTGCGGGTATGCACAGAACGATCGGGCCGTCCAGCACAGGCCTGTTTGGGCATTCCCTGTTACCGGAGTTGAACAGATCGCGTTCTGCTGTCGTCGTCGGCTTTGCCGATGATCCCGTTCGCCCTTGTCCCGCTGCTGATGGCGATGCTGTGCGGCGTCGCTTCCCGGCAGCAGCCCCACCCATCGCTGCGCCTGCTCGGCTTCGGCGCGCTGGCGGCAGCGCTCGGCCTGCCCTTCTCCATGCCTGCACCGGCAACGGCGTTCCCAGCACTCGGCCAGGCTGCGGTGGCGCTCGACCTGCTCGCCGCCAGCTGTTTCTGGCAGGCGACGAGCCGGAGCTTCGGTGGCCGGCCGTCGCCGGTGTGGCTGGCGGTCCCTTCGACGGTCTGGCTGATCGGGAGTTCGTGGCTGGCGGTGTCCGGCGCGGCATCCCGCCTCCCTGCCCTGGCGGGTGCGGTCGGCATCATGCCGGTCGGCCTGTCGCTGACGGCACTGCTGCGTGCGCGGCGGCGCAGGCCGGCCGGGCGCGGCCTGATCGTCGTCGGCATCGCGCACCTGCTCTGCATGACATGGCTGGCGGCGTCGGGTCCCGTCGGGGACGGCCGGTCATGGCATGGCCTGATCGCCTCCGTGCTGCCGGCGGAGCTCCTAGGCTGGGTGGTGCTGTGGCCGGGCCTGAGCATGCTGCTGATCCTCGACGGGGCTTTCCTGCGCGAACAGGCGCGGGCGCTGCATGACGAGCTGAGCGGCGTGCTCAACCGGCGCGGATTCTGGCGCGCCGCCGAGGCCATCGAGCATCGCGGCATCCTGCTGTTCGACATCGACCACTTCAAGCGCATCAACGACACGTCGGGCCATGCGGCCGGCGACGCCGTGATCCTGCGCTTCACGCAGATCGCGACCGCCATCCTGGGCGACCGCGCGATCTTCGGCCGGATCGGCGGCGAGGAGTTCGCAGCGGCATTCGACGGCGCGACCGTGGCGGAGGCGCGCGGTCATGCCGAGGACATCCGGGTCGCGTTCGCGGCCGCGGAGCCGGGAGACGGCGTTCCGGCGACCGTCAGCATCGGCTTGAGCATCGCCACAGGCCGGCAGGCGCTGAACGACCAGATGGCGTTCGCCGATCGGGCGCTGTACCGCGCCAAGCAGCTCGGCCGGAACCGGACCGTGCTGCATGTCGGCGACAGCAGCGGCCTGCCATCGGGCGAGCCGGCGGCAGACCGCGAGCCGCCGGAGCCGTGTCCCGACGGCATGCGGCGGCGTGCGAGACGAGACGCTCGCTGACCGATCGCGCCGTCAGCCGGCGAGCGCGCCGCAGACGGAGTCGATGACGTGGCGGATGTCGGCCTCGTCGAGCTCGGGATGGATCGGCAGCGCCAGGATGCGGCCGGCAAGAGCTTCCGACACCGGCAGGGCGGCGCCGTCATGGTGCGGCCGGTATGCCGGCTGCAGATGCAGCGGCCGCGGATAATAGATCGCGGTCGGCACCCCACGGCGTTGCAGCCCGGCCTGCAGCGCGTCCCGCTCGGCCGGACCCGGCAGCAGCACGGCATACACCGCCCAGGCGCTGCTGCTGTCTGGGACACGAACCGGAATGGCAACGCGGCCGGCCAGGCCCAGGTCGTAGGCGCGTGCGATCTCGCTGCGGCGCACGAGCTCGGCCTCGAACACGTCGAGCTTGGCCAGCAGCACGGCCGCCTGCAGCGTGTCGAGCCGGCCGTTCATGCCGGTGCGCAGCACCTCGTAGCGCGTCCCGCCCTCGCCATGCGAGCGCAGGCTCCGGTAGAGCCTCGCGCGATCGCCGTCGTCGGTCAGCAGCGCGCCGCCGTCGCCGTAGCCGCCCAGCGGCTTGGACGGAAAGAAGCTGATCGCGGTGACATCGGCCTCGCGTCCGAGCTTGGCGTTGCCGAGGCTGGCGCCGAAGCTCTGCGCGCAGTCGTCGAGCAGGAACAGGCCGGACTCGCCGGCAATCGCGCGCAGCACCGCCCACGGCGCCGGCTGGCCGAACAGGTCGACGCCGATGATCGCCGCCGGACGCAGCCTGCCCTCGCGCCGCACCGCGTCGATCCGGGCGCGCAGATGGGCGGTGTCGATCTGGAAGGTCTGCGGATCGACATCGACGAACACCGGCACCGCGCCCAGCACCAGCGGCACCTCGGCGGTCGCGGTGTAGGTGAAGGCCGGCAGGAACACCGCGCAGCCCGGACCGATGCCCTCGGCCATCATGGCGATCTGCAGCGCGTCGGTGCCGGAACTCACCGCCACGCAGTGCGCGGCCCCGCAATAGCCCGCGAGCCGCTGCTCGAGCTCCGTCACCTCCGGCCCGAGCACGAACTGGCAGTGCGCCAGCACCGCCTCCAGCCGGGCGCGCAAAGCGGGGGCGATGCGCGCCTGCTGCGCCTTCAGGTCGAGGAACGCCACCTGGCGGTCCGGTGCCGGATGCTGCGGATCGGCGCTCATGGCAGGGTCGTCTCCGGTTCGATGCGGGCGGCTGCAGGGCCGTCGATCGAGATCAGCCCCTCCGGGTTGTGCGCGAACTCGGGCACCAGGCGCTTGAGCAGAACCAGCGCCTCGTCGGTGCGGCCGGCGCGGCAGGCGGTGCCGATCGCATCGAGCGCCTGACCGACGGCAAGCGCGTCGGACGTGCGCGGCGTCGCCACCAGCAGGCCGGGATGACCGGTCGGCAGCGGCGGCTCGCGACCGTGGAACAGCTCCTCGAACAGCTTCTCGCCCGGACGCAGGCCGGTGTAGCGGATCTGCACGTCCTGCTCCGGACGCAAACCGGCGAGCCGGATCATCTGCCGCGCCAGATCGACGATCTTGACCGGCTCGCCCATGTCGAGAACGAAGATGCCGCCATCGCCGAGCAGCGCGTCGGTGCCGGGGCTGCTGCCCGTCCCGGCGCCCACCGCACTGGCCTGCAGCACCAGCCCGACCGCTTCCGGCACGGTCATGAAATAGCGCTGCATGTCGGGATGGGTGACGGTGAGCGGGCCGCCCCGTTCCAGCTGGCGGCGGAACAGCGGCACCACCGAGCCCGTGCTGCCCAGCACGTTGCCGAAGCGGACGGTCACGCAGCGCATGCCGGCACCGGCGCGGCGCGCCGCGATGTCGAGCGACTGGCAGTACATCTCGGCCGCCCGCTTGGAGGCGCCCATCAGGCTGCTCGGATTGACCGCCTTGTCGGTGGAGATCAGCACCATCTCGGCGCAACCGGCGAGCCGGGCCGCATCGGCGACATGCCGGGTGCCGACGATGTTGGTCAGCATGCCTTCGGACGGGTTGGCCTCGACGATCGGCACGTGCTTCAGGGCGGCGGCGTGGAACACGATCTCCGGCCGCACTTCCGCGAACAGCTCGGCCAGCCGGCGGGCGTCGCGGATGTCGGCGACGACGCTGCGCCGGGCGATGCCGGCCGAGGCGCCCTCGGCGAGCTCCAGGTCGATCTGCCACAGCGCGAATTCGCCATGGTCGAGCAGCACCAGCATCGCCGGCGCCAGCGCCGCCACCTGGCGCGCCAGTTCCGAGCCGATGGTGCCGCCGGCACCGGTGACCAGCACCCGGCGCCCGGCGACGAGCCGCGCCATGGCGACGCGATCCAGCGCGACCTGCGGCCGGTTGAGCAGGTCCTCGATGGCTACCGGACGCAGCTCCACCCGCGCCGCCGGCGACAGGGCGGTCGGGTCCGGCACGCGCCGGACCGGGATCGCGAGGGCTTCCGCAGCCCGGATCACGATCGCCAGATCCTCGCCGCGCAGATCCGAGTCGGTGACCACCAGCCCGTCCGGCCGGCGCCCCTGCTGCTCCAGCCGGGCGAGCACGGCGCCGACGTCGCGCACCGTTCCCAGGATCGGCACGCCGTGGATGCGCCGGCCCGGCTGATGGCTGCCGCGCGCCAGCAGCCCGACGATGCGCAGAACCGTCGCCCGCTCGCGTCGCACCGCGCGCAGGAACAGGTCGGCCGCCTCGTCGGCGCCGATCAGCAGCACGCGCTGGGTGGCCGCACCGCTGGCGCCGATCGGCCGCCCCTGCGACAGGCGATAAACGATCCGGAGCGAGCCGAGCAGCACCAGCAGCGTCAGCGCGTGGATGATCGGGAAGCTGACGCTGGGCAGATGAAAGCCGGTGGCAAGCAGCAGGCCGGCGAACAGCAGGGCGCTGACCACCGACGCGCCGGCGATGCCGAGCAGGTCGGCCACGCCGGAGAAGCGCCAGTACTGCTGCGGGATGCGGAACGGCACGCCGACCACGAGCAGGGTGATGGCGCCGCTGGCCAGGAACCAGAGCGGGTGGATCAGCCCGCCCTGCGGATCGGCAAGCCAGCGCGCGATCGGCGCCGCCGCCGCCGCCAGGGCGCCGTCGAGCGCCATGTTGACGAGGATACGGTTCAGCGGGCGCAGCCTTTCGCGGCGGCTGGGCGTGGCGGACGGCGTCCCGGATGCGGGACGCACGGGAGGACGTTGCGAGGCCATCTGCGCGCCCCTATAGCCCAGCCTCCCCGGCGCTAGAAGGCCGTCGCAACGCAGCCGACGGCTCGTGGCCCGGGGAGATCCATGCGAAGCGCGTCCGGAGAATGGCGATGGCGGTCGACGGAGCGGCGGCGGATACCGGCTCGGACCTCGTCTGGTTGCTGCTGCTCGGCCTGCTGGGCGTCCTGCTGTCCGTCGTCCTGGTGCGCCGGATGATCCGGCTAGCGGTCATGGACGTGCCGGGCGGGCGAAGCGCGCACGACCGTCCGGTGCCCAAGGGCGGCGGCGTCGGCATGGTCGCGTGCCTGCTGCTGGGCATGCCGCTGTCGCTGGCGCTGCTGCCGCATGCGCACGACCGGGCCCCGGCCTGCGGCCTGTTCCTGAGCGGGGTGCTGCTGCTGGCGACGGTGTCCTGGGCCGACGATGTCCATCAGTTCGGCTTCCAGGCCAAGCTCGGCGCGCAGCTCGCAGTCTCGCTGCTGACCATCGGCGCCGCGCTGTCGACGCTGCCCGCCCTGCCGCCGCCGATGCTGCTGATCCCGCTCCTGCCGCTGGCAATGGGCTGGCTGATGCTGGTGACCAACGCCACCAACTTCATCGACGGCATGAACGGGCTGGCGGCGGGCAGCATCGCCCTGCTCTGCCTGCTGGCGGCCGGTCACGGCTGGAGGCTCGGCGATCCGCTTCTGGTCGGTGTCGCGACGATGGCGGCTGCCGGTCTGATCGGCTTCCTGCCCTTCAACTACCCCAGGGGGCGGATCTTCCTGGGCGATGTCGGCAGCCAGGTCTGCGGCCAGCTCGCCGGGGGACTGGCGCTGTTCCTGCTATGCGACGATGCTACCGGAATCGCCGCCTTGGCAGTGCCGCTGATGCTGGCGGGCATCCTCTGGGACGTGTGCTTCACCCTGTGCAGACGGCTGCTCGGCGGCGAACGGCTTACGCAGGCGCATCGCGGGCACCTTTATCAGGTCGCCGCCCGGACCGGCATTCCGCGCCCGGCCATCGCCGTCCTGCATTGGGGATTCGTGTTGTGGGGCGGGCTGCTCGGGAGCTGGATGGCGCCGGGGCGGCCCGCCGCAGCGCTGCTGCTGGTCATGCTGCCGCAGCTCGGTTGGACGATCCTGATCCGGCGGCGCGCAGCGCGCGCCGGACTGGGCCGCTGGTCCTGACTAGGCGCCAGGTGCGAGGGTGAGCTCGATGCCCTGGACCGCACCTGCCAGACGCGCGCCCTTGCTGATGTCGTCGATGCGGATCTCGACACCGTTGCCGTTCTTGAGCACCTGGCCGCCGAGACCCCTGCCGGCGGTCGCCTCGCCATTGGCCGCCCCATAGGTGCCGTCGAAATCGTGCAGATGCTTCAGGTTATAGACCCGACCGTGACCGACGACCTTGGAATAGCCGACCGCCGCCACGTCGACGCCCTTGACGCTGAACTTGTAGCTGTGGCCGGCATAGCGCAGCACGCCGTTGCCCCAGCTGGCGCCGATCCCGATGTCGGCCGACCTGGAGACGATGGTCACGCGTCCGTCGGGGGGGCCGGAGATCCCCGGATCCTGGGCGGCGAGCACGGGCGACGCCATGCCCCCGGCGACGAGAACGAGACTTGAAGCAAAGATGGCCATCCGCATGAGACAGTTCCTAAACCGAGGCTGACAACAGGTCTGCGGTCCGCAGGCCCGTTATCCTGTCCTATCGCAGCGCCATCTTCAGGGTTGCGGCCCGGGTCAGCCTGCCGCGCGCCGGCTGCCGCGTTCCTCGGAGCGGTCGGCCCGCTTCGCGGTGCCCGACGCTTCCGACATGATCGAGCGCAGCTCGCGAAGATAGGCCGTGCCCTTCAGGGTCCGCTGCACGAGGATCGAACGACGATCCATCGGATCGACCTTGCGACGCGCGAGATCGAGCTCGCCGAGACGGTCCAGCGCCCGCGTGATCGCCGGCTTGGACACGTTCAGATCGGCTGCGAGACCGCGAACGGTGTGTGCGCCTTCCTGCAGGTAGCACGTCAGGAACACGCCCAGCTGCCGCGCGGACAGATCGGGGCCGTCACGACGGACCATCGAAACAATTGTATCCCGAAGTGTTGCGACCAGATGGTCGGTGGTTGCGACCTGCGCCATAAAGTAAATCCTTTCTTGATCGAACCGGGATGGCTGCGTGCCGCGCCGGCGGCCCATCCTGAACCTGGTGAGCGATGTCTGCGGAACCGAGAATCCGGTGCGGCCGGCTCGCCCAAGAGCAACTCTCCGGCGGCCATCATGGCACTCCCCTATAAGGCTCAGGTTTGAGTTGGTTCAGTGCCAATGACGTTACCAGACTGTTTCGGTCGGTTTTCGAGATTAAGAATCGGCAACACGGCGTGGAACAGCGCCTGCAGGCCGAGGGCCTCGCCGCCTTCCGGACGGCCCGGGCGGGCGTGATCGTTCCAGGCGTAACTGTCGATATGAGCCCAGCGGATCGATGGTTCAACGAAACGCTGCAGGAACAGTGCAGCCGTGATCGCGCCCGCCATGGCTCTGGATGACACATTGTTCAGGTCGGCAACATTGCTTGAAAGCCAGTCGTCGTAGCCCGCCCAGAGCGGCATCCGCCAGAGCGGATCATGCGCGCGCTGTCCGGCCACGAGCAGCAGGAAAGCCGCGGCGTCGCTGTTGCAGAACATGGCGGGAAGATCCGGACCCAGCGCCACGCGTGCCGCCCCGGTCAGCGTGGCTGCGTCGAGCAGCAGATCCGGCTGCTCGTCCGATGCCTCCGCAAGCAGGTCGCACAGGACGAGCCGTCCCTCGCCGTCGGTGTTGCCGATCTCGACGGTCAGGCCGCGACGGGTGCGCAGCACGTCGGACGGCCGCATCGCTGTTCCGGACACGCTGTTTTCGACGCAGCCGAGTCGCAGCGCCAGGCGCACCGGCAGGTCGCGCGCAATGACCAGCCGCGCCAGCGACAGCATGATCGCAGCCCCGCCCATGTCCTTCTTCATCCGCAGCATCGCGGCCGACGGCTTGAGATCATAGCCGCCGGTGTCGAAGCAGACGCCCTTGCCGACCAGCGACAGCAGCGGCGCATCGTCGGCAGCGCCCGTGCCGCGCCAATGCGCGACCAGCACCTGCGGCGGCCGTGCCGATCCGGCGCCGACCGCCTCGATCGTCGGATAGGCCTCTGCCAGCGCGCCGCCCGAGACGATCCGGGCCTCGGCGCCGGACGCCGTCATCACCGCACGGCCGGCCTCGGCGAGCTCGACCGGACCGAGCAGGTTGGCCGGCATGTTGATGAGGTCGCGCGTCAGCCAGATCGCGCGTGCGACCGCGGCCGCCTCGTCCGACCCGGTCGGCCGCACCAGCAGCGCCGGCGCCGGCGCCGGACGCGCCGTGCGGAGCAGGTTGAACCGGTAGGCGCCGAGACAGAAGCCGAGCACGGCGTCATCGACCGACATGTCGGGCGGCAGCAGCAGCCGCCAGGCCGGAGCCGCCGGTTCGGCCGCCGCCGCCGCGGGCGACGCGGTGATCTCGGCCGGCCCGGCGTCGGACAGGACGGTGGCGAGGCTGCCGAAGGCATGCGGACCCTGGGTCCTGCCCGGCATCGGCGCGTCGCCCAGTCCGAGCACGGCGCCGGCGATCCCGTCCGGTCCGGGCATCGTCACCAGCTCGCCCGGCCGGGCGGCGAAACGTTGCGCCCGCAGCCAGGCGGCATCCGCCGGCGGCAGCGACGCGAGCAGTGCCGCCAGTCCGGCAGGCCGGATCGCGCGGATCTCGCGCACCGGGCGGTCGCCCAGCGCCGCCTCGTCGATCAGGCAGTCGAGCGGTCGGTCGAACATGGGCGTCGCTTCCGGCAGGCATTGCCGCGCAAAGGGTGCCGTCGGCCGCGGCCGCTTGCAAACCGTACCCGTCCGACCGACCATCTGAGCATGTCGGGCGCACCCTATCGGCCGCGTGGTCCTTTCGATCCCTCCAGCCTGGCCGACGGGCGGCGGGAGGAACCGCGGCACGGGCCGTTCGCGCCGCGCGTCAGGGCGGTGCTCGGTCCGACCAACACCGGCAAGACCCATCTGGCGATGGAGCGCCTGCTCGGCTACGGCTCCGGCATCATCGGCTTCCCGCTGCGGCTGCTGGCGCGCGAGAACTACGACCGCATGGTGCTGGCCAAGGGTGCGGCGCGGGTCGGGCTGATCACCGGCGAGGAGAAGATCGTGCCCCCGGGGGCGCGCTGGTTCTCCTGCACGGTGGAGGCGATGCCGCTCGACCCGATCAACCGCACCGGACGCGATCTCGGCGGCGACGAGATGCCCAGGCCCGAGTTCGTGGCCGTCGACGAGATCCAGCTCTGCGCCGATCCCGATCGCGGCCACGTCTTCACCGACCGGCTGCTGCATGCGCGCGGCACCGTGGAGACCATGTTCCTGGGTGCCGAGACGATCCGGCCGCTGCTGCAGCGGCTGGTTCCCGCCGCCGAGATTGAGACCAGGCCGCGGCTGTCGCAGCTGCTGCACGTGGGCGGCGTGAAGCTGACCAAGCTGCCGCCGCGCTCGGCCGTGGTCGCGTTCTCGGCTGCCGAGGTCTACGCGATCGCCGAGCTGATCCGCAGGCGCCGGGGCGGCTGCGCGGTGGTGATGGGCCGGCTCTCGCCCCGCACCCGCAACGCGCAGGTGGCGCTGTATCAGGAGAAGGAGGTCGACTACCTGGTCGCGACCGACGCGATCGGCATGGGGCTGAACATGGACGTCAACCATGTCGGCTTCGCCGGCCTGTCGAAGTTCGACGGCGCCCGTCCGCGCCGGCTGACGGCGGCGGAAGTGGCGCAGATCGCCGGCCGGGCGGGGCGCGGCATGCGCGACGGCTCGTTCGGCACCACCGGCACGTGCCCGCCGATGCCAGACGACATCGTCGAGGCGGTGGAGGCGCATCGCTTCGATCCGCTGGAGCAGCTGTTCTGGCGCAACAGCGCGCTCGACCTGTCCGGCCCGGACGCGCTGCTGGACAGCCTGCTGGTGGCGCCGCCGCTGCGGGGGCTGGTCTCGGGCAACGACGCGTCCGACCTGCAGACGCTGCAGGCGCTGTCGCTCGACCCCGAGGTGCGCCGGCTGGCGCAGAGCCGGTCCGCGACCCGGCTGCTGTGGGAAGCGTGCCAGATCCCCGACTTCCGCAAGCTCGGCGACGACAGCCACACCAGGCTGTGCGCGCGCGTGTTCTTCGAGGTGATGCAGGCCGGCCGGCTGCCGGACGCCTGGCTCGAGCAGCTGCTGAACAACCTCAACCGCGCCGACGGCGACATCGACACGCTGATGCAGCGCCTGTCGGGCGTGCGCGTCTG
>CAXTZG010000078.1:0-806 GCA_964248625.1 uncultured Acetobacteraceae bacterium | reverse complement strand
CGCCTACATCGCCGCGCGAAAGGACTGGCTTGACGATGCGGCCGTCTGGCAGGCGAGGACGCGCGAGATCGAGGACCTGCTGTCCGATGCGCTGCACGAGCGGCTGACCGCGCGCTTCGTCGACCGCCGCGCCGCCCTGCTGATCCGCAGCCTGGACGAGGCCGAGCGGAACGGCGGCAGCGACCTGCTGTCGGCCATCACGCCGCGCGGCGAGGTGGTGGTGGAGGGGCACTCCGTCGGCCACGTGTCGGGCTTCTCGCTGATCCCGGACCCGCAGGCGGAAGGGCCGGAAAAGCGGCTGGTGCTGCGGGCAGCCCGGCGGGCGCTGCGCGAGGAGATGCCGCGGCGCGTGCAGGCGCTGGCGACCGCACCCGACGCCGCCTTCGGCCTGAGCGACGACGGCCGGCTGCTGTGCTGGGACGCGGCGCCGGTCGGCAGGCTCAGGCCGGGTCCGAGCCTGCTGAAGCCGATGGTCGAGGTGCTCGACAGCGAGTTCCTGGACGGCGCGCAACGCGAGCGGGTGCGCGGTCGCCTGCAGGCGTTCCTCGAGACGGCGGTGGCGAGCGGGCTGGCGCCGCTGTTCGCGGCCGAGAAGGGTGCTGCCGAGGATGCCGAGCTGCGTGGCGTGCTGCACCGGCTCACCGAGCAGGCGGGGCTGGCGCCCGGGCCCGCACGCGCGCCGCTGCCCGCCCCCGTGCGCGCCCGGCTCAAGGCGCTGGGGGTGCAGGCCGGGCGCTTCGCGCTGTTCATGCCGGCCCTGCTGAAGCCGCGGCCGGCGCGGCTGCGCGCGATCCTGCTCGCCCTGC
>CAXTZG010000077.1:16536-18791 GCA_964248625.1 uncultured Acetobacteraceae bacterium | reverse complement strand
CTGCTGCCGCCGGCGCTGCTGCCGGGTGCAGCACTCGCGGCATTGATCCGCAGCGTCGGCGGCAGGCCCCATCGTCCGGCAGCGGACGCGGTCTCGGCCCTGCTGGCGCGACCGCGCGCCGCCACCCTGGCCGGAACCCGGCTGATCCCGGCGGGCAGGCTCGGGCCGGGCTGGCTGCTGCTGCGCGAGGCCGCCGCCATTGCGCCGGACTGCGCCGCAGCACCCGGCATGGTCTGGGACGGACGCTTCAGGCTGGAAGCAGGGCAAGGGTCCCCGGACGGCCTGGCCGGCCTGCGGGTCGGTGCGCTCGGGACGGGGGTCGGGCCCGGATGCCGGCGACCGGCCCTGCCGGCTGCCATTCTGGCGACGCTGCCGGCGCTGCGCCGCGACACCGTCCTGCTGGCGGTGCCGCATCTCGGCTGGGCCATCGACCCGCACCTCTCGGACGTGCGCTTCCGGTTCCAGCCGAGCCTGCCCGCATCGGCATCGGCGCTGTTTCTCGATCATTGATCGCGGGGCAGCCGCATCGGCGGCATTCGCCACTTATCCACGCTCCCGGTCATCCCAATCTAGCTGGCAGAGAGTGTAGCTTCGGCGGCACAGTTGACTATGATCGTTTGTCCGCGCCATGCGGCAAGCGCCAACGGCTGAACGTCGAGCATGGAACTGTAAGGCAAGATGAGCAATTTCGGCCGGAACCTGGCCCTCTGGGTCATCATCGCCCTGCTGCTGGTGCTGTTGTTCAGCGTCTTCCAGCCGGGCGGCAACCAGCGGGCGGCGCAGCAGCTCGCGTACTCGGATTTCGTCGGCGACGTGAACACGGGCCATGTGCGGTCCGTGGTGATCCAGGACCACAACGTGTCTGGCGTGCTGACCGACGGCACCTCCTTCGAGACCTACACGCCTGACGACCCCAGCCTGGTCTCGCGCCTGACCGGGAAGGGCGTGCAGGTGGTGGCCAAGGCCGAGGACAGCGACGTCAATCCGCTGTTCCGCTACCTGCTGCAGTGGGCGCCGCTGCTTCTGATCATCGGGGCGTGGTTCTTCGTGATGCGCCAGATGCAGTCGGGCGGCGGTCGCGCCATGGGCTTCGGCAAGTCGCGCGCCAAGCTTCTCACCGAGAAGCAGGGCCGCATCACCTTCGAGGACGTGGCCGGCATCGACGAGGCCAAGGCCGAACTCGAGGAGATCGTGCAGTTCCTGAAGGACCCGCAGAAGTTCCAGCGCCTGGGCGGCAAGATCCCCAAGGGCGTGCTGCTGGTCGGCCCCCCCGGCACCGGCAAGACGCTGCTGGCGCGCGCCATCGCCGGCGAGGCCAACGTGCCGTTCTTCACCATCTCGGGCTCGGACTTCGTGGAGATGTTCGTGGGCGTCGGCGCGTCCCGCGTGCGCGACATGTTCGAGCAGGGCAAGAAGAGCGCGCCCTGCATCATCTTCATCGACGAGATCGACGCGGTCGGCCGCCATCGCGGCGCCGGCCTCGGCGGCGGCAACGACGAGCGCGAGCAGACGCTGAACCAGATGCTCGTGGAGATGGACGGCTTCGAGGCCAACGAGGGCGTGATCCTGATCGCCGCCACCAACCGTCCCGACGTGCTGGACCCGGCGCTGCTGCGTCCCGGCCGGTTCGACCGGCAGGTGGTGGTGCCCAACCCCGACGTGAACGGCCGCGAGAAGATCCTGCGCGTGCACATGAAGAAGGTGCCGCTGGCCTCCGACGTCGAGCCGAAGACCATTGCGCGCGGCACGCCCGGCTTCTCCGGTGCCGATCTCGCCAACCTGGTCAACGAGGCAGCCCTGCTCGCCGCCCGCCTGGGCAAGCGGACGGTGGCGATGCTCGAGTTCGAGAACGCCAAGGACAAGGTGCTGATGGGTGCTGAGCGCCGCTCGCTGGTGATGAGCGACGCCGAGAAGAAGATGACCGCCTATCACGAGGGCGGCCATGCGCTCTGCGCGATCAGCACGCCAGGCTGCGATCCGGTGCACAAGGCGACCATTATCCCCCGCGGCCGCGCGCTCGGGCTGGTGATGAGCCTGCCGGAAGGCGACCGCTACTCCAAGAGCAAGTCCAAGCTGCTGGCCGAGCTGACCATGGCGATGGGCGGACGGGCTGCCGAGGAGATCATCTTCGGCGCCGAGAACGTCTCCAACGGCGCCTCGGGCGACATCAAGATGGCCACCGACCAGGCCCGCCGCATGGTCAGCGAATGGGGCATGAGCGACAAGCTCGGCATGATCTCGTTCGGCGACAACGG
>CAXTZG010000077.1:0-16526 GCA_964248625.1 uncultured Acetobacteraceae bacterium | reverse complement strand
CGGCCAGGAGGTGTTCCTCGGCCACTCGGTGACGCAGAACAAGAACGTGTCGGAGCAGACGATCCGAGAGATCGACAGCGAGATCAAGGCGATCATCGACCAGGCCTACGTCAACGCCAAGACGCTGCTGACCGACAAGATCGACGACCTGCACCGGATCGCCAACGGCCTGCTGGAATACGAGACGCTGTCTGGCGACGAGATCCGCCAGGTGCTGCGCGACGAGCCGGTCGACCGCAAGGTGATCGACGAGCCGATGCAGGACAACCGTCGTGCCTCGGTGCCGAGCACGCGCCGGCCGGAGCCGATCCCGCCCGCCGGCGGCCTCGATCCGGCGCCGCAGCCGGGCTGAGCGGCAGGCACCAGGATTTCGGTCAGGCCTCGCGAAAGCGAGGCCCGATCGCGTTCCGGGACGCGAACGGAATGACGGCAGGCGACATCTCCACCGACGACGATCTGCTCGAGCCGCTCGGCCTGCTGCACGGCGAGGCCGCCCGGGCGGCTTGTGCGACCGGTCTGGCGCTGCCGCTTGCCGGCGGGCCGACCGCCTTCAGCCTCTGCGCCCTGATCGACCGACAGGGCCGCCGCATCGTTCCGGTCTCGGCCGTGCCTGACGACTGGGCGCCGCACCTCGTGCGCGTGACGCAGGCGCCGCCGGCGGCGGGTCTGCCGCGCGGCGTGCTGGTGATGGGAATCCTCAACGCGACGCCGGACAGCTTCAGCGACGGCGGGCGCTTCGCGGCACCGGACGTCGCGATCGAGGCCGGACGGCGCATGAGGGCGGACGGGGCGGCGCTGATCGACATCGGCGGCGAGAGCACTGGTCCGGGATCCGAGCCGGTCTCCGCTTCCGTGGAACAGGCGCGCGTCCTGCCGGTCGTGCGCGGGCTGGCCAGGGACGGGATCACGCTGTCGATCGACACCAGGCACGCCGCGACCATGCGCGCCGCGCTGGAAGCGGGGGCTGCGATCATCAACGACGTCTCGGCGCTGGCGCACGATCCGGCATCCGCCCGGGTGGTGGCCGATGCCGCCTGTCCGGTCGTGCTGATGCACATGCGCGGCACGCCCGCGACCATGAACGGGCTCACCGGCTACGGCGATGTCGCGGTCGATGTCGTGCGCGAGCTCATGCAGCGGATCCGGCAGGCCGAGCAGGCGGGCATCGATCGTGCGCGGATCATCGTCGATCCCGGCATCGGCTTCGCGAAAACCGTCGCCCAGAACCTCGAGCTGCTGCGTCGCCTGCCGATCCTGGCCAATCTTGGCTGCCGGGTGCTGCTTGGCGTGTCGCGCAAGAGCTTCATCGGCCGGGTGGGGGAGGTCGCGGATGCCGGTGCGCGCCTGCCCGGCTCGCTCGCGTCGGCACTGCCGGGCCTCGTGCTGGCCGACGCCATCCTGCGCGTGCACGACGTGGCGCAGACCGTCCAGGCGGTGCGTCTCTGGCAGGCGATCCATCGCTGAGCTAGAGCAGCAGGCCGTACTGCAGCACCGGAAGAGCGCGCGATGACTGTCACCAGGAAGCTGTTCGGCACCGACGGGATCAGGGGCACGGCCAACACCGAGCCGATGACCGTCGAGATCGCCCAGCGCCTCGGCCAGGCGGCCGGCCTGCGCTTCCGGCGCGGCTCGCACCGGCCGCGCGTGGTGCTGGGCAAGGACACCCGGCTGTCGGGCTACATGATCGAGTGCGCGCTGGTGTCGGGGTTCCTGGCTGCCGGCATCGACGTGACGCTGGTGGGACCGCTGCCGACGCCGGCGATCGCGCTGCTGACCCGCAGCCTGCGAGCCGATCTCGGGGTGATGATCTCGGCCTCGCACAACGCGTTCGAGGATAACGGCATCAAGCTGTTCGGCCCGGACGGCTTCAAGCTGTCGGACGAGGTCGAGGCCGAGATCGAGGCGCTGATGGGCTCGGACCTGTCGAGCCGTCTGGCGGCGCCGGACATGATCGGACGCGCCTCGCGGCTGACCGATGCGGCAGGGCGTTACGTGGAGAGCGCCAAGGCGAGCTTCCCGCGCGGGCGGCGGCTGGACGGGCTGCGGATCGTGGTCGACTGCGCCAACGGTGCCGCCTACCGGGTGGCGCCGACGGCGCTGTGGGAGCTCGGCGCCGAGGTGGTGCGGATCGGCTGCCTGCCGGACGGGCTCAACATCAACCGCCAGTGCGGCTCGACCCATCCGCGCACGCTGTCGGCGGCCGTGCTGGAGCATCGCGCCGATCTCGGCATCGCGCTCGACGGCGACGCCGACCGGCTGCTGGTCTGCGACGAGCGCGGGCAGACGATCGACGGCGACCAGATCCTGGCGCTGATCGCCCGCTCGTGGAACGCGAGCGGCCGGCTGGCCGGCGGCGGGGTGGCGGCGACGGTGATGTCCAACATGGGGCTGGAGCGGCTGCTGGCCGAGGACGGCCTCAGGCTCGAGCGCACCGCGGTCGGCGACCGCTACGTGGTCGAGCGGATGCGCGAGCTCGGCATGAATGTCGGCGGCGAGCAGTCCGGGCATATGGTACTGTCGGACTTCGCCACCACCGGCGACGGACTGATCGCGGCGCTGCAGGTGCTGTCGGTGCTGGTGGAGCGCGGTCGGCCAGCGAGCGAGTGCCTGCGCATGTTCACGCCCTTCCCGCAGCTGCTGAAGAACGAGCGCTTCGCCGGCGCCTCGCCGCTGCTGAGCCCGGCGGTGGCCGAGGCCAAGCGCTGGGCCGAGGGCGAGCTGGGCCCGACCGGACGGCTGCTGCTGCGCGAAAGCGGCACCGAGCCGCTGGTGCGGGTGATGGCGGAGGCCGAGGACGAGGCGCTGGTGGCGCGCGTGGTGGCCGGCGTGTGCGAGGCGATCCGGCGCGTGTCGGTCGCGGCCTGAGCGCGTGAAGGCGCGGGTGCTGATCGTCGCCGGCAGCGACTCCGGCGGCGGGGCGGGGATCCAGGCGGACATCAAGACGGTGACCGTGCTGGGCGGCTACGCCATGACCGCCGTCACCGCGCTGACGGCGCAGAACACGCTTGGCGTGCACGGCGTGCTGCCGGTGCCCCCTGAGTTCCTGCGGCTGCAGATCGAGTGCGTGCTGCAGGATCTCGGCGCCGACGCCGTCAAGACCGGCATGCTGGACAATGCCGCGATCATCGAGACCACCGCCGACTGCCTCAGCCATCATCCGGATCTGCCGCTGGTGCTCGATCCGGTGATGGTGGCCAAGGGCGGGCACAGGCTGCTGGCCGACGCGGCGCTGGCCAGCCTGAAGCGGGCGCTGCTGCCGCGGGCGAGCCTGCTGACGCCGAACCTGCCGGAGGCGGAAGCGCTGGCGGGCCTGGACATCGGCAGCGTCGACGACATGCGGCGCGCGGCCGACGCGCTGCTGACGCTGGGGGTTCCGGCGGTGCTGCTGAAGGGCGGGCATCTGCCGGGTCCCGAGGTGGTGGATCTGCTGGCGACGGCGGATGGCTGCGAAAGCTTCTCCGCACCCCGCATCGATACCCGCCACACCCACGGCACCGGCTGCACGCTGGCCAGCGCGGTCGCGACCGGACTGGCGCAAGGCATGGCGCTGCGCGATGCGGTCCTGCGGGCCCGGCACTATGTGCGGCTGGCCATCGGCACCGCGCCCGGCTTCGGTCGGGGGGCCGGTCCGCTCGATCACGGCGTGGGCCGGTCGTGGCATGGCTGACGATGGGCGGGGCTGCCAGGGCCTGTCGCTGGTCCGGCTGTTGCTGCTCGCGTCGCTGGCCGGTTGCGCTGCCCCCGATGGCCCGACCGGCTGCGTGATGCGGCAGGTGGCCGACCTGCCGGTGCTGAATGATCGCGGGGTTCCGATCGTGCGCGCCGCCATCAACGACGTGCCGGTCGCCTTCATCGTCGATACCGGCGCCCGCGCATCGGCGATCGGTCAGCGCGAGGCCGATGGGCTGCAGCTGCCCGTCAGCCTGGACAACCACTATCTGGTGACCGGGATCGGCGGCAGCACCTTCGCCGGCGACGTGCAGGTCAGGCGGCTGTCGCTGGGCAACACGGTCGCCCGCGACATCAGTTTCATGGCGGTCGGCCGCTTTGGGGGCACCGTCGACGGGCTGCCGGTGGTCGGGCTGTTCGGCGCCGACTTCCTGGTCAACTACAATGTCGAGTTCGATCTGCCGTCGCACCGGCTGGCCCTGTATACCGAGCAGCACTGTGGCGATCACTTCCGGCCCTGGGCCGGGCCGTTCTTTGAGCAGCCGTTCCGGTTAACCAACGAGACCGAGATCCGCTTCGACATCATCGTCAACGGCAGGCCGATCAATGCTCAGCTCGACAGCGGCGCCGGCGCCACGGTGCTCGACAGCGACGACGGTGCGGCAGCCGGCGCCACGACGGCGACCACGGTTTCCGATCGCCGGACCGTCTCGCACGGGGTGGATGGCGCGCCGGTGGTCGGCCACCTGCACCGGTTCGACTCGATCGCGATCGGACCGGAGCATTTCGGCCCGGCGTTCCTGAACGTCGCCGATACAGGCGGGCACACGCTGCTTGGCGCCGACTTCCTGCGTCACCACCGCGTCTGGGTCTCGTATCCGCACGAGATGATCTACGCCGCCGTGGTGCGCAGCCGGCCGGTCGCCAGAACGCCGCCGGACACTGCCGCGCCAAAGCCGGGCCTTTCGCCACCGGAGCCGGTCGCGGCCGCTCCGGCCGGCGCGCCGGTGCCGAGCCGGTAGGCTCAGGCAGCCAGGTTCAGGCGGCCTCGGCCGTCGTCGCCAGGATGGCGAGCGCGTCCTCGCCCTCGATCGCCGCGGCGACGGCATGCACCACGGATGCGATCCGCACCGCCGCCTGCACCTGCTCGGTGGTCAGGCCATGGCTCCGCACGGTTTTCTCGTGGCTCTCGATGCACATCCCGCAGCCGTTGATTGCCGACACCGCCAGCGACCACAGCTCGAAATCGACCTTGTCGACGCCGGGCCTGGCGATGACGTTCATGCGCAGGCGCGCCGGCAGGTTGGCGTAGTCGCCGCCGGCCAGATGCACGAAGCGGTAATAGATGTTGTTCATGCCCATGATCGCGGCGGCGGACTTGGCTGCGATCAGCGCCTCCGGGCTCAGCCTGGGCCCGAACTCGGCGGTGATCGACTCGATGACCAGCGCGTTGCGCGAAGCAAGTGCCGAGGCGATGAAGGTGCCGGCGAGCTGCTGCGGGCTCAGCAGCGTCTCGTTGGCCAGCGAGCCGAGATTGAGCTTCAGATCCTTGGCATAGTCTGGAATGCGCTGCTTGAGCGTGTCGATCGACATCTGGACATCCTGGAAGCGCGGGTCGGTGCTGACGGGGCCGGCCATCTCGAACGATGGCCGGCGATCTGGATCAGGCGGCGTTGAGGACCTCGTCGCCCTTGTTCCAGTTGCAGGGGCACAGCTCGTCGCTTTGCAGCGCATCGAGCACCCGCATCACCTCCTGCGGGTTGCGGCCGACCGACAGGTCGTTCACGGCGGCATAGCGGATGATGCCGTCCGGATCGATCAGGAAGGTCGCGCGCAGGGCGACGCCCTCGTCGCGGGCCAGCACGCCGGTGCTTTCGGCCAGCTCGCGCTTGATGTCGGCCAGCATCGGGATCTCGAGGGTCCGGAGATCGTCGTGATGGATGCGCCAGTTCATGTGCACGAACTCGCTGTCGGTGGAAACGCCGTAGACCACCGTGTCGCGGTCGGCGAAGTCGTCCGCGAGCTTGCCGAAGGCGACGATCTCGGTCGGGCAGACGAAGGTGAAGTCCTTGGGCCAGAAGAAGACGAGCTTCCACTTGCCTTCGTCGGTCTTGTCGGTGATCTCGGTGAAGGCGCTCTTCATGTCGAGGCCCTTCGGACCGCCCTTCACGGCAGTGAGCTTGAATGACGGAAACCTGTCGCCGACGGTCAGCATGGAATTCTCCAGATCAGCAGGGATCAGAACGCGCGGGCCGGCCCGCATTGCGAGCCGGCCCGGCAACGGAGACCATATGGTGCAGCGCGGCATTATGTTCCACCGATTAATCACCGGAGGCTGGACGCCGACCGACCCGCCTGACCACCGGCTGTCTCCGCCGGCCGTCGCAGCCGATCAGGCGGAAAGCGCCAGCACGGGCTCCTCCAGCTCCGGCGCCGGCGCCGCGTCGAAAGCGGGCGCGTTCTGGGCGGCGATGAAGTGCCGGACCGCGTCGGCGTTGCAGGGACGGCTGTAGAAGAAGCCCTGGAACTGCGTGCAGCCGCTGGCGCGCAGGCGGGCGGCCTGGTCCGCCGTTTCCACGCCCTCGGCGGTGATGGTGATGCCAAGCCCGTTGGCCATGCCGGTGATCGCCTGGACGATCATGTCGGCTTCGAGGTCGCTGCCCAGGTCGCGGACGAAGGAGCGGTCGATCTTGAGGGTGTCGACGGGGAAGGTGCGCAGATAGCTCAGCGAGGAGAAGCCGGTGCCGAAATCGTCCAGCGCGATCCGGACGCCGCGCCGCTTCAGCCGTTCCAGCGTTTCGCGCACCGTCGGGTTGGGGTCCAGCAGCAGAGACTCGGTGATCTCGAGCTCGAGCCGCTCCGGCGGCAGGCCGCTTTCCGTCAGCGCGTCATCGACGATGCCGCAGAGCGACGGGTCGCGCAGCTGGATCGGCGACAGGTTGACCGACACGCCGATCCCGTTCTCCCAGCGGGCCGCCTCACGGCAGGCGCGATCGAGCACCCACGCCCCGAGCTTGCCGATCAGCCCGCAATCCTCCGCGATCGGAATGAAATCGGCCGGCGGGATCAGGCCGCGAGTCGGATGCATCCAGCGCACCAGCGCCTCGGCGGCGATCACCCGCCCGGTCACCCCGTCCATGATCGGCTGGAAGTGCAGCAGAAGCTGGTCGCGGCTGATCGCGTGACGCAGGTCGGCGCGCAGCATCAGCCGCTGCTCCACATTGTCGTGCATGGAGGCGTTGAACACCCGGATCGTGCCGCGCCCGTCCTGCTTGGCGCGATACATGGCCAGATCGGCGCCCTTCAGCAGCTCGCGCGCCTCGGTCACCCGGATCTCCGCGTTCTCGTCGGGCGACAGCATGATGCCGATGCTGACGCCGATGCCGACCGACAGGCCGTCGATCTCGTAGGGCTCGGCGATCCGGTCCATGAGCCTGCGCGCCAGCGTCTCCGCACCGGGACGATCGGCGTCATGCAGCAGAAGCGCGAACTCGTCGCCGCCGAGCCGGCCGATCAGGTCGCGGCCGCGGATGCAGCCGCGCAGCCGGTCTGCGACCTGCGCCAGCAGCATGTCGCCGGCGAGATGGCCCAGCGTGTCGTTGACCGCCTTGAAGCCGTCGAGATCCAGACAGAGCAGCGCCAGCGACTGACCGGTCCTGACCTGCGCCCCGCAGGCCTGCTCCAGAGATTCATGGAAATGGGCGCGATTGGGCAGGCGGGTGAGGCTGTCGTGGCGCGCCAGCCAGGCGACCCGCTGCTCGGACTGGCGGGCGGCGGTGATGTCCGAGCCGACGCCGCGATAGCCGCGGAACGAGCCGTCGGGGTTGAGCACCGGCTTGCCGGTCAGCAGCAGCCAGCGTTCCTGGTCGCCGGCGCCGATCGGGATGCGAACCCCGCGGAACGGCAGCCGGGCTTCGATGCAGGCATTCAGGGTGGCGAAGCCGTCGTGGCTCGCGCCCGCGAGCCGGAGCCGCGCGCCGATCCAGCGACGCAGCGACAGGTTGACGATGGCCGTGCGCGCGCAGCCGAGAATGTTGAGCAGGCGCTCGGACGGCGCTCGCAGATGCAGATCCGCATCGGTCTCCCACAGCCAGTCCGAGCCCTGCTCCTCGAAATCGTGCAGCAGGATGCCGATGATCTCGCTCTTCTCCTCCAGGTCCATCTCGTTGCGGACCCTGCGCACGAACTCCGCGTTCTGCCAGACGATCATCGCTGCGGCGGTCAGGCCGTAGATGGCGGCCAGCACCTGGAACCTGTGGTCCGAGCCCGGCAGGCTCGGCATCCAGACGATGTCGCCGATCGTCACCACCAGCGTATAGAGCAGCGCGCCGGCCCGGCAGGGTGCGATCAGCAGGCCGCCATAGATCAGGATCGGCACCAGGAAGCCCTGCAGCGGCCGGTCGGTGATGATGAGCGTCAGGGCGATCCAGAGCAGGCCGAACATCCCCGATCCCGCCACCGACGCCATGTAGACGAGCCGAAGCCGGGACGGCGACAGGACATCGTGGCGCAGGACGCGCAGGCCGATCCAGGCGAAGCAGACATGCACCACGACGAGGGCCAGAAAGGCGGTCTGCGTGCGGAAATCGGCGCGAACCCGCACCAGATCGATCACCAGCGGGATCATGACCGCGAACGGGCAGATCGCCGACCATGAGCGCGTCAATGCCAGCAGGGCGCGCTGGCGGACCTGGTCGCGCCGTCGGATCCAGGTCGGACTGCGGTGTCGGTTGAAGAATGGCATCTCGGTCCCGCTGGCTGCGTGACCACAAGCATGACAGCGCCCCCCTACCGCGAGGTTAATCCGCCCGGACGCGCCACTGGCCGCGTCATTGACACCCGGCGGACGCGGCTCTATTCGGCGCCTCTTTGCGGTAACCAGCCGCTGGCGAAGGTCAGACCATGAAGATCAGAAACAGCCTGAAGTCCGCCAAGGTGCGCGACAAGGATTGTCGCGTCGTCCGCCGCCACGGCAAGGTCTATGTCATCAACAAGAAGAACCCGCGCATGAAGGCCCGTCAGGGCTGAGTGCGACGGCGGCCCGGGCATCCAAGCAGGTGCGCCCGGGCCTTCATGTGCGGATCACGGCGCGGGCGCTCGCGGCGCTGACGCTGCTGACCGTGCTGGGCCTGCCGGTCCCGTCGGTCGCCCGGTCGGGCCCGGCAACCGACCCGAGGCCGGCCGCCGACCAGACGATCGCGGCACTCGACGCGCTGCTGTTGCGCGCGTCCGATGCCGATCATGCCCGGCTCATCGCGATGCGGCTGGAAGCGCGGCGTATCGCGCGTCTGTCGCCCACGGCGCGGCTGATGCTCAGCCGCGGTCAGCGCGAGCTCGCCGGCGGGCAGCGGCGGGAAGCGGTCGAGGACATGAGCGACGCGATCGAGCTGCAGCCGGATCAGGGGCCGCTCTGGCGCGAGCGGGCGGCGGCGCAGGCGATGCAGGGCGACCTGGACGCCGCGGTCACCGACCTCGGCGGCGCGCTGAGCCGCGATCCCACCGACATCCTGTCCTGGACCGCGCTGAGCGAGATCGAGGAGCATCGCAGCCAGCCCAGGCAGGCCTACGAGGCCTGGGAGCGCGTGCTGCAGCTCGACCCGATGATTGCAGGCGGCGCCGCCCGCCTGGTGCATCTGCATCGCGCGATGCTGGGCGAGCCGACCTGAGGCCGCGGTTCAGCGGTCGGTCAGGCGAAGCTCGATGCGGCGGTTGCGGGCGAACGCATCCGGCGTGGCGCCCGCGTCCAGCGGCTGGAACTGCGAAAAGGCGGTGGCGGCGAGATTCTGCGGCCTCACCCCTTCGGCGATCAGCAGCTTGACCACGGTGATCGCGCGTGCTGCCGACAGCTCCCAGTTGGTGGGAAAGGCGCTGTTGGCGATCGGCTGGCGGTCGGCATGTCCGTCGACGCGCAGCACCCAGGACACGTCGGGCGGGATCTCGGCCGCGATCTGCTTCAGCGTGCGGGCCAGCGTGCGCATCTGGTCGCGGCCGGCGGGCGACATGTCGGCGCTGCCGGGCGGGAACAGTACCTCGCTCTGGAACACGAACCGGTCGCCGACCACCCGGATGCCCGGACGATTGGCCAGCAGCGCGGACAGACGGCCGAAGAACTCGCTGCGATAGCGCTTCAGCTCCTCGACCTTGTCGGCGAGCGCCAGGTTCAGCTTGTTGCCGAGGTCGGTGATCTTGGTGTCGCGGTCCTTGAGGCTCGCCTGCGACACGTCGAGCGCCTGGGCGATAGCGGCAAGCTGCTTCTGCAGCTCGGCCAGCTGCTGGTTCAGCAGCGTCACCTGCGCCTGGTTGTCGGCGGACAGCCTGTCGTCGGTCGCAAGCTTGGAGGTGTCGACCGCAAGGGCCGCGGACAGTGCCCCGGCCGCCGCCACGTCGGTGGTGTGCTGCGCCTTGAGGGTGGCGAGCGACAGCTCCAGCCCGTGGCTCTTGCCCTTCTCCAGCGACAGCAGCTGGGTGAGCTGGCTCATTTCTCGGTTGAGCCGCTCCAGCGCGCTCTGCCGGCCGTTCAGCGCCACCGACAGGAACGCCTGCGCCAGCACGAACACCAGCAGCACGAAGATGATGACCATCAGCAGCGTGGACAGCGCGTCCACGTAGCCGGGCCAGGCGTCGAGCCCGTTGCTGCGGACGCCGCGGCGCCTCATCGCGAATAGCGTCCCGGCGCGTCGACCGACGGGGTGCCGGACGGGCTGCCCGCCGGCGTGAAGGTGGGTCCGGACTGGTTGCTGCCGGCAGACGCCGCCACCGTCCGGGTCAGCACGCGCAGCTCGTTGCGCAGCTCGCTGGTGCTCTGGTTGCGGCCCTGCTCGTTTTCCGACAGCAGGCGCTGCAGCAGGCGCTCGATGCTGCGCAGCTCCTGCCCGCCGGCCGCTTCCGTTCCGGCCGGATCGGCGATGCGCTTCAGCGCCGGCGCCAGCACCGCCTGGCTTTCCGCGACCTTGAGCATCAGCTGCTGGTTGGCGCGCAGCAGCTCGGTCAGGGTGCCGAGCCGGTCGGCCAGGGTGGTCATGGTCTGGTTGTACGCGCCGCGGCCCTCCTCGCCGCGGGCCAGCACCGTCTGCAGCCCGTCCAGGTTTTCCGCGGTCTGCTCCAGCAGCGCCTGCACGTAGGCCGGGATCGGCGCCTCACCCTCGGCGTTGGCATAGCCGGACGAGAAGCGGGTGATGCCGGCGAGCCACTCCTCGAGCTCGTTGAAGAAGCGGTTCTGCGCCTGGCCTGCGGTCAGGTCGAGAAAGCCCAGCACCAGCGAGCCGGCGAGGCCGAACATCGAGGCGGAAAACGCCGTGCCCATGCCCTGCAGCGGCCCGGCGAGGCCGCCCTTGAGCTGGTCGAACATCTGGGTGACGTCGCCCGAGCCCACCGACATGTTGGAGATCACGCCGCCGATCGAGTGCACCGTGCGCAGCAGCCCCCAGAAGGTGCCGAGCAGGCCCAGGAAGATCAGCAGCCCGGTCATGTAGCGCGACAGCTCGCGGCTCTCGTCCAGCCGCGACGACAGGCTGTCGAGCAGCGAGCGGGTGGCGGGCGTGGACAGCACCAGCCGGTCGGCGCGGTTGCGGGTGGCCAGCATCGAGGCCATCGGCGCCAGCAGGCGCGGCGGCGAGGGCGGTGCGAGGCCGGCGCGCGGCTGGCGCAGCGTCTCGATCCAGCGCACCTCGGGCGACAGCCGGAGCACCATCACCAGGTTCCACACGATGCCGAGCAGCAGCACCGCCAGGATCAGCCCGTCCAGCACCGGATTGGCCTGGAACGCCGCCAGCAGGGTCGGGAACAGCACGACCACCACCGCGGCCACCACGGCCAGGAACAGCAGCATGCGCAGGAAGTAGGTCGTGGGGCGGGTCATGGGCCGGAGGCTCCCGGGGCGGGTGCAGGTGCAGCAGCGGTCTCGGTGCCGGGGGCCTGCGCCAGGCGCAGGTCGACGCGGTCCGGCGGCGCGGCGGCGGCGCTGCCGGAACCATCCGGCGTCACCTGTCCCAGCACCCGCACATAGATCCGGGTCGACGGGATGCCGTCATTGATCAGCACCGCGCGGGCGGCGAGCCCGCGCGACAGCGCGTTGCGGCGGGGTGTCGACGGGTCCTCGGAGGTTCCGCTGCTGCTGGCGTCGATCTCGGAGCGGGCCGCCGGATCCGCCTTCAGGCGGGCGGAGAAGTCGTGCAGCGCCTGCATCATCGCCGGATTGAGATCGGTGCTGCCGGCGCCGAAGCCGATGCGGACGCCGTCGGGGATCGGCGTGGCGGTGCCGGTCGCGGTCTGCACCACCGGAACCGGCGGCGGCGGCGGCGGCGGATGCAGCGGCACGTTGATCACCGGGGCGCGGAACACCGGCGGCGGTGGCGGGGCCGGCGGAATCGTCGCCGCCGGCGGGTGCGCACTCGCCGCGCGTGCAGGGCGTGCGGCCACCCTTGCTGCATGCGACGGCCCATGGACCGCGCGGGGAACGGCGCGACGATGCGGGACGCCATGCGCCGCCGGGGCGTGGCCTGCCGATCCCAGCGCCTCGAGCGCATGCTGGTTGGTGGTGACCTGCGCGAGTGCCGGCACCGCCGTGCCGGTTGCCCCCACGACAGCAAGCACACGCAGCAGCAGCGGCACGCTGGAAGCACTGGAAGGACGTTGCATCGTGCCAGACCCTAGACGAGCCCTGGCCTGCGCTCAACAGCGCGTGTGCCGTCCCGCGCCGTGAGGCGTGCGGACGTGCTCAGGCGGTCGGGGCGCTGGCGGCGGCCGGCGAGGCGGACAGGCCCGCCAGCACGATCTCGCGCAGCTTGGGATGCATGTAGGTGTTGGCGGCGACGATGTTGCACTCGGTCTCCATCGCCTGCGCCTCGACGTTCTGCGGATCGGTGACGTAGCCGCCGGCCTCGCGCACGATCAGGATGCCTGCGGCACAGTCCCAGGGCTTCAGGCCCACTTCCCAGAAGCCGTCATAGCGGCCTGCCGCCACCCAGCACAGGTCGAGCGCGGCCGAGCCGAAGCGCCGGATGCCGGCGACCTGCGGCATCAGCGCGCCCAGCGTGCGCGCGAACGGCAGCCGGCGCTGCGCGGGGACGTTGGCGAACGGGATGCCGGTCGCAAACAGCGCGTCGAGCATCTCGCGCCGCGCCGAGACCCGCAGGCGGCGCTCGTTCAAGTAGGCGCCGACGCCCTTCTCGGCCCAGAACATCTCGTTGCCGGCGGGGTTGTAGACCATGGCGGCGGCGAGCTCCGCGCTGCCGTCGGGCAGGCGCTTCTGCAGCCCGATGCTGATCGCCCAGTGCGGGATGCCGTGCAGGAAGTTGGTGGTGCCGTCGAGCGGATCGACCACCCAGCGCCAGGACCAGTTCTCCGAACCGGACGCGCCGCTTTCCTCCATCAAAAAGGCATAGCCGGGGCGGGCGCGGGCGAGTTCCTCGCGGATCGTGCTCTCGGCGCGCAGGTCGGCCTGGCTGACGAAGTCGCCGGGACCCTTGATGCTGACCTGGAGCTGCTCGACTTCGTTGAAGTCGCGGAGCAGGCGCTTGGCGGCCTTGCTCGCCGCGTTCTGCATCACGGTCATGACGGGGGAAAGGCGCAGCGCCACGGCGGGAACTCCTCGAAAGGCCAGGGGCGCCGCCCCTGGACCCCGCCCAAGGCGGCGCCTTGGGGATCCGGGTGAAAGAGGGCTTAGCTCTTCGCGCGCTCGACGTAGCTGGCATCGTCGGTGCGGACCACGATCCGCTCGCCGGCCTCGATGAAGGGGGGCACCATGGTCTTGACGCCGTTCGACAGCTTGGCTGGCTTGTAGGACGACGACGCGGTCTGGCCCTTCACGACCGGGTCGGCTTCGACGATCTCCAGCGTGACGTGCGGCGGCAGCTCCATGCCGACCGGGTCGCCCTCCACCAGCTTGACGTTGACGGTCATGTTGTCCTGCAGGAACGCGGTGCCGTCGCCGAGTATCGCGGTCGGGATCATCGCCTGCTCGAAGGTCTCCGGGTCCATCAGCACCAGGTTGCCGCCGTCGGTGTAGGAGTAGGTGTACTCCTTGTCCTCGGTCATCAGCCGCTCGACGGTGTCGGCGGTGCGCCAGCGCTCGTTGGTCTTGTTGCCGGTCTTGAGGTCGCGCATCTCGACCTGGATGAAGGCGCCGCCCTTGCCCGGGGTGATGATCTGCTGCTTCAGCACCGTCCAGCGGCGGCCGTCATGCTCGATCACCTGGCCGGCGCGGATCAGGTTGGCCTGCTGCTTCATCGTCGAGCCCTGCTGGATCTGGGAAAAGCGGGCTTCTAGACCTCCCGCGCCCCGGTCGCAAGAACGTGCGGGTGGCCGCCCGGATCGCGCACGACCGACGCGTCGGCGGCGATGTAGTCCGGTCCGATCGGAACCTTGCCGTGGCCGCCGGGGATGTCGAGCACATAGGTAGGCCAGGCGAGGCCGGTGACCCGTCCGCGCAGGGCGGCGAGCAGCCTGCGGCCCTCGGCGATCGGCACGTGGAACCGGGCGGTGCCGGGGGCCGGATCGAGCTGGTGCAGGTAGTAGGGCTTCACCCGGGCCGCGACCATGGCGCGCAGCAGCGCCTCCAGCGCCGCCTCGCTGTCATTGACCCCGCGCAGCAGCACCGACTGGCCGAGCACCGGGACGCCGCGCGACTGCACGCGCCGCAGCGCGGCGCGCGCTTCCGCGGTGAGCTCGGCGGCATGGTTGACATGCACGACCAGCCACATCGACTTCTCGGTTTCCAGCGTGCCGGCGAGCGCCTCGGTCAGGCGGGCGGGGTCGGCCACGGGAAGCCGGCTATGGATGCGGATGGTCTGCAGATGCGCCATCGCGTCCAGCGCCGAGACGATGCGCCCCAGCCGGCGCGGCGACAGCATCAGCGGATCGCCGCCGGTGAGGATCACCTCGGTGACGGCCGGATGGGCGCGCAGCCAGTCGAGCGCCCGCTCCAGGGCGGCCTCGTCGAGCAGGCCGCCATCCGGGCCGACATGCTCGCGGCGGAAGCAGAACCGGCAATACAGCGGACAGACCAGCAGCGGCTTGAGCAGCGCGCGATCGGCATAGCGATGCACGATGCCCGGCACCGGCGACAGCGCCTCGTCGCCGATCGGATCGCGATGCTCGTGCACGCCCGTCAGCAGCTCGTCCGGGTGCGGCACCACCTGCCGGCCGATCGGATCGTCGGGATGGGCGATCAGCGCGCGGAAGGCGGGCGGGATCAGCGTCGCATAGCGCGCCTCGACCCCATCGAGCGCGGCGCGATCGGCCGGCGACGCGAGCCCGGCCGCGATCAGTGCCGCCGTGCCGCGGATCGGCGCATCTGGCTGCGGCGTCTGGTTGATCCCGTCCATCGGCGGGCTGTACTGCCGCTCGCACGCCCGAGCAACCGGACCGACGCCGATGACCGAGATCCTCCGCCAAGCCAGCCTCGCCGACCGGATGCCGCTGCTGCGTCGTCGCGGGCTGATGCTCAGGGGAACGCGCGCCTTTTTCGAGGCGCGCGGCTATCTGGAGGCTGAAACCCCCTACCTGGTGCCGACTCCGGGCGAGGAGGTGCATCTGCGGCCGTTCCGGAGCCGGCTTGACACCGAAGACGGCGAGGGGCGCGACCTGTGGCTGCACACCAGCCCGGAATTCGCGATGAAGCGGATCGTCGCCGGCACCGGGCTGCCGATCTTCCAGCTGGCGCGGGTGTGGCGCAACGGCGAGGCGGGTCCGCTGCACGCGCCCGAGTTCACCATGCTGGAATGGTATCGGCCGGGTGCCGGCCTCGCCTCGCTGATCGACGAGACCGAGCTGCTCGTGCAGCGGGTGCTGCCGCCTTCGGTGAGCTGGGGCGGCATCCGGGTGCGGATCGACGCGCCGTTCGAGCGGCTGACGATGGCCGACGCCTTCGCGCGCCATGTCGGCGCCGACGTGCTCGGCACCCAGGGCGACGCGCCGGCGCTGGCGGCGCAGGCCGGCGTGACGCTGCGGGCGGGAGAGAACTGGGAGGACCTGTTCTTCCGTCTGCTGCTCGAGCGGGTTGAGCCGCGGATCGGCCGCGACCGGCCGACGTTCCTGACGCACTGGCCGTGCCTGCAGGCAGCGCTCGCCCGGCGCGACCCGGACGATCCGCGGGCGGCGCTGCGGTTCGAGCTCTATGCCGCCGGGCTGGAGCTCGCCAACGCGTTCGACGAGCTGACCGACCCGGTCGAGCAGCGCGCGCGCTTCGAGAGCGATCGGGCGCGACGGCGCGCGCTGCGCGGCCATGACCCGGACGCAGGCTGGCCGATGGACGAGGCGCTGCTCGAGGCGCTGCAGCGGCTGCCGGCCTGCGCGGGCGCAGCACTGGGCTTCGACCGGCTGGTGATGCTGGCGACCGGGGCCGCGCGGATCGGCGACGTGCTGTGGCAGGCCTGAAAGCCAGGGGCCATGCAACGAAAGATTTGTAACGTCTCGTCATGGACCATCGTCCCGAACGGATCGAGCGTTACATCGTTGTCTGACCTCAATGCCTGTATCCGGTAACCCATCCATGAGACTTCACAGACTGGCGCCGCTCATCCTGCTCCCGGCTCTCGCGGCCTGCGCGGGCCCGACGGCTGCTCAACGCAAGCTGCTCGATTCGACGATCGGAAACCGACCTGCTGCGCACCTTCGGCGTGCCGACCCGCGACTTCACCAGCCAGGGCCACACCTTTCTCGCCTATATCGACAACGAGACCAACTTCTCGCCAGGCTCGGGCGGCTTCGGCTGGGGCGGCTACGGCGGCTATGGCGGCGGCTTCGGCGGGTTCGGCGGCGGATTTGGCGGCTTCGGCGGCTATGGTGGCGGGTTCGGCTATGGCGGCGGCTTCGGCGGCGGCTTCCCGCCCAGCTACTACTCAAGCACCTGCACCACC
>CAXTZG010000076.1:18903-19420 GCA_964248625.1 uncultured Acetobacteraceae bacterium | reverse complement strand
TTTAGTGCGGCGCTTGCCGAGAAGAAGGATCGCTATTCCCCCCAGCAGCATGATGATTGTCGTCAGCCAAAGCCAGCTCGCGGAGTCCATTTCGTGTTCCCGTCCATGTCACACGCCCGACAAGGCCGGTGGTCAGACCTAGTTTCCAGACACAACTTAAAAAGCTGCTGCTGCGTCAATTAAGCCTCCCCGCATGCCCGGAAGGGCATACGGGGAGTGCCGTCTCAATAGCCGTAATAGCCGTAGCCATAGGCCGGCGGCGGTGCCACGGGATAGCCGTAAGCCGGAACGGCATAACCATAAGCCGGGTAGCGATAGCCGTAGCCGCCATACGGTGCCGCGATCGCCGCGCCCACGGCAGCACCGGCCAGCAACCCGACGCCGAGGCCGACGCCGCCAAGGCCGTAGCCGCCACGATAGCCGTAGCCGCGATACCCATAGCCGCCGCGATAGCCGTAGCCGCCATGGAAGCCGTAGCCTCCACGATAGCCGCCATAGCCATAGGCCTCGGCCGGCT
>CAXTZG010000076.1:0-18893 GCA_964248625.1 uncultured Acetobacteraceae bacterium | reverse complement strand
GCCGAGCACCGCGGCGGCAACCAAGACTGTTCTGCGCATTGTCGTCTCCCGGGCAGATTTGCTGGTGCCTAGAAGATGGGGTCGATCAGGTCCAAACAAAGGCATGGCTGTGTCGGGCCGGTGTCCGCCGCCAAACGTGACCAGGCTGCCCCTCAGTAGCGGTAGAGCTCGTGCTTGAACGGGCCGTTCGCGCTCTCGAGGCCGATATACTCCGCCTGCCGGTCCGACAGCGTGGTGAGCTCGGCGCCGACCTTGGCCAGATGCAGTGCTGCCACCTTCTCGTCCAGCTGCTTTGGCAGCGTGTAGACCTGGCGCTCGTACTTGCCGTCGGGCGCGGTCCACAGCTCGATCTGCGCCAGCGTCTGGTTGGTGAACGACGCCGACATCACGAAGGAGGGATGCCCGGTCGCGTTGCCGAGATTGACCAGCCGGCCCTCGGACAGCAGGATCAGCCGCTTGCCGTCCGGGAACACCACCTCGTCCACCTGCGGCTTGATGTTGTCCCAGACATAGTTGCGCAGCGCCTCGATCTGGATCTCGGAATCGAAGTGGCCGATGTTGCAGACGATCGCCCGGTGCTTCATCGCCCGCATGTGGTCGATGGTGATGACGTCGATGTTGCCGGTCGCGGTCACGAAGATGTCGCCGCGGAGCGCGGCCTTGTCCATCGTCACCACCTCGTAGCCTTCCATCGCCGCCTGCAGCGCGCAGATCGGGTCGGCTTCCGTCACCAGCACGCGGCAGCCGGCATTGCGGAGCGAGGCGGCCGAGCCCTTGCCGACATCGCCGTAGCCGGCGACCACCGCGACCTTGCCGGCCATCATCACGTCGGTGCCGCGACGGATCGCGTCCACCAGGCTTTCGCGACAGCCGTACAGGTTGTCGAACTTGCTCTTGGTCACGCTGTCGTTGACGTTGATCGCCGGCACCTTGAGCGTGCCCTTCCTGGCCATCTCCCACAGCCGGTGCACGCCGGTGGTGGTCTCCTCCGAGATGCCGCGCACATGCTCCAGCAGCTCGGGATACTTGTCGTGCATCAGCACGGTCAGGTCGCCGCCGTCATCGAGGATCATGTTCGGGGTCCAGCCATCGGGACCGCGGACGGTCTGCTCGATGCACCACCAGAACTCCTCCTCGTTCAGCCCCTTCCAGGCGAACACCGGGACGCCGGCGGCGGCGACCGCGGCCGCGGCGTGGTCCTGGGTCGAGAAGATGTTGCACGACGACCAGCGCACGGTGGCGCCGAGTGCGACCAGCGTGTCGATCAGCACCGCGGTCTGGATGGTCATGTGCAGGCAGCCGGCGATGCGCGCATCCTTCAGCGGCTGGCTGGCACCGAACTCGTCGCGCAGCGCCATCAGGCCGGGCATTTCGCCTTCGGCGATGGAGATCTCCTTGGCCCCCCATCCGGCGAGGCTGATGTCCTTGACCTTGTAGTCCTGGCTCATGGTCTGTCCTTGGGCAAGCAAGCTGCGATCTGCGCGCGCATATAGCCCGCAGCGGCGGATTCCGGAAATCTCGGATGTTTGCGCGCGCCCCCGCCGCAGGGGCGAAACCGCAACGGCCCCGCTTTGTTCGATCTGCAGTCGTGTATCCAGGAGAGCCGTCGATGAAGAGCCAGGAGCTGCCGGTGCCGCCGCCGCCGCGCGACGGACAGGAGCATACCGACAAGGAAAGCGAGCACGAGACCAAGCCCGGGCAGGAGGACAACAAGCTCAAGCGGAACTCCGCCAACAGCCGCCTTCCGGGCTGACGCATCCCGCCCCCTGGACCATGCGGCAGCCCGACACCGGAGAACCGATGATGCAGCAGCCGGGCCGGGCAACGAGATCGAGCCGCGATCCCGGCGGGTTCGGGCCCGAAGGAACCGCCAGGACCCTCGGCTGGCTCGGCATCGGCCTTGGCGCCGTGGCGCTCGCCCGGCCGGGACGGCTCTTCGGCCTGGCGGGCGGCAGGCGCCGCGGCGTCGCGCGCGTCTACGGCGTGCGCGAGATCGTCACCGGCATCGGCATCCTGAACGCACGCGATCCGACGCCCTGGCTCTGGGGCCGGGTCGCCGGCGACGCGCTCGACATGCTGAGCCTGGTGAAGGGCTTCGGCCGCTCGCCGCGCAAGGCACGCCGGTTGCTGACCCTGATGTCCGTGCTCGGCATCGCGGCCGTCGATGTCGCCACCGCCCGACGCATGGCACAGAGCGGGCGGCAGGGCTCGCCATCGGAGTTTTCCGCCCGCCGCTCGATGACGATGCGCGGAAGCCCGGCCGCTCTGCTGGCGAAATGGGGTGACCCCGCCGTGCTGGCTCAGGTGATGGCGTTTTTGGCCGAACTCGATGCCGGTCAGGACGGACGCACGCGCTGGACCGTGCGCCTGCCGCTTGGCCGCGACACCCCGGCCGGCACGCTGAGCTGGGACATGACGGCCGAGACCCGTCCCGACCGCATCGTCTGGACGAGCGTCGGACCCGGCCTGCCCGTCAGCGGCGAGGTCGAGGTCAGGAGCGCGTCGGCAGCGCTGCCCGACCAGACGGAGGTCATCCTGACGCTGCGCTTCGGACCCGCCGGCGGCCTGCTCGGGCGCAGGCTGGTTCAGGTGTTCCAGCCGCTCCCGGTTCGCTTGACGGTCGATACGGCGCTGGAACGGTTCAGGGGCCTGGCCGAGAGCTGATCCGCGGCCGCCATGCCCGGACGCCCGCTCCGATCCCCGTTCCGGCGCACCGACGAGCCGAAGCCGCCGGCGCGCCGGGGCCTCGTCAGGACAGCAGCGTGGCGTCGAGGGTGATCTCGGCCTTCAGCAGCTTGGACACCGGGCAGCCGGCCTTCGCCTTGCCGGTCAGCTCCTCGAACGTCGCCTGATCGATGCCGGGGATCTTGGCGCTCAGGGTCAGATGCGACTGGGTGATCTCGAAGCCGTCCCCGGCCTTGTCGAGCGTCACCACCGACTTGCTGTCCATGTGGTCCGCGGTGAAGCCCGCCTCGCCCAGGATCAGCGAGAGCGCCATCGCAAAGCAGCTCGCATGGGCGGCGGCGATCAGCTCTTCCGGATTGCTGCCCTTCTTGCCTTCGAAGCGCATCGCAAAGCCGTACGGCGCCGCGCTCAGCACGCCGCTCTCGGTCGAGATCTGGCCTTTGCCGTCCTTCAGGCCGCCTTCCCAGACGGCCGATCCATACTTGTCCATGCGTTCCGCTCCTGTTGGCTGCAGCGATCAACGCCGCAGACCGCCGCTTGTTCATCCGCAGCAGCGTCGCCGGGCCCGCGCTGGCCGATCCCGGTCCTTCTCTGGCAGCATGCCGGCGGACGGCGGGGCGCAGCATGGCAGCACGGATCCGGCTCACCCCCGCGATGGAGGCCACCGGCGTCGGCGCCGTGTCGGAGCCGGTGCCGGCCGCGCTCAAGACCATGCGCATGGACCGGGTGTTCTGGAGCCACTTCTCGCCCAACCTCGGCCCGGGCGGCTGGGTCACCGGGGTGCTGCTGGTGCATCTGGGGCTGGATTTCCGCTGGGGGCTGCTCGCCATCCTGAGCGGCAACCTGATCGGGGCGGTCCCGGTGGCGCTGGCCGCCACCATCGGCCCGGTCACCGGCCTGCCGCAGATGGAGGCCTCCCGTCACGCCCTCGGCCGCGCCGGCCTGCGCCTGCCCGCGTTGCTGAACTGGATCTGCTGCGTCGGCTGGGATGCGGTGAACAACGTGCCCGCCGCCGCGGCCCTGATCGCCTTCGTGGCGCTGGCCGGACCGGCTCTGCCGTTCTGGCTGGCGCTCGGCGTGCTGGCGGCAATCCAGATGCTGGCCGGCATCTACGGCCACGATGCGGTGCAGGCGCTGCAGAAATATCTGGGCGGCCTGCTGCTGGTGGTCCTGGCAGGGGTCGGGCTGCTGGTGCTGCAGCGGGCCGGGTCGGTGCCCGCGGCACCGCATCCGCCGTCGGCCGCCACCCTCGTCCTGGCCACCGCGATCCTGGCCAGCTTCAACCTGTCCTGGGCCTCGTATTCCTCCGACTACACCCGCTACCTCCCTGCCGACGCGCCGCCGGGACGGGTGGCGCTGCTGGCCCTGGCAGGCCTGCTCGGCTCGGCGATCCCGTTCCAGCTGCTCGGCCTGCTGACCGCGGGCGCCATCGGTGAGGCCTCGCCCACCGCGGTCATCGGCAGCCTGCAGCACGGCGCCGGGCTGCTCGGCCCGCTGGTGCTGGCCGCGATCGCGCTGTCCTCCATCACCGGCAACGCGCTCAACGACAACACCGCCAGCTACAGCCTGATCTCGGCCGGCTTCCGGGTGCCGCGGGTGTGGGCTGCGATCGTCACCGCCATCCTCGGCTACGTCCTGGCGGTCGCCGGCGCCGGCCGCTACGCCGAGCTCTACACCAGCTACCTGGTCGTCATCCTGTACTGGATCGCGCCCTGGATCGGCATCGTGCTGGCCGACTGGTTCATGACCGGCGAGCGATCCCGGCGCGACCCGTCGGGCTGGACGCAGGGCGCCACCATCTTCCTGGTCACCACGGGCCTGACGGTCGCGCTGTTCTCGAGCAGCGACCTTTATACGGGTCCGGTCGCCCGGCTGCTGGGCGGCGCCGACATCGGCTACTATGTCGGCTTCCTGGCGGCCCTGCTGTGGTATGCAGCCGCCGCCCGCACCCGGCGGGCGCCGCCTCGTCCCACATCCGGAACCGACGCATGACCCAGCTGCCCGCCGCCTTGCCCGACCGCCTCGCCATCAACCCGAAGAGCCCGCATTTCGACGAGGCCCTGCTCGCGCGCGGCATCGGCATCCGCTTCAACGGCGTCGAGAAGACCAACGTCGAGGAATACTGCGTCAGCGAAGGCTGGGTCCGTGTCGCCGTCGGCAAGACCATGGCCCGCGACGGCAGCCCGATGACGATGAAGCTGCAGGGCCGCGTCGAGCCCTACCTGCGCGACGAGGCCGCCACCGAGGCCTGAGCGGAACATCCCGGCGGCTGCCTCGTTCAGCACCGGTTGCCGAGGACGACGCCCATGCCATCCGACCCATCCCCCGTCTGGTTCATCACCGGCTGCTCGACCGGCTTCGGCCTTGAGCTGGCCAGGCTGGTTCTCGCCCGCGGCTGGCGCGCCGTGGTGACCGCGCGCGACGCCGATCGGGTGTCCGGACTGCTGGAAGGCGCCGAGGATCGCGCGCTCGCCCTTTCGCTCGACGTCACCGACGCGGGCCAGATCACCCATGCGGTCCGGCAGGCGGAGGAGCGGTTCGGCCGCATCGACGTGCTGGTCAACAACGCGGGCTACGGCTACCAGGCCTCCATCGAGGAGGGCGAGGAGGCCGAGATCCGCGCCCAGTTCGACGCCAACGTGTTCGGCCTGTTCGCGCTCACCCGGGCTGTGCTGCCCGGCATGCGGCAGCGCCGGCACGGCCACATCATCAACATCACCTCCATCGCGGGCTTCGCCGGCTTTCCGGGCTCCGGCTACTACGCGGCGAGCAAGCATGCGGTGGAAGGCTTCTCCGACGCGCTCGCCGCCGAGGGCGCGCCGCTCGGCATCAAGGTCACCTGCGTCGAGCCGGGGCCGTTCCGCACCGACTGGGCCGGCCGCTCGCTGAAGCAGACGCCGAACCGGATCGAGGATTATGCCGAGACCGCCGGCAAGCGCCTGCAGGGCACCGCCGACATCAGCGGCAAGCAGGCCGGCGACCCGGTGCGGGCAGGCGAGGCGATGATCCACATCACCGAGATCGAGAATCCGCCCCGCCATCTGGTGCTGGGGCTCTGGGGCCACGATGCCGTGGTCAAGAAGCTCCAGGACACGCTGGCAGAGGTGCAGGCCTGGCGCGAGGCGGGCCTGGCCACCGACTACCCCAAGGGCTGACGCGGCCGACGCGCCCGACCGCGGCACGGAGCCGGCTCGCGGTCGGCGCACGGTTTCGGCATCGTCGCCGCCGGCTTGCGATGCAACCGCGCTGGTTCCAGGTTTGTTACGACGTGGTCAATCAACCGCCATCTGCGGCGACGTCGACGGCGGTACATCATGTCATCCAGCACAGAGCATTCGGTCACGGGACTTCCGCGGGCCCGCGTTCCGGCATCCGACGCGCCGAGCTCGGGCAAGCTCACCGGCATCGTCGCCGGCGTTGTCATCGTCACGGCCCTTTATCTCGGGCGCGAGGTGCTGATCCCGATCACCCTGTCGATCCTGCTCAGCTTCGTGCTCGCGCCCCTGGTGCTGCTGCTGCAGCGCATCCGGGTTCCCAAGGTCCCGGCGGTGCTGCTGTCGGTGATCGCGGCACTTGGCGTGCTGCTGGTGCTGGGCGGCATCATCGGCACCCAGATCGCCTCGCTGAGCCAGGACCTGCCGCGCTACCAGACGACGATCGAGCACAAGATCTCGTCGGTGCAGCATTTCGCGACGGGACGCCTGAGGCAGATCACCAGCAGGATCGGCAAGGAAACGTCCGGCGGGGGAGGGACCGCGGCGGCGGTGCCGGCAAGCCCCGACGGGCAGAAGCCGGTGCCGGTGGTGGTGCAGCAGCCGTCGCCGGCACCCATGCACCTGCTGCAGCAGGTGCTGAGCCCGATCGTCGGCCCGCTGGAAACGTTCGGCATCGTGTTTGTGGTGGCGATCTTCATCCTGATGCAGCGCGAGGACCTCCGCGACCGGCTGATCCGGCTGTTCGGATCGAACGACCTGCTCCGCACCACGGCAGCGCTGGACGATGCCGCCTCGCGCCTCGGGCGCTACTTCCTGACCCAGCTCGGCATCAACGCCATGTTCGGCGTCGTCATCGGCATCGGGCTCGCGGTGATCGGGGTGCCGAACCCGATCCTGTGGGGCATGCTCAGCACGCTGCTGCGGTTCGTGCCGTATGTGGGCTCGACCATCGCCGCGATCCTGCCGGTGGCGCTGGCCTCCGCCGTCGATCCGGGCTGGTCGATGGTGATCTGGACGGCCGGGCTGTTCATGGTCACCGAGGGCATCACGGGGCAGGTGGTGGAGCCGCTGGTTTATGGCCACGCAACCGGCCTGTCGCCGGTGGCGGTCATCGTGGTGGCGATCTTCTGGAGCTGGATCTGGGGCCCGATCGGCTTGATCCTGTCGACGCCGCTGACCCTGTGCCTGGTGGTGCTGGGCCGGCACGTGGAGCGTCTGGAGTTCCTGGACATCCTGCTGGGCGACCGACCCGCCTTGACGCCGATCGAGAGCCTGTATCAGCGCGTGCTCGCCGGCGATGACGACGAGATCCTGCGCCAGGCGGAGCTGTCCCTGGAGCGGCACTCCTTGTCCTCGTACTACGACGACATCGTGATCAAGGGCCTGATGCTGGCCGCCGCCGACCTGCAGCGCGGCGTTCTGCTTCCCGAGCAGGCGGCGCGGATCAACGAGACCGTGCAGGAGCTCGTGCACGATCTCGACGACCATGACGACCTCGATCCCGCTCCCGGCGCCAGCGAGCCGCCGCTCGCCGGCAGGCAGCGCGACGACCGGCAGGTCCCGACCACGCCGCCGCCGCCGGACGCGGCACCCGCGAGGGAGCGGCTGTCGCCACGCTGGCAGGGGCAGACCCCGGTGCTTTGCCTTGCAGGACGCGGCCCGCTCGACCTGGCCCCGTCCACGATGCTGGCGCAGCTGCTGCAGAAGCACGCGATCGGCACGCGTGTGGTGCCGCATCCGGCCGCCTCGCGCGAGGCCATCGACAGCCTGGACGTGGCCGGGGTCGTCATGGTGTGCGTGTCGTATCTGGATCTCAACGGCAGCCCGGTGCGGTTGCGCGCGCTGCTGCGCCGGCTACGCGAGCGCATCCCGGGCGTGACGATCCTGGTCGGGCTGTGGTCGGATGCAGACGCTGCGGACGCTGCGGACGACGGGCTGGAGGCGCTGCGCGACCAGATCGGCGCCGATCTCTATACGAGCACCCTGGCGCAGGCCGTCGCCGCCTGCGTGCAGGCGTCCCGCGAGCAGGCCGCGGATGCTGCCGCCTAGCGCGGAGCGGCATGTCCGCCGGTCGGGCGTGGCGTCCGGCGCAGGCTGAGTCCGGCCCATGCGGGCGCCTGGCTTGACGCCTGACCGCAAGCCGGCTCTGCGTGGCGCCCCCCCGACACCGGATCAAGGACGACCCGATGCCTTTGTCCATCTACTGGGTCTATGATCTTCCGAACTGGCTGTTCTGCCTGCTGGCGATCCTCGCCTTCGTGGCCTTCGGCGTGGCCGGGCTGCTGCCCACCCGGACATGGGTCCGGCGTCAGCATCGGATCAACCATTCCCACAACGACATCGTCGGCTACTACCTTGCAGCGGTGACCGTGTTCTATGGGATCACTCTCGGGCTCGTCGCGGTCGGCACCTGGACGACCTATTCCGACGTGGGAACGAAGGTGAACCGGGAAGCCGAGGTGATCAGCAGCATCTACCGCGACGCGGGCGGCTATCCCGAGCCCATTCGCGATGCGCTGCGCCGCGATCTGAGGGACTACACGCGCTATGTCGTGACTGTCAGCTGGCCGCAGCAGCGCCAGGGCGTCGTGCCGATCGGATCGGGCATGTTCCTGGACCGCTTCGAGGCCCGGCTGCTGGCCTTCGAGCCGACGACCCCGGGGCAGCAGATCCTGCACGCCGAAACCTACAAGCAGTTCAACAACCTCGTGGAAGCGAGACGCGCGCGCCTGGATGTCGTCACGACCGGCCTGCCGGGCTCGCTCTGGGCGCTTGTGATCATCGGCGCGCTGATCAGCATCGGGGTGACGCTGTTCTTCGACACCCAGTCCCTGAGCATGCATGTCTGGATGACCGTCCTGATGTCCGGTCTGCTTGGCCTGATGATCTTTCTCGTCGGCACGTTGGATAACCCGTTCCGGGGCGAGGTCTCGGTCGGCCCCGACGCGATGCAGCTGGTTTATACGCAGATCATGGGCGGCAGGTAGTCCGGACGGCCTCAGGCGCGCTTGCGCTTCGCGGCCGGCTTGGTCGCCGCCGTATCGGCAGGCGGCTTCTTCCCGGCCCGGGCGGGCTTCGAGGCAGGCTTGCCGCCATCCTTCGGCTCGCCCAGGCTCTTGCGCAGCGCGCTCATCAGGTCGACCACGTTGCCGTGATCCTCTTCCTCCGCCGGCGCCGAGATCTCCTCGCCGGCCAGCTTGGCCTCGATCACCTCGCGCAGCCGCGCCTCGTAGCGATCCTCCATGTCGCCCGGCTGGAACTTCGCCGTCTGCCGGTCGATCAGCTGCACCGCGAGCGCCACCATCTCCTTGTCGGGAGCGGCCTCGGAGATGTCCTCGAACAGCTTGGTGGGTGCCGTGATCTCGCGCGTATCGTTCAGCGTGTGCAGCACCAGCCCGCGACCCATCGGCATCACCGCCACCGCGCGCTCACGGCGCGAGATCACCAGCCGCGACAGCGCCATGCGGCCGGTCTTGGCGATCGCCTCGCGCAGCACCACGAACACGTCGTCCGCCGCGTCGCGCCCCTGGCCGTCCGGCACCAGATAGTAGCTGCTGTCGTAGTAGATCGGGTCGATGCTGTCGGCACGGACGAACTTGTCGATCGCCAGCACCATTGAGCTGTCGATGCGCGCGCGCTCGAAGTCGTCGTCGTCCAGCAGGACGTAGTGATCCTTCTTGAACTCGTAGCCGCGCTGCAGGTCCTTGCGCTGCAGCTCCTCGTCGGTCTCGGCATCCTGCGTCACCATGCGCACCCGGTTGCCGGTCTTCGGGTTGATGAAGTGGAAATGCAGCTCCTGGCTCGGCTGCCTGACGCTGTAGAGCGCCACCGGGCAGGACACCAGTGCCAGGCGAAGCTGGCCGCGCCAGATCGGATGATCAGCCATCGTGTCGGACTTTCTTTCTGGCAGGCGGCGTATCGCCGGCAGCACCCGGCAGCTCGCGCGCGGCGTCGGTGAAGCCGTCCCATGGATCGGCCTTCCGCTTCGCCAGCCGCGCCGGGATCGTGTGCAGGGTGAAGGCCTGCGGGTCGAGCCTGTTTGTTACCTCGCGCCAGGCCAGCGGCGTCGCCACCCCGGCCCCCGGCCGGGCCCGCGGCGAGTAGGAGGCGATCGCGGTCGAGCCGAGGCCGTTGCGCAGCCAGTCCACCAGGATCCTGCCCTGGCGGTCGGCCTTGCGCGTGGTCGAGAGGTAGCGATCCGGCGCGTCCGCCTCCATCGCCTCGGCGAACGTCCGGCACCAGGCCCGGACGCCGTCCCAGTTCGTGCTGGTGCGCAGCGGGGCTACCACGTGCAGCCCCTTGCCGCCGGAGGTGCGGCAGAACGCTGCCAACCCGAGCGCCTCCAGCCGCGCCTTGACCTCCTTCGCCGCCCGCACGATCGCCGGCATGTCGACCCCGTCGCCCGGATCGAGATCGAACACCAGCCGGTCGGCATGCAGCGGATCGTCGCCGCCGGACCCCCAGCTATGCAGCTCGATCGCCGCGATCTGGGCAGCGCCCAGCAGTCCCGGGACCGTGTCGATGGTCACGTAGGGCGCGCCATCCGCTTCCGCCTCGCGCATACCGTCCGGCATGCCGCGGCCGAGATGCTTCTGGAAGAAGGTCTCGCCCTCGATCCCGTCCGGCACCCGCACAAAGGCGAGCGGCCGTCCGACGATGCCGGGCGCCGCCGCAGCACCGACCGCCTGCCAGTAGGCGGCGAGATCGCGCTTGGTGATCGCCGGACCCGCCGCATCCGCCGGCCACAGCACCCGCCCGGCATGGCTGATCCGCTGGCCGTCGATCTCGACGGCATCGCGCTCGGTCTTCCTGGCCACGACGATGCTGCCGCGGCCGTGCCCCGGCATCGACGCATCCCGCCCGCCCTTGGCCCCACGAAGCTCGATCCGCTTGACCTCCGATGGCGGCACCGGCCGGATCACGTCGGCTGCCGGCTTGTCCTCGCGCAGCCCCAGGAAGCTCGCGTGGCGGACCATGCCGCCGCCGGTGAAGCCGGCGAAGCCGATCTCGGCCACCAGCTCCGGCCTGACCCAGATCGTGTCGCGCGGCGGCTTTTCCGTGCCCAGCAGGCTCTGCGGCCGGTTGTCGCGAAGCGCCTCCAGCCGGTCCGTCAGCGTGCGCAGCATGCGGGCCGAGAAGCCGGTGCCGCAGCCGCCCAGGAAGTGCAGCTGCCCGGTCTCGTCGTGAAAGCCGAGCTGCAGCGACCCCAGCCCCTGCCGCGTCCCGGCAGGCGGGGTGTAGCCCAGCACCACGAACTCCTCGCGGTTCTGGCACTTCACCTTGAGCCAGTCGCCGCCCCGGCCGGCCTGATACGGCGCGTCCAGGCGCTTGCAGATGATGCCTTCCAGGCCGATCGCGCAGGCCTCCTGCCGCACCCGGGCCGCGTCGGAGCGCAGCTGCTCGCTGAAGCGCAGCGGCCCTGCCTCGGGCACCGCCTGCATCGCCGTTTCCAGGGCGCTGCGCCGCTCCGACAGCGGCAGCGGCCGCAGGTCGCGACCGTCCAGATGCAGCAGGTCGAACACGTAGAACAGCAGGGGCTTGGTGCGCCCGCTCGAAAAGGCGTCCTGCAGCCGGGCGAAGCTCGACACCCCGTCCGGTCCGAGCGCCACGAGCTCGCCGTCGAGCATCAGCCTGACCGGCTGCATCGCCGCCACCGCCGCCCGCAGCGCCGGCAGCTTGGTTGTCCAGTCCAGCCCGTTGCGGGTGATGATGCGCACGTCCCGGCCATCCTTGCGGACGAGCATGCGGTAGCCGTCGAACTTGACCTCGCTCACCCAGCCGTCGCCGATGGGCGGCTCCTGCGCCAGTGTCGCCAGCTGCGGGGCCTGCGCCTCGGGCGGAGGCTCGCCCCGAGGCGAGGCTTTCGGCGTCTTCGCGCGCGGCCTGGCCTTGCCCGGTTTCGCGGCCCCGAGCCGGGTCGCTTCCAGCACGGCGGCGTCCGCGCCTGCCCGTTCGTGGGCATCGTGCTCCTTGATCAGCAGCCAGCTTTCGCCCTTCTCCCGTCCGCGCGGCTTCAGCCGGACCAGCACGAAGCCGCCCTGCAGCCGCTCGCCCTCGAGCCGGAACTTCAGCTCGCCCTTGGCCAGTGCTGCCGCCGCATCCTCGGCCACCGGCGCCCAGGTGCCGCGGTCCCAGATCTCGACGGTGCCGGCGCCGTAGTTCCCCTCCGGGATCACCCCCTCGAAGGTCGCATAGTCGACCGGATGGTCCTCGACATGCATCGCCAGCCGCTTGTCGTGCGGATCGAGCGACGGCCCCTTCGGCACCGCCCAGCTCCACAGCACGCCGTCATGCTCCAGCCGGAAGTCCCAGTGCAGGCGGGACGCGTCATGCTTCTGCACCACGAAGATCGGCTGCGATCCGGCCTGTCGTGCGCCGGCATCCCGCCCGGCCCCGGCGGCCGGCGGCGGCTCCGGCGTCTGCGCGAAATCGCGCATCTCGCCATAGGAACGTTTCGCTTCGCCGGGGCCGGTCGAACGGGATGCCATGCGCGGTGGAACGTTCGCCTCTTCCTGCGGTTGCGAGGTTGCACCCTCCTGCAATCTGCCCACACTGCGTCCTGCCGCTCCGGATGTCCGGCACGGCCCGCGCGAGGATCATCGCTTGGATACCCAGCCCGACCGTCCGATCAGCAGCCCGGCCCCCGTTCCGGCTGCCGACACCGACCCGCCGGCGCCGCAGGACAGCTACCCGGTCGGCGCCAATGCCATGATGTCGGAACGCAGGCTGCACACGCTGAAATACGGCGACCTGTTCGGGGTCTACGACCAGAACGGCAACATCCTGTCCGGTCCCGGCATCGCCGACGGGCTGTACTATCTCGACACACGGCACCTGTCGTCGCTGTCGCTGTCGATCTGCGGCCAGTCGCCGATCCTGCTCAGCGCCACCTTGCGCGAGAACAACGCGACCCTGTCCTGCGACCTGACCAACCCCGACCTGCAGCATGACGGCCGCACGCTCGGCCACGACCTGCTGCATCTGCGGCGCACGCTGTTCCTGCGCGACCAGATCTCGTTCGAGCGGCTGCAGGTACGCAACTACGACGTGGTCGCGCATAGCGTCGTCATCGAGGTGGCGTTCCGCGGCGACTTCGCCGACCTGTTCGAGGCGCGCGGCACCAAGCGCCTGCGCCATGGCGCGCTGCGGCCGCCCGATGTCGGCACCGACACCGTGTTGCTCGCCTATGACGGGCTCGACAACCGGCTGCGCACCACGCGGCTGCGCTTCGCGCCGCAGCCCGAGCGGCTGACCGCCGGCAGCGCGCGCTTTGCTCTCACGCTGCAGCCCGGCCAGCGCCAGCTCATCCATATCGAGATCGCCTGCGACCCCACCGAGGCGCCCGCACGCGGCGTCGCGGAGGCGTTCCTGTCCTCGATGGTCGAGGCGAGGCGGGCGCTGCGCGTGGCATCCGCCCGCGCGGCCGCGATCGCCAGTTCGAACGAGATCTTCAACGAGGCGATCCGTCGCTGCATCTGCGACATCTACATGCTGCTCACCGACAAGCCGGACGGGCCGTACCCCTATGCCGGCGTGCCCTGGTACAGCACCGCCTTCGGCCGCGACGCGCTGATCACCGCGATGCAGACGCTGTGGCTCGACCCCACCATCGCCCTTGGCGTGCTGCGCTACCTCGCCCGCCATCAGGCCGCCACCGAGGATCCGGTCGCCGACGCCGAGCCCGGCAAGATCCTGCACGAGGTCCGTCACGGCGAGATGGCCGAGCTCGGCGAGGTGCCGTTCCGCCATTATTACGGCAGCGTCGACTCCACGCCGCTGTTCGTCATGCTGGCCGGCGACTACCTGGAGCGCACCGGCGACGTCGCGGCGCTCGCCGGCCTCTGGCCGAACATCGAGCGCGCGATCGAGTGGATCACGCATTATGGCGACCGCGACAGTGACGGCTTCGTCGAATATGGCCGGCGCAACCAGGACGGGCTGGTCAACCAGGGCTGGAAGGACAGCTTCGACTCGATCTTCCATGACGACGGCACGCTCGCCGAAGGCCCGATCGCGCTGTGCGAGGTGCAGGGCTACGTCTATGCCGCGCGGCGCGCCGCCGCCTCGATCGCCCGGCGCATCGGCCACACGGCGTTCGCCGATCGCATGACGGTGGAAGCCGACCGGCTGCGCTCGGCCTTCAACGCCGCCTTCTGGATCGAGGAGCTCGGCACCTACGCCATCGCGCTGGACGGAGCCAAGCGCCCCTGCCGGGTGCGCTCCTCCAATGCCGGCCACCTGCTGATCTCCGGCATCGTGCCCGAGGACCGCGCCGCCCGGGTCATTGGCGGCCTGATGAGCCGGAACTTCTTTTCCGGCTGGGGCGTGCGCACGATCCCGATGGGCGAGGCGCGCTACAATCCGATGGCCTACCATAACGGCTCGGTCTGGCCGCACGACAACGCGCTGATCGCGCTCGGCTGCGCCCGCTACGGCTTCAAGGACGAGGCGGCGCGGATCTTCGGCGGGCTGTTCGATGCCTCGCTCTATGCCGACCTCCGCCGCCTGCCGGAGCTGTTCTGCGGCTTCGCGCGCCAGCGCGGGGAGGGCCCGGTGCGCTATCCGGTCGCCTGCTCCCCGCAGGCCTGGGCGGCGGCGACCCTGCCGTCCCTGCTGCAGGCGACGCTCGGCCTGCGCTTCGATCCGTTCACGGTGACGGTGCATTTCGAGCGGCCGCGGCTGCCGCCCTTCCTCGACGAGGTGACGCTCTACAACCTGGCCGTCGGCGGCGGGCAGGTCACCGTGCATCTGCAGCGGGTCGGCACCGAGGTGGCGCTCAACGTCATCGAGCGGATCGGCCCGATCAAGGTGCAGCTGACCAGCTGAACCGCCGACCAGCCGCGGCCGGCGGCCGCGCGTTCTTGTCCCCCGCGCATGGAGGGTGCACCTCCGTCGCGGGCCATACGCCCTGACGTCGGAGACATCCCATGCGCGCCATCGGCTACCGGACCCCAGGCCCCGTCACCGCCGACGCGGCGCTGGTCGACATCGAGCTGGACCGGCCGGAGCCGGGCGGGCGCGACCTGCTGGTCGCGGTGCGGGCGGTGTCGGTCAATCCGGTCGACGCCAAGGTCCGCAGCCGCGTCGCTCCGGAGGAGGGCGGCTGGAAGGTGCTCGGCTGGGATGCGGCGGGAGTCGTCGTGGCGGCCGGGCCGGATGCCGCGGCCCGTCCCGGCGATGCGGTGTTCTATGCCGGCGCGCTCGACCGCCCGGGCGCCAACTCCGAGTTCCATCTGGTCGATGAGCGGATCGTCGGCCGCAAGCCCGCCTCGCTCGACTTCGCCGAGGCGGCAGCCCTGCCGCTCACCGCCATCACCGCCTGGGAGGCGCTGTTCGACCGCCTCGACGTGGCGCGCCCGGTGCTGGGCGCCGCTCCCGTGCTGCTGATCATCGGCGGTGCCGGCGGCGTCGGCTCGATCGCGGTGCAGCTCGCCCGCTGGCTGACCGGGCTGACGGTGGTGGCGACCGCCTCGCGCCCGGAGACCGCCGACTGGGCGCGCGCGCTGGGCGCGCATCACGTCGTCGACCATTCCAGGCCGCTGGCGGCCGAGGTCGCGGCGCTCGGGCTGGGCGCGCCCGCCTTCGTGTTCTCGACCACCGGCACCGACCGGCATCTGGCGGAAATCGCCGAGCTGATCGCGCCGCAGGGCCGCTTCGCGCTGATCGACGATCCCGCGACGCTCGACATCGTGGCCTTCAAGCGCAAGAGCGTCTCGGTGCACTGGGAGTTCATGTTCACCCGCTCGATGTTCGACACCGACATGACGGCCCAGGGCGCGCTCCTGAACGAGGTCTCGCGGCTGGTCGATGCCGGCGTGCTGCGCACCACCCTGGCCGAGCGTTACGGGACCATCGATGCGGCGAACCTCGCGCGTGCCCACAGACTGATCGAGAGCGGCACGGCGCGCGGCAAGATCGTGCTCGAAGGCTTCTGACGCCCGCCGGTGTGCGGCTGCCGCCGGTCAGAGCACCGGCACGGCTCCCGCCGCATACCGCTCCAAGATGTCGTCGACCGGCCCGTCGGCGACGACCCGCCCGGCCTGCAGCCACAGCAGCCGGGTGCACCAGGTGCGCAGCACGTCGGGATTGTGCGAGGTCAACACCAGGATCTCCGCGCCGCGCACCACCGTCTCCAGCCGGGCATGGGCCTTGTCGCGAAACTTCGAGTCGCCCGCCATGAACCACTCGTCCATCAGCAGCACCTGCGGCGCGATCGCGGTGGCGAGGCCGAAGCCCAGCCTGACCACCATGCCGGACGAATACACCCGCACCGGCAGCTCCAGGAACGGCCCGAGGGCGGCGAACGCCTCGACATCGGCCTCCAGCGCCCGGACCGCGGCCCGCGACATGCCGACATAGCGGCCGCGCAGCCGGATGTTCTCCCGGCCGGTGAGATCGAGATTCATGCCGAAGTTGGTGTCCAGCAGCGTGTTGATGCTGCCATGGACATGGATCCGCCCCGCCACCGGCTCGTAGATGCCGCCCAGCACCCGCAGCAGGCTCGACTTGCCCGCACCGTTATGGCCGACGATGCCGAGCCGCTCGCCGGACACGATCCGGAAGCTGACATGGCGCAGCGCCTGCACCACCACCCGCCGGGTCCGGTCGGCCGCGACCGCGCCGCCGGTGGTGCCGGTGGCGCGCGTGCCCACGCGGTTGGAGGCCATCGACAGCACGGTCTTCTTCAGCGAGCGCGCGCCGCCATGGTAGAGCGGGAAATCCAGCGACAGGTCGTCGACCTCGATGACGGCATTGCCGCGTGCCGGCGACAGGCCGGCGGCGATCGGGTCCAGCTCGGCGGGCGGCCCGTCCATCGCGTCAGATCCAGAACGCGATGCGCGGCCGCGCGCGCACGAACACGAGCCAGGACGCCACCCACAGCACCGCGCTGTAGCTGAGCGCCGAGCCCCAGATCAGCGCGCTCGGCGTGACGCTGAGCAGCGGCGCGCGCACCACCTCGAGAAGCGAGTCGAACGGGTTGAGCGGCAGCCACCAGCCGCGCGCGCCGAGCTGCGACGGCTTCCAGATCACCGGCGTGATGTAGTAGGCGATCTGCATCAGCGAGCCCACGATCGGCGGCACGTCGCGGAACCGGGCGCAGATGCTGCCGAGCAGGTAGCAGGCCGCCGCCCCGTCCAGCAGCCACAGCGCCAGGCCCGGCAGCGACAGCAGCGCATGCAGCCCCGGCCAGGCGCCGAAGATCGCGAACACCACCAGCGGCACCACCACGTTGTGGCCGAGCACGATGACGTTGCTGACCACCGTGCGCAGCACCTGCACGGTGAAGGGCATGCGCATCGAGCGGATGGTCTGGTCGGCGCCGAGGAAGCTGTTGCAGGCATCGCCGGTCAGGCCGCCGATTCCGGCCTGCCAGAGGATCAGCGACACCGCCAGGAACGGCAGGTAGTCGCGCAGCACGATGCCGAACAGCATGCCGTAGATGAAGCCCATCGAGCCGACCATCACGGCACTCGACAGCGTCAGCCAGAGCGGCCCGAGTGCGGAGCCGCGATAACGCAGCTTGATGTCGAGCCAGCCGAGCGCCAGCGCCAGCCGCCACAGCGCCAGCCCGTCCCGCAGATCGGCCCAGGCCGCGAGCTCGCGCGAGCCGCGGCCGGTGCGGGCGTCGAGCCGCAGGTCCTGCGGATAGGCCATCGCGGGCACCGCCGGACCTGCCGTCCAGGACGGCGCCTCGCGGGCGGCGTCGCCTGCGGCCTGGTCCGTGGCCGACGGACGCTCCGACACGGGCGGGGGGGCATTCATTGTCGGGGCGTAGCCGATCCGGCAGGACGCGGCAACACGATTGGCGGCGCGGGTCCGGATCGTCGCGCCGCGCTGCGGAAAGCTGGCGTCGCATGCGGTTGATGTTGCGGCAATTCGGGATGCAGGCTAATGGCTGACCGGGGGCTTCTGCTCATCGCTGGCCGGCTTCCGTTCGTCGCCGGCCGCGCCTCGCGGCACGATGTCGGACGGAGCAGCGGCGACGGTTCGGCCGCCGCAGCACCCGACCGTCCGGCCGCGCGCCGGACACGCTGGAGAAGTCAGACCTGATGACGCGACCCGCCAGCCGCCGCGCCGACAGCCCGTCTCCAGCGGCCGCATCGCGGCGTATCGGGCTGTCGGGCCGCCTGCCGGCCGTCTTGTGTTCGATCTCCATGCTGGGCCTGCTCGCCGCCTGTGCCGGCACGCCGAATCGTCCGGAGATCCCGGTGGCGCAGGAGACCGCGCGCTATCAGGCGCATGCCCGCAGCTACTACGCGCCACCAGGCCCCCCCGACGATCCATGGGGTCCGTATATTCAGGAGGCCTCCAAGCGCTACGACGTGCCCGATGCCTGGATCCGCGCGGTGATCGGCCGCGAATCCGGCGGCCAGCAGTTCAGGAACGGCGAGCTCACCACCTCGCCGGTCGGTGCGATGGGGCTGATGCAGCTCATGGCGCCCACCTATGACGACCTGCGCGCCCAGTACAGGCTCGGCGACGACGCGTTCGAGCCGCACGACAACATCATGGCCGGCACCGCCTATATCCGCCAGATGTACGACATCTACGGCGCGCCCGGCTTTCTCGCCGCCTACAACACCGGTCCCGGCCGACTCGACGACTTCCTGACCAAGAACCGCTCGCTGCCGCGCGAGACCCGGCAGTATGTCGCCATCATCGGCCCGCAGATCGCCGGCATCTGGCCGAACAACCGCTCGCAGGCCGACCTGATGGTGGCGAGCCACGCCGGCGGGTCCGATGCCCAGTATGCATCGGCGCAGAGCAGCGACGAGACCAGCTCGGTCCGCACCGCCTGGAGCCGGCGCTCCGACCTGAACCAGGATGCCGACCAGCCGGTGCAGGTTGCGGAAGCTCCGGCCGCCGGCGCCGGCGGCGCAGCCCCCGCCTATACCCGCGCCTGGGACAGCCTGCCGGCCGCGCGTCCGGTCCAGCTCGCCGCCGCCACGACGGACGCCGGCAGCGTGCGCGCCGCCTGGGCCGCACGATCCG
>CAXTZG010000075.1:18597-19496 GCA_964248625.1 uncultured Acetobacteraceae bacterium | reverse complement strand
GCGCTGCGCCGCCAGCCGGACGGCCGCGTGGCGCTGCGCCTCGGTGACGGCCGTTCGCACGAGGGCGCATCGCCGGCATTGACGCGCCGCATCCGGACGGCGCCGGTCTGCTGCCGCTGGTGGGCTTCGAGTACGATGCCGACGGCAACCTGATCGCGTCCCGCGATGCCGCGGGCGGCACGTTCCAATACGGCTACGAGCGCCACCTGCTGGTGCATGAGCGCCGGCCGGCCGGGCTTGCCTTCCAGTTCCGCTACGACAGCATTGCACGCGGCCCGGCGGCGTGCTGCCTCGCCACCTGGGGCGATGGCGGGCTCTACGAGCGCCACCTCGCCTATGACGACGCCAGTCGCACCACGACGGTGCGCAGCCGGCGCGGCGCGGTGGAGCGGTTCGAGTGGAACGCCATGGGCCGGGTCACGGCCCATGTCGACGCGCTCGGGCGCCGCAGCACGCGCAGCTACGCGGCGGACGTGGTGCTGGTCTCCGAGACCAGGGCCGACGGTGCTATGCGCTCGCGCCGCTTCGACGCGCTCGGCCGCGTCGTCGAGACCAGCGACTACGACGGCGCCCGCCGTCTGCTGCGCTATCCGGAGGTGCCCCCGGGCGGGGCGATCACGCAGCTTCCCGAGGAGGTCGCCGGTCCGGGCGGCGCCGTGCAGCGGTTCGACTGGGACGGCCGGCTGAACCTGCTGCGCCATGTCGATGCCGGCGGACGCGAGCGCCGCTTCCTGCGCGACACGCGCGGCCTGACCGTCGCGGTGCAGGACGCGCTGGGGCCGCTGCGCCGCTTCGGCTGGACCGACCGGGGCGAGCTCGCCTGGGACAGTGCCGGCGACGGCAGCCGGCGCACCGAGTTCGGCTACGACCCCCTCGGCCGGCTGAGCGAGCGCCGCCTG
>CAXTZG010000075.1:0-18587 GCA_964248625.1 uncultured Acetobacteraceae bacterium | reverse complement strand
CGCCGACCCGCTTCGTGTCCGACGCCGCCGGCCGGCTGGTGGAGATCCGGCGTCCGGATGGCGGGCTGATCCGGCTGACGCACGACGCCGAAGGCCACGTCACCAGCCATCGCGACGCCGCCGGCCACGTCACGCGCTGGGTCTATGACGGGCTGCCCTATCCCCTCCGCCGCCTGAACGCCGACGGCACCGGCCTGCTGTATCGCTACGACGAGGACCTGAACCTGGTCGGGCTCAGCAACGCCAAGGGCGAGCCCTATACGCTGCGCTACAACTTGGCCGACCAGCTGGTCGAGGAGATCGGCTTCGACGGCCGCAGGCGGTCCTACGGCTACGACGAGGCCGGTTTCCTGGCCGAGCATGGCGACGAGGAGCAGCGCAGCGCCACCTACCGGCGCGATCGGCTCGGCCGCCTGCTCGAGCGCCGCCATGCCGACGGGCTTGCCGACCGCTATGCCTATGATGCCGGCGGCGCGCTGGTCCGGGCGGAGAACGACTGGGGCACGGTCGGCTTTGGCTACGACGCCGGCGGCCTGCTTGTCCAGGAACGTCGCAACGGCCTGGCGATCCGCCACCGCGGCGACGTGCGGGGCCGCCGGATCGCCACCGAGCTCCCGGATGGCCGGCTGATCGAGACCGCGTTCGACGACAGGGACCAGGTGCTGGCGGTCGGCTTCGACGGCCGCGAGGTGGCCGCCTTCCGCAGGGACGCGCTGGGCCGCGAGACCGCACGGCGGGCCGGCGGGCTGACCACGTTGTCGGATTACGATCCGCAGGGGCGGCTGGCACGGCAGACCGGCCGCAGCCGCGAAGCCCGCCAGCCGGTGATCGAGCGCTCCTACCGCTGGGACGAGGCCGACCGGCTGGTCGAGACGGTCGATCTCGCCCGCGGCATGCGGCGCTACCAGTACGACGCCTGCGAGCGGCTGGTGGGGGTGGCGGGCGACAATCCCGAAAGCTTCGTCATCGACCCCGCCGGCAACATCCTGGGCAGCGACGCGGATGGCGGCACCGGGGCCGCGATCGGCGACCGGCTGCTGATCCGGGGCGACACGAAGTTCGAGTACGACAACTGCGGCAACCGCATCCGCGAACTGCGGGGCGCCGGCGGCAAGGTCGAGCGGCTGTATCGCTACCGCGCCGACAACCAGCTTGCCGAGGTCGAGGAACGCAGCCGCCGCGGCCGGCGCGTCACGTCGTTCGCGTATGATGCGCTGGGACGGCGCACCGAGAAGCGCAGCACGGCGTGGGGACCGGTTGCGGCGAACGATGGCCCCGCGCCCTCCGCGACCACGACACGGACCGACTTCGTGTGGTCCGGCGGCGTGCTGCTCGCCGAAGGCAGCACGACCGCCGCCGACGACGCGCCGCCTGTCGATCCGCTGGCCACGATTTACCTGCACGAACCCGGAAGCTTCCGTCCGCTGGCGCAGATCCGCCGCGCGACGCCAAGTGACACCGGCACCGTCTTCCACTATCAGCTCGATCATCTCGGCACGCCGCAGGAAGTGACCAACGATGACGGGCGCATCGTCTGGCAGGCGCGCCTCAAGGCATGGGGCGCCATCGCCCGGACGATGGTCGAGGAAGTGGCGCAGCCGATCCGCTTCCAGGGCCAGTATCACGACGCCGAAACCGGGCTGCATTACAACCGGTTCCGGTATTACGCGCCTGAGGACGGGTGCTATGTGCATCAGGATCCGATCAGGCTGAAAGGCGGCTGCAATCTTGCCGGCTATGTCAATCCGTTACTGAATTCTGATCCTCTTGGGCTCTGCGGGATTGGAAGTGATGCTGGTGGCCTTGGAACAATTACCAGTCAGTCTACCGCTATAGCTCCTGGTCCACTCTCGGACGATCTCGCGGGGACCTTCGCGGGCGGTCGCTATTCGAGTGGAACATTGACTAATGACACAATTCTGTGTCGCGCAGGAACAGCTGGTAAGCCGCTGGGTCAGTTTTTCACCAGAGAGCCTCCGACCAGCGTCCTTCAAACGCGCATTGATCAAGCCGTACTTCCAGAATGGCCTAACGGGGGTAAATCACCGTTAGACACTTGGTATGCCATCAAGGTTCCAGCTGGAACCGCGTTTCATGTCGGTGAGATCGGTTCGCAGAGCGGAATGTATGTCGGCGGCACCGAGCAAATTCTAGTCGAGCAACCATGGCTTATCAACGGAGTTCAAGTGGTAGGCTCAGGATCTATAAAATGACAGTAGCTTCGATTACTTCAATACTAGAGCGCATGACTCAGCTTCTTGAAAACACTTCAAGCACCGAGTGGCTGAAACCGCTCGGAGAGCTCAAACTTAACGTGCTGGGGGATGAAAAGGGAACGGCAAGAGATATTCTTCGGCTTTATGGCGGCACAGGCTCGTTGAACGATATCATCTTATACAAAGGCACAGAGCTATTAGTCGCTGAAACTACGGAGTTTTCAGTTCTTCGGAAAGAACTGTTCGAAAAATGTAAAACCGCTCTTTGAGATGCTGCGTTGCTTTACTTCTCTAATATTAACAGCTAATGAATGACTTATAATGATTAATCGCGTATGCTCATGACTTCGGTCTGAAAAGCAGAAGCTTCAGGGACAGCACGTTTCGATCAAAAGGGTTCGTTCTGAAAGCAGAGAAGAGCAGATAGAATGGGCGGCTGGGGCGCTGAGCCGTGGAGCAACGATAAGACCGCAGACTGGTTTCATCGATTCTGGAAAACTGCGGTATCTTACAACTCATCACAGAGATTAAAGCTTTTGATGAGACACAGAAAACCTACGACCCGTTTCGGGCCGCCTGTTACGTACTGCAAACGTTTGGCAACGCGTGTATGTGGTCAATGGCCTTTCGCTCGTCCCGATCACGAAGCCCACCACGGTTGATTTCTCCGACGTCACTCTGCTGCCGGAAAATGAGATGCAAGTCGACGAGCTGAAGAGGAATTTCCGCGACTTAATCGAGAAATATGCAGTCTTCGACTTTTGCGAATCGGAGGGAATTGCTGGATCTTGTCGAGCGTGATCCGGCTCCAGTCAAAAGGATATTCGTGGATCTGATCTCGCCGCAGGTGCGGTGATCGGCCGCTGCTACCCAAAGCACCGCTCAAGCGAGTTCCGCAGGTTCCTCGGTCAGGTCGAGGCAGCCGTTCGTGCCGACGTCCATCTGGTCATGGACAACTACGCGACCCACAAGACCAAGCCCATCCGGGACTGGTTGGCAAAGCGCCCGTGCTGGCATGTCCACTTCACGCCCACCAATGCCCCGGATCAACCAGGTCGAGCGCTTCTTTGCACTGATCACCGACAAGCAGATCAGGCGAGGCGTTCATCGCTCTAGCCAGGCACTCGAAGCTGACGCGCCTTCATCGATACGCACAATGCAGATCCCAAACCCTTCCGCTGGACCAAGTCGGCAGACGACATCCCGGCCAGCATTCAGCGCTTCTGCACCAGAACCCAGCAAATCGAAGGAACTCCGGAATCAGGCCACTAGCAGCAGTTGCACAACTGCGGATGGCGTAGCAGCCGCTCATTCTCCGGCGATCCGCAGGACCTTCCCAGGCAGTCGACGGGCCAACGGGACGGCCAGCCCCAGGAAAATCAGCAAGAACATGAGAGCGAGCACGGCGAGCGCCGTGCGCAGTCCCTCATGATCAATCACAAGCCCGATCATCGGGCCGCAGACGGCATAGCCGAACCGGGAGGCGCCGCTGCCCAGCGAGTTAAAGGTGGCGCGCAGGGCGTTCGGCACCTGCTGGTTGAACGCCTCCCGCAGGGTCACGGCGTTCAGGCCGCGGCTGACGTAGAACAGGAAGCCGGCCAGCACGCCCGGAGTGCCCTGGAACAGCGCCATCCCGCCATAGGCGGCGATCGGCAAGGCAGCCAGGATCAACAGTGACGCCCGGTCCCCGACCGTGCGGCCGAGTGCTGGCGCCAGGCGGCTGGTGATGCCGACCGTGACCAGTGTTCCGGCCCAGAGCAGTCCGAACCAGCGGATTCCGACGCCCTGCTTCTGCCAATAGGGCTGCAGCAGCCAGACGGCGATGAAGGTCGACAGACCCCAGACGATCCAGTTCATGAAGAGGAGGCGGGGCAGCGTGGTGCGAAACACCGTCCGGACGGCGTTCGGGATCGAGCGCACCATCATGGCGGCGGCATCCGGACGCCGGGCGTCCTTCGGCAGGCGGAGGGCAAGCAGCAGCGGCAGAAGGGTTTCTGCCGCGGTTACCCAGCCGAGCACGCGCAGGGACCAGGCAGCCAGCACGCCGCCTGCCAGCGAGGCCGCCGCCTCGCCGCAGACCTGTGCCAGCGTATAATTGCCCAGGGCCCGTCGCCTGGCCTCGCGGTCGGCGCCTGCCCGTTCCAAGACGTCGTAGATCAGCGCCACGTCGGCGCCGGATACCAGGCTCCAGGCGGCGGCAAGCACAAGCTGCACTGCAGCGTAGGCCAGGAAGCCGTGTGCGCCTGCAAAACCCAGGAAGCCAAGACCGTTGATCGACGCGGCCAGCAGGATCGTGCGCCGCCGACCGAGCAGGTCACACAGCGTTCCGGTCGGGATCTCGAACAGCATGACGGCGACGCTGTAGATTGCCTGGAGGTCGAGCACCTCCCCCACCGAAAGGCCGCGCGCCACCAGAAAGGGAACGTAGACCGGCATCACCAGCACGCCCATCCAGGCCGCACCGAAGGCGTTGATGCGGGCAAGGTCGCCGGCACGCCTGGCTGGTGGGACGGTGCCTCGTGTCGTGTCAACCTTCATGCTGCCGTGTAGCCCATCGTTGCGGCTGACGTCATGGTGCTGGTGAGCGCGTGCGGGGTCTTTCCCGCCACCCGGCATCCGAGGGTGCGGGCGCAACTTGAACAGCCAGGTTATGGCCTGTCAGGCCTTGATCCAGTCGCATGTGGCGGCAAGGCAGAAACGTCCGTGTCGGAGCACTGTTTTTCGGAGCGTGTGGCGACCGCACGCCATTCTTTCAGCCGGCCCACAGCCGCTTGACCTGATCGTCTCGTCAACGCCCGGGTTTGACGCGCTTTGCCGACTGATCCTAGCATCCTCCAGTGCGCGCCGACACGGAACGCCGAGGGGCCAGAACCGATGATCAATCTGCGCATCCCCCTCCTCGCCACCGCCGCGTCTGTCGTCGCGATCCACGCAGCCTTTGCCGCACCGACCTCTTGCACCCCGCACGGGGCTTCCGTGCCGCAGGGCGCCAACACGACCGACCGGAACGCACCGTTCTTCGTCGACACGAGAGGGCTCGACCTGCGGACCGCGCCGCCGACGCGCGACCCGCACGATCCCGCCTACCCGCCCGCGACCGAGCTTGCGGACGGGCAGCTTCCTCCGCCGGATGCCGACGGCAACTTCATCATCGGCCCGACACACGCGCCCGCTCCCGAGACCGTCGTCCGCACCGGCGTGCCGCACGGAACCGTCCGCTCCTTCACGATGACCTCCGACGACAGCGTGATCTACCGCCCCGGCGTGATCCGCGACGACACGGCGGGCTGCGAGAACCAGGCGGTCAACACCGCCGCCACCGCGCTCGGCGACCGCTCAAATCTGCTCGTCACCGCGAGCCATGCCGGCCACTGGACCCGACAGGTGGATATCTACGTCCCCGCCGAACTCACCCCGGGCACTCCGGCGCCGTTCATCGTGTTCGGCGACGGCAGCCCCGCCGGCTTCTTCCACGAGCGCATGTTGTTCACGATACTCGACAACATGATCGCGTCGCACCGACTGCCGCTGATGGTCGCGATCGGCATCGGTGCCGGCGGTCAGGATGCGCAGGGTTCCGAGCGCGGCCGCGAGTACGACGCCGTCAACGGATTATATGCCGAGTGGGTCGAGCGCGAGGTCCTGCCCTTGGTCGCGCGAACTGCAGGCGTCCGCCTCACCACCGACCCGGACGGGCGCGTCACCATGGGGTTCAGCTCCAGCGGATCCGCCGCTTTCACCATGGCCTGGTTCCATCCCGAGCTGTATCACCGCGTGCTCGCCTATTCGCCGACGATGGTGAACCAGGCGTGGCCGCATGACCCGGCCCTGCCCGGCGGCGCCTGGCAGTATCACGACCCCTGGCCCGGCCCCGCCGGCGCCGATCTCGTCGTGCATGGCAGAACGGTCACCCCGTCCAATCTCCCCGCCGACGCGCCGTTGATCCCGAACACGCCGCGAAAGCCGATCCGCTTCTGGTTCGAATGCGGCGATCGCGACTTGTTCTACTACGTTCCCGCGATGGCAGACGGAATGCACGACTGGACGCTGGCCGACGAGCGCACGGCCGCCGTCCTCGCCGCCAAGGGCTACGACGACCAGTTCGTGTTCGCCCGCAACGCGAAGCATGTTGACGACGCGGTCGAGGCGCAGACCCTGCCCGAGGCGCTCGCCTGGGTCTGGAAGGGCTATCCCGGCGTCGACGCACGGCCCTGAAGCGAGCAAACCCCGCCGTGGCCCCGCGCTTCCGCGCCAAGGTCAGCGGCCCGAACAGCGCCCACTGCTCATCCGTCAGCATCCAGGTCCTCCGTTCCGAAACTTTGCGGACCGCCGGACGGCGCCAGATAGGTTCAAGTTCTGGCAGGCCCTGGCCTTGTCGGTGTGCAGGAGGCAAGGTCGACTGATGCGGCACGGTGTCGCCGGGTTCGTCCTGCTCCGCGCAGATCATTGCGGAGCGGAGACATCGATTTTGGAGCCATGGTGTCGGCCAGCAGGATCCTTATTGGCTCGATCGTACTGGGCATGGTCGCGTCGGGTCCGGCACGGGCCGACGCGCTCGTTTCGGTGCGGCCGGGCGTCGCCTGCACGTCCGCAGACGCGCTGGCGCGGCTCACGCGGCCTGACGGCAGCAGCCGCAGCACACCGACGAATGCCACGGCCGATGCTCGGGAGATCGCGCGCCGCGGTGGATGCTTTCCATTCGGGCCGGGCCTGACCGTCTTTCCGCACTCGATTCGGCGCCAGACCAGCATCGTCACCGCTTATGCGGCGGATCGTCTGGGTCCGCTGACGGTGTATGTGGCAAACATCGATTTCGAGCGGGTCGCAGTGCCGGGCAGCCGTGGTGCCGCCCTGGTCGAATCCCAGCCGGCGCCGATCACGCAAGGCACGGCTGCAGCATTGTCGGTGGACCGGCCGGCTGCCGAGGCCGGACCGGACGGCACGCACCGGAGCCTCTCCACCGGGCTTCTGTCGCTGGGAATGACGACACGCGACGCCAGACGCAGATTTGCCGGCTCCTATGTCGTCTTCGACCTTGCCGGATCGGGAGATGGTCGGGATGCCGGGTTCATCGCAGAAACGCGGGACCAGAGCGAGCGCTACGAGGTGCGCAGCCGTGCCGGCACAGTCTTCCTCGTGATGCATGCCGTCCGGTTCGCACGTGGCCATCAGCAGATCCTGTCGGCGCTGGTCGATCGCCTGCTGGCGCAGTACGGAACCGGTCCCACCCTCGTCACCCTGCCAGGCACCACCGCCGGCGCAGCTGCGCCGTCGATACCGCCGCAGCCCGCCTGGCGGCGCGACTGGATCGGCCATCCGGTCGTCATGGCGCCGCGTGACAGCCTGGAGGACGCTACCCGGAGCGCTGGCGATCTGACCCGCTGCGCGCAGCAGATGGCGCTGCTCGATCCGTCCGACACCGGCGACAGGCCGACCGGGGGCAGGCAGCCGGCCGTTTCGGGTGAACCGAGCCCAGACGCGCCATCCTGCGGCAAGGAGGTGCTGGTCCGGCTAGAGCCGGGCACCACGCCAAGCGTTGTCGGACGACTGCTGGTCATCCTGGCTGACCAGCCGGGCGAGCCAGTGATCGAGCCGGATGCGGCGCCGGCAGACCCATCGGTCCGCTAGTATCCCATCCCCAAGGTTCGTGCTTGCACTGGCTCGACGGGAGATGGGAGGATTTCCGCGAGTTGGAAAATCCTGAAATGGGTAGTCGAACGCCCCAGGCCTTCTACCTCGGCGGTGATCCAAAGCTTGTCAACGCTGATCGAGCGCCGACGGCCAAGTCGCCTCGTGATGATCTCGATCCGGTCGTCCAGCATCGTGCTCAGAAGTGCTCCTACCATTATTGGTAAGATTACCTCACCACATGACGTCGCAGGCGTGCCTGATCGAGGGCTTATGGACCACACAAGCATGGCAACTGTCTGCCAGCATACTCGTATCTTCTGCCGTTGACGTGCTCACCGCCATCCTTATCGGAGCTATCGCGCCGTGCCACTTGATCAGACAGGGAGCTTTGGCGGTCAGCCGCATCGCGAGCCCAGCCACAACGTGCTGGGCGGGACGCTTCAAACCTGCTCGACAAAGCCGCTCACCGGGTTCTTCCGGGATGGCTGCTGCAACACCGGACCACAGGACAGCAACAGCCACACTGTCTGTGCGGTCGTGACGGTGGAGTTCCTGCGCTTCAGCCAAGAACATGGCAACGACCTCTCCACGCCTCGGCTCGAGCACGGGTTTCCCGGACTGAAGCCCGGTGACCGCTGGTGTCTCTGCGCGTCGCGGTGGCAGGAAGCGTTGGAGGCTGGCTGTGCCCCCATGGTGACGCTTGAGGCGACCCATATTGGAGCGCTGGACCATTGCAAGCTTGCAGACCTGGAGCGTCATACTATCCAGTCTTGAAAAGACAGCGACGTAAGATCCGGACCTGCGCTCAATGTGAGGGCAGGACGCCTCCGGGGTATCGTCCCCCGGGCAACGCCACTATCAGGAATCCTGCTTCCATCTTGCGATCACTCGGCTGAACTGGCGACCTTGCCGCCGGTACCCTCGCAAAGCTGCTTGATGCTTGCCAGGGAGGCGCGCAGACCATCGGTCATCGCGGCACTGGGACCGCCCTGATGCTTGTCCATGGCATCCTTGATCTCCTGGGTGGGGGAGAAGCGCAGCGTGCACTCGACCTGGGACATCTGGCCATCGCTCTTGACGGTCATCTTCCCGGCATAGTCGTTCTCGCCATCCGAACCCCAGCTCATCAGCTTGCTTGCGGGATCGGACTTGAACCAGCCGGTCGAGGCGTACTGGTGTCCGTTGGCAGTGCCGTCAACTTCCACACGATCCATCCCGTGCGCGTGTGCACCATGAACCGTCGGCAGGTATTTGGGCAGATTCTTGACATCAGAAATGAAGGCAAAGACCGCGTCAGCAGGCGCAGCCACGTCTATACGATCGCTGTAATCAGCCATGATGGAAGCGTCTCCTCGGAGATTTGATTTCAAGAGCCTGCGGAACAGACGCCTCAACAGAGTCGTAGTTCCGGCTGATCACGTCCGGCCGTGCGGCCAGGGCACCTGATCACGTGAATTGCTGACGTTGAGAATGTCTGCGTCGCGCGCACCGGCGGTCGGAAGCCCCATGGCTACTCCCTGCGGAAGCTTTTCTCATGATGCATGCCTGGCGACGGCGAGAAGAATCTTGACGTCAAGATGAGGGCTCACGCGCCGAAGCCGCCGCCTGAATGCTTGCGTTACGCGACATCTCGCACAGAAAGGTCAGCCAGGACTGCTCGAAAAGCGCTGGCGGCAGTTACGTGAGACCCTGATGGAAGGCTGAACCCAGCTCAGTTCTGCGGAGACGGACATTTCAGTTCGGGTCTAGCTTCATGCGAGCTTGCGGCACGCGGCCTGCTGTCACCTGGGCAGTCGTCAGGCATCGAAAGGTGACGTCGAAGGCAGTCGGGTAGTACGGTGTGAAAGGGTCTCCATCTGGCAGGAGGTCCAGGATCAGGCTCACCCGGCCTTGCTGCAGGCAGAAGTCGCTGGCCCTGGCCAGAACTACTCGGTTTGCTTCGCGGCCTCCGCCGACCACCGGGGCACGCTCTTCAGAAAGAGCATAGGTGTCAGGGCCGACCGCCATCACGCCGCTGCTGAAGCCGCATCCTGCCAAGCAGGGCAGCAGCAGGACGCACAGGAGAACGGCTCGCATCGCTTTCCGTAGCACGAGGTGCTGTTCCCGACGAGCGTTGACTGGTCTGATAAGGCACTGAATTGAACATGTACGTGCTTGTGCTCCCGGCCGGGGTGGTGACTGGGCGCTTCGCCGGCGCCCCAACGCGGACCAATCCAGCCGCGATCGTGACCGATGAGCCAAATCCTTCAGCCAATTCCGATCTGGCTGCTATCGATGCATTCGCTGTCCATGACGTTCTCCACGTGATTCGGGTCCTGGTCGATATGGTGGACAGGGACTTGCTCGAGCATCCAGCCATCGAGACAAATTCGGCATGGTTGACAATGGCGCAGAAGGCGCACGATCAACTCTGGTGTTCTATCAGGCGATCGGCGTCGAGCAGCTGCCGCGAGACGTCTCGGACATGAAGGCAGAAGCAGCCACTGGCCGTTACTTCACTCTCCGTGATGCACAGAGACAGTCCTTCCGACATTTCTATAATATTCTACGATGTCTCGAATAATGAGACGCACTGCGCCATCTTTGTCGGCCAAGGTCGTGCAGAGCCTAGCCGCCGGCGTGCCCTGCGTATGCTCTCCGGTTGCCGCCGAAGGACTTGACCTGCCGGGCGACCTCGCTGGCCTGGTGGCTGGCGACGACGCGGCGATGACATCAATCATCCTGCGTCTGCACCACGACGCCGCCTTCAACGACCACCTCTCAGCCTTGGCCATCGCCTTCGCCCAGGACCGGTATTCGGAGCCCGTCCTGGATGCTTCGCTCACCAGGGCGACCAGATGACTTTCTGCCAGCCGCCGTTCCGGCAGATCACCCGCAGCGGCACGCCGTCGCCCACCAGATCGAGGACGCAAGCGCGCACCTCCGGCGTCGAAAAGGCGCCGTCAGCGTGACCACCACCATCGTCCCCACGCCACACCCCGAGTGATTCGCATCAGCGACATCGAATCCGAGTTCCGCCAGAATGGGCATCCCCGATGAGTATGGCCGTTCTCGGGATCTGCACGGAGAACGCACGAGATCTCGGCGATCTTTCCGGTTGCTCGGGGATCCGGCAGCTTGCAGTGCCGGCCACTGGAGGGGTGTTGGTGATCAGTCCTCAAGCGCCTCGGAGGTAACCGGGGAGTCCGCAAACCCCCAAGCCTTTTCCGGACGTCAGGTGAAGCGGATGTCGAGCGTGCGCAGGTAGGTCTGCAGACCCGCATCCTGGATCGGGATCAGCCGCGCCTCGCGACCGGAGCTGTTGAAGTGGGCGTGCCAGTAGCCGGGCGGGGTGACAAAGGCGCAACCGGATTCCCAGTCGACCCGAACCGGATCGACGATATCACCGTCCGCATCCAATTGCGTCCCGAGCAGGCTGTAGCAGCCTGGGTCGCAGTCGACGATCAGGTCGAGGGCGATCGACTGGTGCCGATGCGGCTTCTGCTCCGTGTTGGGGCTGATCATGCCGTACATCGCCCACAATACGTGAGTGACGGTCCTGGTCAGCGGAAACTCGGAGTTCGCGAGCAGAACGCTGATTCGGCTGCGGTTTGCGGCATCGGCGTCACTCGCGACCTTCTTCAGCTCCTCGTTGAGACGGTCCGCCTTGTAGATCACCGGCGAGAAGCGCGCGTGATCGACTCGGACGCCGAGATAGGTCAGCAGCGGCGCGTCGTTGACGTAGTAGAGTGCCGCTTCGGCAGACGCGCGCAGCGCCGTCGTCACGCCGCCCGATGCCGTGAAGAAGTCGCCGGTCGACCACTCCAGACGGTCCGATCCGATCTCGGCCGTGCCGGCGCCGCGGATGACGTAGAACACCATCGACGTGGCGTTCACGTCGAGGATGATGTCGTCCCTGGCAATGATCCGGACGAAGTTGGCGCAGAGATCCGGACCCGTTGCGGGCGAGGCGCACTTCAGGTCCCCGCTCAGGTCCAGCGGGACGACCCGGCTTGGCCCATCGGCATACAGGCTGGGCGGAAAGAAGTGGAAGGGAACGCGCGGGGTCAGGCTGGCACGGATCGGGTTGGCGGCCTTGCTGTACTCAAAGAACTGCGCGGTGTCGGCGTGTGCAAAGCCGGGCGTGTTTGCCACGTCGCTCTGCGCCGGATGTGTCTGGATGACGTTGTCCATAGAAGCCTCCTCGAACTCGGTAGCGGGTTCCGTTGCCGTGCCCAGAGGATGGTCCTGCCGACCGGGCGCAGTGAGCCCGCCGCCGGCAAAGCATATTTGCTGAAAACGGCCTACCGGTCCCGGATGCTGGTTGACGCGGCCGCACCGGCCGGCAGCCGCTGGTCCCAGTGCGGTACGCGGCCGAACCGGGCGCCGAGGAACGCCAGGAACACCTTGACCTTGGGCGAGACGATCTTCTTGGGTGGGTAGAGACCCCAGATCGCGCGCTCCGACCCGGGCGGCGGAAGCCACTGCCATTGCGGCAGCACGGCCGTCATCCGGCCGTCCCGCAGTTCGCCGTCGCAGAGCCAGGCGGGCAGCAATGCAATGCCGTCTCCGCCGAGAACGGCGTCCCGCAGCACCTCCAGGTCGTTCACCCGCATCCTGCCGCCGACCTCGATCTCCCCGAACGAGTAGCCGGCCGCCTCCCCGTCATTCCTGAAGTGCCAGGTCCTGCTGGGGTGCGGGTCGGACAACAAGCACGGATGTTGCGCCAGATCGGACGGGGTTCGAGGCGGCGGACGGCCCGAAAGATAGGCCGGGCTGGCGACGAGCATGAAGGTCTCGGGCGCCAGCCGCCTGGCGATCAGCGCGGAGGAGGCCATCACCCCGATGCGTATCGCGACGTCGGTTCCGGACTCGATCAGGTCCACCGGCATGTCGGCGATGATCGCGTCGAGCCGGACGTCCGGGTTGTCGCTCAGGAAGGCACGCATGTGCGGCATGACGTGACGCCGGCCAAAGGCGCCCGGCAGCGTGATTCGCAGCAATCCCTGCGGACGAGCGTTCAGGGACCGGGCCGCATCCCGCGCCTCCTCGACATCCTGCAGGATCTGTATCGCCCGGTCGAAGAAGGCCTTGCCCGCTTCCGTCAGGTGCAGGCTGCGGGTCGAGCGGTTAAGAACGGCGGCGCCCAGGTCGGCTTCCAGTCCGGTGACGTAGCGCGACATGGTCGAGACCTTGACGCCGGCTTCCTCTGCTGCCCTGGAGAAGCTGCCGAGCTGCACCGCTCGCACAAAGGATCGCATCGCTGCGAAGTAATCCACGAGTCCGCACCTTTGCCTTTTGTGCAACAACTCTGTCATCGGCGTCGTTCTGCCGGAAGACCCCATCGCCTGGCGGGGCCGGTCATCGCGGATAAGCCGGCCGTACCGGGAAGGCGCAGATCGCGGCTTGCCGTGATCATGATGCTTGGATCGGCTGTGCTGCGTGGGCGGGAAAACGGACGTGAAAACGCCCTTTTCATATCCGCGACCCACGCGTTGCCGGACGGCAACCCGGCGGCAGCTCCACATCCCGCTGGGCGGCACAGGCCGGCGGTCATCAACCCCGGGTCTACCCACCGGCGATATCAGAAAACCGTGTCATAAGCAGCACTGAAACCCTGAAGTGCCACGCCTGATCGCGGTGCCGGGGCAGACGCCATGGTTGCCGTGCCGGCAGGATGCCATTCACCTGGCCGTTGGCATCGCTGACATGCGCAAAGGCCTCGACGGCCTTGCGCTGCTGGTGCCGGAGGTGATGCGAGCCGATCCGTTCACCGGCCACCTGTTCGTCTTTCGCGAAAGGGCGCGGGCCGGATCAAGCTTCTGGTCCATGACGGCACCGGACTGTGGCTGTTCGTCAAGCGGCTGGACCAGGGCGCCTCTACTTGGCCAAGCAAGCAGAGTTCCGTGGACGGCACCGTGTCAGTGCTGCTGAGCCCGATCCAGTTGTCGATGCTGATTGAGGGCTGGAGTGGCGCATGCCGGTGCCGACACGGCGGTTGATGATCGTCAGGTGACGGTAGTTTGGCAATGCACAGTCCGACCCCGCTCGGTGTCGATTTCCTGACATTAGAGCAGAATCCGATCATTCCGGCTCGTATCCTGCGGTGGTGAAGTAGTTTTCGTACTCGCGTGGGCTGAAGGCAGGAAGTGCGTCACGGATGGCGTTCCAGAGGTCGTCGATGGTGCGCGCGGCGGCCTTGCGCAGGATGGCCGTGAGCTTGGTGAACGCGTTCTCGATCGGGTTGAAGTCCGGCGAGTAGGGCGGCAGATAGCGCAGCGTGGCGCCTGCGGCTTCGATCATGGTTCAGACAACGGCGCTCTTATGGGAGGGCAGGTTGTCCATCACGACGATGTCGCCTGGCCTCAGCGTTGGGACGAGGATCTGCTGGATGTAGGCCTGGAAGGCCTGGGCGTTCATCGGTCCGTCGAGCACCATCGGTGCCGTCATGCCGCCGAGCCGGAGCGCACCCGTGAACGTGGTGGTCTTCCAAAGCCCATGCGGCACGGGCGAGCGGCAGCGGTGCCCGCGGAAGGCGTGTCCGCGGAGGCGCGCCATCTTGGTTGAGGTTCCGGTTTCATTGACGAAGACCAGATGCGCCGGGTTGACGTCCGGCTGGGCATCAAACCAAGCTTGCCTGCGCGCGGCGACGTCTGACCGCTCCTGCTCGCTGGCGTGCGCTGTTTTTTTGAAGGTCATCCCGTGGCGATCAAGGAACCGCCAGATCGTGCTGGGGGCGAGGGAGGCGCCATGCCGATCACGCAGTAGCTGAGAGAGCTCAACGAGGGTGATATCCACCTGCTCACCGATTGCCACCAGGATCACGTCCCGATACCTCTCGATCCGCTGGGAGCGCAAGTCGCCGCCTTTGGGACGCGGCGTCGGCAGCCCGTCGGTCCGCCAAGCCCGAAACCAGCGGATCGCAGTCGCCACTGCCATGCCGAACCGTTCGGCCGCCGCATTCCGGGACATGCCGCCGTCAATGGCTGCAATCACCCGGTCTAAGGTCCTGCGACAGTGTTCGCGCCATCCATGCTGGCCTCCAATCCAGCCAGCATGGTGAATCAGATCAGCACCGCGTCGGGGAAGCACTTTCGACTCGGATCGATCAGATCAGGCTCTAGAACGACCAGACTATCTCGACCCATGGTATGCTTTGGACGAAGGCCACTCCACGGCCGAGATCGGCCGGCGCATGAACTCTTGGTGCCGCGATGATCCTGCTCGAGGCGGTTGTTCAAGTAGGCGCTGGTGCGATGGCGGACCGCCCTGCCCAGCACGCTGCGGATCGCCTTCAGGTAGGAGCCGGGGCCGTTCGTCGTCACCCGGTCCGGTCGGAAGCCCATGATCGCCCGCGCCGAGCGGAAGAAGACCTTGGCCGCCCTCATGTCGCGGTGCGCGCTCAGCATCGCGTCGATCAGGTTCTCGTCCCGGTCGACCGCCCGGTAGAGGTAGGTCCAGCGACTGCGGACTTTCAGGTAGGGTCTCGTCGACATACCAGCTTGCCCCGGGTCCACGGCGCGCTGCGAACCGGCGCTTGCGGAGCTCATCACCCATGATCGGCAGCAGCTTGCTTTCCCAGTCTCTGACCGCTTCGTGGCTGACCTCGATCCCGCGCATGACCATGATCTCACTTAGGTCGCGGAACGTCAGCCGGAAGTGCCGCCGGCAGAACACCACGAAGGCGATGACGTCGCTGGGCAGGCAGGTCCAGTTCAGCACGTGTGCGCTGCGCTCGTTGAACTGCCGCCCTAAGTCCGGCAACGGAACCGCCGGTAGCCGCGTGCCGTCACCTCTCGCCGCTCCGTCATCGCCGCAGACCCACAGCACGCGCAGTATCCCTATAACCCGCCAGCTGCCATGACTGGCGACGCTATGTCAGCCTCCCGGTGGCCACCAGATCCGTCACTGGCGCGAGGGCTGACAAAACCGCGGAGCCCATTTTCCCGGCCGTCGGTCAAGCGACGTTGGCGGTCTGCCATGGTCGTCCAGAGCTGATACCGGGACGAGCGGGATCATCGCGGGGCCGCGGTGACTGAGGGGTGTCAGAAGGTATACGGCAACCGTTCGCACCCCCGATCAGGCCTGAGAAGGTCTCGATAGGAGCGGGGCGGCCGATCAGCCAGCCCTGCACTTCCTCGCAGCCCGCTCTGCGCAGGGCGCCGAGTTGCATCTCCGTCTCGACCCCCTCCGCGACGACCGGCACGCCTAAGCCCCGTGCCAAACCCAGCACCGCCTGCACGATGGCCATGTCCCCGCCATCCGCCGTGCTGCCGATGGCCGCTACGAAGCTGCGGTCGATCTTGATCTGGTCGAACGGAAACGCGCGCAGCGTCGCCAGCGAGGAGTAACCCGTCCCGAAATCGTCGAGCGCCATCTGAATGCCCAGCGCCTTGAGGCGGTTCAAGGCAGCCAGAACCCGGGTGGCATCGCGGATCAGCACGCCCTCGGTGACCTCCAGAACCAAGCGCTCGGGTGCCAGGCCGGTCTCGACGAGTACCCGCTCAACCATCTCGACGAAGGCCTCGCCCTGTTGCACCTGGACCGGCGAAACGTTCACGGCCACCCGCAGCGGGACCGTCCATCGCGTCGCCTCCCAACAGGCCTGCTGCAAGACCCAGGCACCGATGGACGAGATGGCGCCGCACGCCTCGGCGATCGGAATGAACAGGTCCGGCGCCATCATGCCCCGGTCCGGATGGCGCCAGCGCAGCAGTACCTCGAAGCCGGTGATCTCGCCGTCATCGGCGGCGGCCGACAGCGGCTGCCACACGAGCGTCATCTCACCGCGCAGGGCGGCCTGATGCAGATCGCGCTCCAGGACCCGGCGCTCACGCAGCTCGTCGTCCATCTCCGACCGGAAGAACACCACTTGGTTCTTACCCGCCCACTTTGCCTGGTAGAGCGCCGTGTCGGCGTTATGCAGCAGCGTTTCCGGGTCCCTCCCGTCCGCGGGAAACCGGGCGACCCCGACGGAGGCCGTCACGACGCCGTGCATCTCGCCGAAGCCCAGGTCGTAGGGAGCACGCAGAGCCGCGATGAGCTGCTCGGCGATTTCACCGGCCCCTGCGGGCTGGACGCTGTCCGTCAGCAGAACGACGAACTCGTCGCCACCGAGGCGTGCGACCGTGCTGGTCTCCTGCACGGCCCGTTTAAGCCGCGCCGCCACCTCGCAAAGCAGACGGTCGCCGGTCCCATGGCCATGCACGTCGTTGACCGCCTTGAAGCCGTCGAGGTCGAAACAGAGCACCGCCAACCGATCGCTGGTGCGGCGGTTGCGATCGATCGCCTCGACGGTACGCTCGCGGAGAAGGGCACGGTTCGCGAGGCCGGTGAGCGGATCATGATGGGCGAGCCGGTAGATCCGTTCGGCGGTGACACGATGCTCGGTCACGTCCTTGCAGACGCCCCGTAACGCCGGGCCACGGCCCGTGGGGTCCTGCTCGAGGTGCATCTCGGACCAGAACCAGGCGATGCTGCCGTCGCTGCGCAGCAGGCGCCATTCCTGCTCGACCGCCACTTCGCCGGTCACCGCGCGCGCGACCGCATCATCAACCGCGGCGCGGTCCTTCGGATGGATCAGGCCGATCAGGTTCTCGCGCGTGGGCTCAAAGGTTTGGGGGTCGGTGCCAAACAGCTTGTGCAGTTCGCTCGACATCGCGACATGTGGCCCGGCGAGGTCATGCGTCCAGGTGCCGATCCGGGCGATCCTGTGCGCATCCCTCAGTTCCGCGGCGTGCGCTGCGGAGTCGATGGCGGCCTGTTCCCGCTCCTGCGCGTACAACGCTGCCACTCGGGCCCGTTCACCTGCCAGACGGATGATCTCGTCGCGCTGCAGTGCTTCCCGCTCGTTCAACAGGTAGGTCCGACGCTGCTCCCGCTCAAGCCGATGGTTGGCGAGCAGCGTAAACCCGCAGGTCGTGATGATGGAGCCGGCGACCAGCGACTTCACGTCCGGGCCGACATCCTTCAGCAACCAGAGGTCGACGATGTTGCACAGCACTACGGCTGCCGAGGCCGGAAGCGCGAATCGAAATCGGACGGCTGCGACGACGTTGATGTAGAGCAGCGTCAGGATGGGCGCATAGCGGAAGAAGATGGCGTTGGGGTAGACGCTCCCTTGATAGGCGATCACCGGGACCACGAGGCCCAGCAGCGCAGCGCAGACCTGGGTCAGCTCGCGCCGGAACACCGGCGGTTCGCTGCGCATGTAGAGCGCCACGGCGAGCGCCACCGGCGTCATGATAGCGCACTGCGCCACGAGTTCACGCCAGGCGATGTCGGGCAGCAGGCTGAAATAGTTGAAGATGAACATGTTGCACAGGACGAAGCCCATCAGGCCGTAGCGCACGAAGCCGCGGCAGCGGTCCGGGCCTGTCCTGCATTCGAACCGCGATTCCAGGGCTGCCGGGAAACGCAGGCGATGCTGTCGTCTTGCCAGAATGGCCTCGATCAAGTCGGCGCATTGTCCTGACCTATCCCCGTCTTTCCATCCGGACGATATCTCGGCCATCTGCTGTTCCTGTGAGGGCCCAACCCGTAAAGGTATGCTGGCCGATTCAGCATGCCGGCTGACTTGTTAAAACAAGCCTAACGTTTGGTTCAGGATGTCGTCGGGAACGCACGGCTGCGTGGCTGGATACACCGGCGCGATCAGGGATCCGGCCGGTGCGGACGCTGCCAGAGGCCACAATCGGCAGACAGGAGGATCCCTTCCGTCGTGTCTGCCCGGAACAACGTCATGGTTTCGGGACTCTCGGC
>CAXTZG010000074.1:18491-19714 GCA_964248625.1 uncultured Acetobacteraceae bacterium | reverse complement strand
CGCAGTAGGTGGGCGCCGTCGGGAACGAGACATAGCCCGCGACCGAGGCGATCGCCGCGATGCGCCCGCGCGTCCCGTCCGGCCCGCGCGGCTGGCGCCCCATCACGGCCATCGCCGGCAGCACGGTGTTCAGCACCCCGTCCAGGTTGGTCGCCAGGATGCGCCGCACCTGCTCGGGGTCCTCCTGCGCCGGCGTGTCGGCCGTCGCCGGATGCGGGCCGCCGGAGATGCCGGCGCAGGCCAGCACCAGGTCGAGCGGCCCGGCCTCGCCGATCCAGCCCTCCATCGCCGCCCGGTCGGCCACGTCGAGCACGCGCGCCCGCACCGCAGCGCCCCGCGCGATGCAGGCGGCCTCGGTGTCCGCCAGCCGGGCGGCGTCGCGTCCGGACAGATGCAGCACCCGCCCGGCGGCCGCGCAGTCGAGGGCGAGCGCCTGGCCGATGCCGCTGGAGGCGCCGGTCACGAGAACCACATTCCGTTTCATGCCGGCCATGCTAGGACAACCTCCGGCCGCGCGACACCAGGGACGCGCCGGACATTGCGCCTTCAACGTCGCGGACCGCCCAGCCAGGCGGCCGGGCCTGCCGCCGGGGAGCCTTCCATGCCGCCGTCCGACCCGGGCCAGAAAAGCCGCCCCGCCGAACGACGCGGCCTCTGCCTGGTGATCTCGGCCCCGTCCGGCGCCGGCAAGAGCACGATCGCCAACGCCCTGCGGGCGGCGGAGCCGGAGCTGATGCACTCGGTCAGCGTCACCACCCGCCAGCCGCGTCCGGGCGAGAAGGAGGGCGTGCACTACCTGTTCCGCTCGCCCGAGCAGTTCGCGGCGATGGCCGAGGCGGGCGAGTTGCTGGAATGGGCCACCGTGTTCGGCCGCGGCTACGGCACCCCGCGCGCGGCGGTCGAGAGCTGCCTCGCGTCCGGCCGCGACATGGTGTTCGACATCGACTGGCAGGGCCACCGGCAGCTGCGCGCGGCCCTGCCGGCGGACGTGGTCAGCCTGTTCGTGCTGCCGCCCTCGCTGCCGGTCCTGGAAACCCGGCTGCGCGCCCGCGCTTCCGACGATGGAGGCGAGATCGACCGCCGCATGGCGGCCGCCCGCGACGAGATCGCCCACTGGCGCGAGTTCGACCACGTCATCGTCAACGAGGTGCTGGAGCGCGCCATCCGTGACGCGCATGCGGTGCTGAACGCCGCCCGCATCGCCACCGTCCGCCAGCTCGGCA
>CAXTZG010000074.1:0-18481 GCA_964248625.1 uncultured Acetobacteraceae bacterium | reverse complement strand
TGGCCGGGCTGGTGCGGGGCTTCGGCTGAGAGCGGGCCATGGACTTCTCGAACCTGACCGTGCTGTGCGTCGGCGACGTGATGCTCGACCGCTACCTGTATGGCGAGATGGAGCGGATCTCGCCCGAGGCGCCGGTGCCGGTGCTGCGCCTGACCCGCACCCGCGAGATGCCGGGCGGCGTCGGCAACGTCGCGCACAATATCCTGTCGCTCGGCGGCCGGGCGATCCTGGTCGGGCTGCTCGGCCGCGACGAGGCGGGGGCGGCGCTGCGGCGGCTGGTCGGCGCGATGCCCGGGCTGGTCGACGCGATGGCGGTCTCAGCCGCGCGGCCGACCGTCTGCAAGACCCGCTTCATCGCCGCCCGCCAGCAGGTGGTGCGCGCCGACGAGGAAAGCCGCCTCGCGCTGCAGCCGGACGAGCAGGCGGCGCTGATCGCCGCGATGGAGGCCCACGCCGCCGGTGCCTCGGTGCTGCTGCTGTCCGACTACGGCAAGGGCGTGCTGGGCGAGGCGGTGATCGCGCGCGCGATCGCGCTGGCCGCCGTCCACCGGATCGCGGTGTTCGTGGACCCGAAGTCGCGCGACTTCTCGCGCTACCGGGGGGCGACCTGCATCACCCCGAACGCCCGCGAACTCGGCGCCGCCTCCGGCCTTGCCGTCGACACCGAGCTCGAGGTCGAGACCGCCGCGCGCGCGGTGATGGCGCAGGCCGAGGCCGGCGCCATCCTTGCCACCCGGTCGGAGAAGGGCATGATCCTGGTCGAGCGGGCGGGCGGCACGCACTCGGTCCGCTCGCGCGCGCGCGAGGTGTTCGACGTGTCCGGCGCCGGCGACACGGTGATCGCCGCCCTGGCGCTGGCGCATGCCTCCGGGCGCACGCTCGAGCAGGCGATGCACATTGCCAACGCGGCCGCCGGCGTGGTGGTCGGCAAGCTCGGCACCGCCACCGCCGACATCGCCGAGGTGATGGAGGAGCTCGACCTGCACGACCAGGAGCTCGGCGACCCGTCCGGCGAGGGCAGGGCGGGCGAGGGCGGCACGATCGGCGGCCTGTCCTCGCTGCCGCGCGTGCTGGGACTGGTGGCGCGCTGGAAGGCGCAGGGGCTGGCGGTGGGCTTCACCAACGGCTGCTTCGACATCCTGCATCCGGGCCACGTGGCGCTGCTGGCGGCGGCGCGCGCGGCCTGCGACCGGCTGGTGGTGGGGCTGAACAGCGATGCCAGCGTGGCGCGGCTGAAGGGCCCATCGCGGCCGGTGAACAGGCTGGCCGCGCGGGCGCAGGTGATGGCGTCCGTGCGTCACGTCGATGCGGTGGTCGCCTTCGAGGACGATACCCCGCTGGCGCTGATCCGCGCCCTGCTGCCGGACCTGCTGGTGAAGGGCGCCGACTACGCGCCGGAGCAGGTGGTGGGCGCGCGCGAGGTGCGGGAGGCGGGCGGCCGGCTCATGCTGGCGCGCCTGCTGCCGGGCGCCTCCACCACGGCCACCATCGCCCGCATCCGGCTGAGCGAGGCGGGGCCGGACGGTCGGGACCCGGGCGTCCGGGATCGGGCCGATGCCGGGCCCTGAGCCTCGCGCCGTCACGGTGGCAGCCGGGACGGCCGCCGGGACCGTCCGGGTGCGCGAGGCGCTGCGCGACTGGCTGTTCGGCCTGGCGCTGCCGTTCTGGTCGAGCGTCGGTCTCGACCGGCCGGGTCCGGACGGCCGCTTCCGCGGCGCGTGCGAGCATCTGTCGCCGACCGGCCAGCCGGTGGATCCCGGCTTCAAGCGCATGCGGGTGCAGGCCCGCCAGCTCTACGTGTTTTCCGAGGCCGCCGCGCGCGACGCGCCGGGCGCGGCCGAGATCGCCGCCGGGCTGCACCGCTTCATGAGCCGCGGCGGCGCTGCGGCCGATGGCGGCTGGGCGCGCCTGCTCGATCGCGAGGGACGCGTGCTGGATGCGACCAACGACCTCTACGACCTCGCCTTCGTGCTGTTCGCCCTGGCGCGCTACCACCGCCTGACCGGCGAGGCGGCGGTGCTGCGCCAGGCCGAGCGGACGCTGGAGTTCCTGCGCCGGCGCATGGCGCGGCCGTCCGGGGGCTTTGCCAATGCCGAGCCGGCGGAGTTCGGCTGGCGGCAGCAGAACCCGCACATGCACCTGCTGGAAGCCGCCCTGGCGCTGCTCGAGACGTCCGGCGACGAGCGCTGGGCGGTGCTGGCGACCGAGCTCGTCGAGCTGTTCGGCCGTGTCTTCCTGGAAGCCGCCAGCGGCACGCTGGGCGAGTATTTCAGCGAGGACTGGCGTCGCGCCGCCGGCCTTGACGGCGAAAAGGTGGAGCCGGGGCATCACGCGGAATGGATCTGGCTGCTGGACCGGCATCAGGCCCTGACCGGCCGGGCCACCGGCGCGCTCATCCACCGGCTCGACGGCGTCTGCCTGCGCCACGGCGTCGGGCCCGAGACCGGGCTGGTGCGCGACGAGATCGCCCGCGACGGCAGCCTGCGCCTCGGCTCGTCCCGGCTCTGGCCGCAGACCGAGATGCTCAAGGCGCATTGCGTGCTGCACCGGATGGCCGTGCTGCGCGTCGATGCGGACGAGGCCCGGAGCCGGCTTGCCGGCATCGTGCGCACCGCCGACAACCTGCTGACCCGCTACCTGGTCGGCGCCGAGGGCGGGGTGCTGCCGCCCGGAACCTGGATCGACCGGCTCGATCCGTTCGGCCGGCCGGCGATCGACAAGATCCCGACCAGCTCGCTCTACCATGTCATGTCGGCATGGGTGGAGCTGGACCGGCTGCCGGACGCGGCCGGGCCTTGATTGGAGGCCGCCTGACGGCGACAACCCCCGTTATCCACCGCCCTGCACACGTTATCCACAGCCCCCGGGCCGCCGGTTGTGCGCTAGACTGAAGGCGTGAACCAGATCGAACCCGCCACCCGCGAATCCCTGCTTGGCCTGTCGCAGCGCCTGCCGCCCTCCAACCAGGCGGCCGAGCAGGCGCTGCTCGGCGCGCTGCTGGCCAACAACAAGGCCTATGAGCGGATCGCCGAGTTCCTGGCGCCCGAGCACTTCATCGACCCGGTGCATGGCCGCATCTACCAGTCGATCGTGCGCCGGGTGGAGGCGGGGCAGCTTGCCGACGCGGTGACGCTGAAGGCCGAGTTCGAGCATTCCGGCATCCTCGACGAGGTCGGCGGCACCGCCTACCTCGCGCAGCTGCTGACCGCGATGGTCGGCATCATCAATGCGGGCGAGTACGGCCGCGCCATCCACGATGCCTGGATCCGCCGCCAGCTGATCGATATCGGCGAGACCGTGGTCAACAACGCCTTCGGGCTGGATCCCGAGCTCGACGGCTCGGACCAGATCGAGGCGGCCGAGGAGACGCTGTTCAAGCTCGCCACCGACAAGGGCCAGGATGGCGGCTTCATCACCTTCGAGCGCGCGCTCACCGACGCCATCGGCATCGCCGAAAAGGCGTTCCATCGCACCGGCGCGGTCAGCGGCCTGACCACCGGCCTGCGCGACCTCGACAAGAAGATCGGCGGCCTGCACCCGTCGGACCTGCTGATCCTGGCCGGCCGTCCGGCGATGGGCAAGACCGCACTCGCCACCAAGATCGCCTTCGGCGCCGCCCGCTCGCTGATGCAGGAAGCGCGCGAGACCGGCGTCACGCCCCGCGGCTCGGTGGCGATCTTCTCGCTGGAGATGAGCTCCGAGCAGCTCGCCACCCGCCTGCTGTCCGAGGAAAGCCGGGTGTCGGGCGAGCGCATCCGGCGCGGCGAGATCGGCCAGAAGGAGTTCGACCGCTTCGTCCAGGTCAGCCGCGAGCTGCAGACGCTGCCGCTGCACATCGACGACACGCCGGCGATCAGCCTGTCGGCGATGCGCACCCGCTGCCGGCGCCTGCACCGCACCAAGGGCCTCAGCCTGGTGGTGGTGGACTACCTGCAGCTCATGCGGCCGGCGGTCGGCACCAAGCCGGACAACCGGGTGCTGGAGATCTCGATGATCACCCAGGGGCTCAAGGCGCTGGCCAAGGAGCTGGCGGTGCCGGTGCTGGCGCTGTCGCAGCTCTCGCGCCAGGTGGAAAGCCGCGAGGACAAGCGCCCGCAGCTGTCGGACCTGCGCGAATCCGGCTCGATCGAGCAGGACGCCGATGCGGTGATGTTCGTCTACCGCGACGAGTACTACCTGCAGCAGCGCATGCCCAAGGAGACCATGTTCGACAGCAACGACAAGTTCCAGGTCGCCATGGAAGGCTGGCAGCACAAGATGGAGCTCGCCCACAACAAGGCCGAGCTGCTGCTGGAAAAGCAGCGCCACGGGCCGACCGGCAAGATCGACCTGTTCTTCGAGGGCGAGTTCACCCGCTTCGCCGACCTGGACATCGTGCACGGGGGCTGAGGCGGCAGTCCGCCCGGAGTTGCCTCACTGGTACCAGGCGGCCGGCCCGAGGCTGCGGAACGTTTGATCGGCACCGCTGGCCACGGTGACGGCAACGTTCGGCGCGTTGGTCTCGATGGTGCCGCCGGATGGCGGATAGACGGTGCAGGCGGCGCCCGAGCGATTGATCACCACTACCTCCAGCGAGCTGCCGGACGACGCTCCCGCCGGCAGCTGCAGGGCGCTGCCGCTAGCGCAGCTGGTGACGCGGGCGACGGCGCTCGTCAGCTGGCTGGCGCCTGCAGGTGCCACGCCGCCGGCAGGTGTGGTGATCGCCGCGGCCGACACGCCGTTTGCCGCGGAGCGCGCGATCAGGCTGGCGAAGCTGGCGGCTCCCGAAACCGCCAGGCTGTCGGTCAAGATCCCGCCGGTGACGGCGGCACCGCCGCTGCTGGTGATCCGGCCCGATTGCGCCACGCCGAACACCGGCGCCAGCGTTTCGTCGGCGGCGTTCGACGTGCCGAGATACAGGAAATACCCGTCCGTCCTGATCACGTTCTGGTAGGAGGCGACTGCGACATGGAAGTGCGACACGCCGTCAATGTCCACTCCCTCGGTGCAGTCGGCGCTGCCGATACAGGTCAGATGCAGCACGCGCTTCGAGTTGAAGCGGGCCGGCTGCGGGGTGTAGGTGCCGTTGTTGGCGAGCTCGAACTCGCCGACATTGATGTTGCCGTCAGCCCCCGAGTCCGCGGAGGCCTGGGCGTGATACGCATAGATCCGGCCCAGCATGGTGCCGGGCCGGATGTTGATCTGCGCCTCGTAGGCGACGGCGTCCTTGTTCGGGCCGACCTGATCGACATTGTTGACGGTGCCGTTGTAGGTGGATGGGTCTTCCTGGAACAGCCGGACATAGACGCCGTTCTTCTGGTAGGGTGCCGTTCCGCTCGAGGCGACGTCCTCCTGGGACAGGAACAGGTTGCTTTCGCCGACATCGTTGCTGCTCTGGAAGGCGATCGTGCGACGCGCGTGCGAGATGTCGTCGAGCACGCCGGACACGACGCCGTTCAGATGCAGGTTGGAGCCGAACTCCCAGCCGTTGTTGCTGACCGTATAGATCGTCTGCAGCTTGCAGGTGCCGGCACCGCCGAGCTGGATGGTGGCGCCGCCGAGGGCTTGCGCTGCCATCTGCGCCGACTTGAATGCCGCCGTATCGTCGGTGGCGCCGTCGCAGCGAGCCCCGAAATCCCGCTCGTCGATCATCGTCCCGAACCGGGTGGCGAGGCTCCGCGCGACTGCGCCTGTCGGCATGATGCCGCCCTGGGTCGAGGTGACCACTGCATTCGAGCCGTCGCCGCCCTGGGCCCGGATCAGCTGCCCGGCGACAGGGCCCGCCGCCATCAAGGCCTGGAGCTGGAGCGGCGTGAGCCCATCGGCCAGGGCGCCGCCGCGGGTCACCAGGCTAATGAGGCATGCCGTGACGACGGAACGAAGCAACATGACGTCACCGATACGCAGTGGTGCATCTATCCTAGCTGTCCCTACGCCCTGGTTCACGAAATCGGGTGTCTGCCGACACCATGCCGACGATGCGGCGAATGGTCAGCCGCTCCTGAAACGAGACGGTCCGGCTGCCGCCTCAACCCGATGATGCGGCTTGGCGCAGGTCGCTATAGCGCATGGCGTTTTCCGACCGGCTCATCTTGCCGCTGGTGGTCTTCACCAGCCACCCGGCCTCCACCATGCGGATGTCGGAGCAGGGCAGGCCGATCTCCTCCACGACGGCATGGTTGATCAGCCGGATGATCTCGCCATCCTGGTCGCGGTCGCCGAGCCGTTCCGCCATGACCACGAGCAGCTCGGAGCCGGCCCGCTCCGAATAGAAGCCGAACGCGACGCAGCGACCGGGCCTGACCCCATCCACCCGCGACACCGCGGCCTCGACGTCGTGGGCGAAGATGTTCTTCCCGTTGACGATGACGACGTCCTTGCACCGTCCGGCGATGAACAGCTCGCCGCCATCCATGAAGCCGAGATCGCCTGACTTGTACCAGGGTCCGTGGAACGCGGCGGCGCTGGCAACAGGATTGTTGAAGTAGCCGGACATCAGGTAGGGCGCCAGGACGCAGATCTCGCCGATCTCCCGCTCGCCGACGAACCCGCCGTCGCGCAGGATCGCGACGCGGCAATCGAGGACGGGCGGGCCGTTCGACAGCAGGACCAGCGAGGATGATTTGCTTGCCGGCTCGCGAACCGGCCCCAGGCTGGTAATGCAGTCGCGATCGATGGCCAGTCGCCGGACCAGACGACCGGGCACGCTCTGGGTCGCCGCGAACACCGTTTCCGCCATCGCGTAGGACGTCAGGAGCATCTCCGGCCGCACGCCGCAGGAGGCGAAGCGGTCCAGGAACGCATCGAACGCAGCCGGCTTGCAGGGCTCGGAACAGTTGATGAGCGCATGCAGGCTCGAAAGATCCCAGTGGCGCCGGCGATCGGCGCGGCGCGCCAAGTGCAGGAAGGCGAAGTTCGGCAGCCAGGCATGGGTCGCGCCATGATCCTGGATCGCGTCCAGCAGCAGGCTTGGCTCGGCGACCCAGACAAAGGGATCGAGTGCGACGATCGGCGCGCCGATCCAGGTCGGGAGCAGGAAGCTCGAGATCAGGCCCATGTCGTGATAGAGCGGCAGCCAGGACACGATCCGGCCGTTCATCCGGTCCAGCCCGGCGGCGTTCGCGCAGCTGGCGAGCTGCCTGACCACGCTGTCATAGGACAGCATCACCGCCTTCTTCACGCCGGTGGTTCCCGAACTGTGCTGCAGGAGGCAGGTCGCTGCGCCGTCTGGCAGGCATGCGGGAACAAGAGCCGGCGCGTGCGTCTCGACGGCCCCGCACGGAACGACAATCGTATCCGATCCCTCCGCGCAACGGGTCATCGGCGCGAGCAGCTCGTCATCCACCAGGGCCATGGACGGCCGGCAGACCTCGAACGCCGTCCGGTGCTGCCGCCACGTGAGTCCTGCATCCTGCTTGACGCTCGGAGGGGACAGGAAGCTCGGCACGAAGCCGCCCAACATGGCGCCAAGAAAAGCCGCATAGGCATCGGCATCGGGTCGCAGCACCAGCATGATGATGTTGCCGGGTTTGGCCGAGCACGCTTGGTATAGGGCCATGAAGCGGCAGGCGCGCCGCATGACGTCATCGACCGATACGGAGTGCCAGCTTCCCTCCTGGTTCAGCACGGCGAACAGGTGGTCGGGCTCATCTCGCCATCGGGCGATCAGCCGGTCGAAGAACGGGTTGGCGACGCTGACGGACGGGACGCTGCTGTTGTCCATTCGGGGATCAGCCCGCCGGCGTCGCGGAGCGCGACAGCATGATCCGGGCGATGTCGCCGACGTTCCCGAGGCTCTGCGCCTCGCTGGGCGTGAAACGGACCCCCGTTTCCTCCTCGATCAGGAGCAGGATCTCGACCTGCTTGAAGGAATCCCAGCCGACCACGTCCCTGGCCATCAGTGTCGGCGTCGCGACGATGTCGTTGCGTTCGAACACCTCCCGGAGAATGCCGGTCAGGCGTTGGTAGGCATCGGCTTCAACCATGCAATCCCCCATCGAAGGAATAATCGGAAGTCGGACGCTTGCCGGCGCTCAACAGGCGGCCGCGTAGACGATCCTGAGCATGTTCAGCCATTCCCAGACCCGGATGTTCCAGCTTCCATCCTTGTTCAGCGGGCCATTGCCGAACGCGCTGACCGCACCCAGGAAAAGGCGGTCGCCGATCTGTTCCACATCGCCCGCACGACGGTCGGCGCCAGCCGTCTGCACGACCAGAAGCGTTGCCGGACCAAGGCGGCTCATCTCCTGGTGCAGCTCGATGAGCATCGACCGATCCGCGCCGAGCACGTCCTTGAAGACGAAGATGCGACCGGCGGCGGCCATCTGATCGAGCAGCAGCCTGCGCAGGAAGATCAGGCGGCGCCTGAGCTGCTGAAGGATCTTCTGCTCCTTCGCGGGATCCACGCTGATGAAGGTGTGCATGAGGATCTTGTAGACGTCGTCATGCATCAGGTATTCGGCTCCCTTGTCTTCCAGCCACAGCGTGTCCGCATCGCCAAGTCGCGCGAACTGCTCACGCAGGCCGATGATGAGGTGCTCGATCGTCGGGCCGCCCCAGCGCAGGAGACCAAGCGGCTCGGCCTTGTAGCGGCGCTGCAGCAGCCCGAGCTCGCAATCGCTGCCCAGGCTTTCAAACGCGAGAAGCAGCTGCTCGGGCTGGCGCAGGATCGATCTGTCCCGCCGCCCGGATTCCGACGACAGGCCGTCGCTCCAGTCCGTTCCGCTATCGATTCTGGCGTAGCCTGCGAGAAGGTAGGCCTCGTTCCGGCGCAGTTCGATGTCGGCGTCGCCAGGATGCCGTTCGCGCAGGGCGTCCCATTGCTTCAGCGCCTGGGACCACTCGGCGCATCGCCCAAGCAGGAGAGCCGTCTCGATCCTTATGGCGCGGTTGTCCGGGAAGCGCCCCTGGCCCAGAGCAAGCAGGGCTCTTGCTTCATCAAGACGATCGAGCGCCCTGAACGCTGCGGCGCCCCAGGAATAGGATGCGGGCTCGTTCGGCCAGGATGCGCGGACCTCCTGCCAGCGCGCCACCGCCACGGCCCAGGCCTGCATGTAGTGCGGATGCAGGCCCCACTGGAAACACGCATCGTAATTGTCCGGCAGCCGGCGCTTGAGATCGCAGAACAGGAGTTCGGCTTCGTCAAGACGACCGGTCTCGCGCAGGATGACCGCCTTGTTGAGGTCGGCAGCGTCAACGTGCGGGAAGCGTTCTGACACTGCCTCCCATCGATCAAGAGCCTCGGCCCAATCCCGTCTCCAGGTAGCGTTCAGCGCGTGCGCGACCATGATGTCTGCATTGACATGTCGCAGAGTCAGGAACGGCCCGAGCGCCTCGTCAGCCTCACGATAATGGCCCCGTTCCCGCAGCTCTGCGGAATGCCGACATGCTGCCGCCACATCTCGCTCAAGCGGCACAGGCCGGCTTTGTTCGGCGCGATGAAGCTCGGCCACGTCCTGCCTGCGCATCTCGGTGTCGCTCCATCAGCTTGACGTCATCTCGACCAACTTCGCGCTGACGCATCTCATTGGTGACAATCCTGCCGACTGATACCTCAAAATACTAGGTGATATCTCGATCATCCAGCTAAATAGAAACAACTGTCGATATACATGATGGTCACGTGTCTCAGTTCTGAGAACCTGTCTCCCAATCACCTGCACCGGATGAGTCTTCGGTAACAGGCACTGGCAATGCGATCTTGCCAAGCAGGTGAAGCCAAGCCAGCAGCGATTGTGCCACTTCACTTCCGTCTGTAGTCTGGGAGTGGCTCGGCTGTCTAAATTTATGGAACAACGCAGATGTCTTTTGCGGATCCGGAAAGGCTGCTCTCCTCGACCTGGATCTTCGAGCATATCGGCGCCTTGCCGCTCACCGAGACGCTCAGGCTGCTGCCGGATGGGCGGATCAGCGGCTACAACCACATCAACGAGACGTCGTGGCGTGTGCATGAAGGCGTCTTCGAGTTTCTCGCAGCCGACGGAACCACAAGCACGCGCTTCGAGGATCGTCATCTGCAGGAGAACCGGCTGATCCTGGAGGGCGACTTCCTGCTCGACCCATCGCTTGGCATCAGGCTTCGGCTTCGCGAGGCGGGAGGGGAGGCGCCGCGGGAGTTTGCCAGCCAGAGCAAGTTCCATTTCCGCGACCAGATCCGTGCCCTTGGATGGTCGGTGGGTGATCACACCTATGGCCGGCCGCTGGTCTACGCTCATGGTCCTGAGCGACTGCATATCGGCAAATACAGCGCGATCGGCGAGCAGGTGACGATCGTGCTGGCAAATCATCGACCGGACTTCGTGAGCATCTACCCGTTCGCGCTGCTCGGGGAGCACTGGCGTTCGGTGCCGCCCGGATTGCACGACCACAAGGGCAAGGGCGATGTCCGCATCGGCAGCGACGTGTGGATCGGGCATGGCGCGCTGATCTCGACCGGAGTCCAGATCGGTGACGGCGCGGTCGTCGGAAGCCTTGCGGTCGTCACCAAGGACGTGCCGCCCTACGGCATCGTCGGCGGCAACCCGGCCCGTCTCATCAGGCGGCGATTCGACGCCGAGACGATCGCAGCGCTTCTGGCGCTCGCCTGGTGGAACTGGCCTGACCAGAAGGTCGACCGCTACCTGCCTTTGATCCTGTCCGCCGACATCGCCGCCTTCATCAAGGTCGCGCGCGCTGACCTGGACGAGCCGCCGGCGGCATCGCAATGGCTTCTTTCAACCGAATGACGGCGCTACGCTGCATCCCGGCCAGTCAGGACGGATGAACGATGGAGCAGGCGACGACGGACGTCGTTCGGCAGGACGGGGCGGATCCGCTCTCGACGGTTCCCGTCGCGCAGCTGACGGACCATGCGTCGCCGGCGGAGGCCTGGCGGAGCTGGGCCGGCTTCATCCAGCTGCTTCCCGGCGAGCGCTCGCGTCAGGCGCCGGGCTTCATTTCCACCTACGAGATGCCGAACCGCGACTGGTTCGAGCACCTCCATGCCCAGACCGCCGAGGTGCCGCCGCTGGGATGCCATCTGATCCGCGACGCAATCATCACCGGACATGGCTACGTGTTCAGCGACAACCGCCTGGTCACGCAGGATGTCTACCTGCACGGCGTCGCGACCGCCGAGCTGGCGCAGCGGCCGGATCTGCGGCCAGGCCCCTGGCAGCAGCGCGAGCTGCGTCAGCTCGACCAGCCGGTGCTCGAGATCCTGGGCCCCGGCAGCCCGGTCTACGGACACTGGCTCGTCGACTTCCTGCCGCGTGCGGCCATCGCCCGGGAAACGCTCGGCGAGGCGTTCCACCGGTTCGTGATCCCGCTGCCGGACGACCTGCCGGAATGGACGGTCGAGCTGCTGCGCCGCTTCACCGGGTTCCGGCCCGAGAACGCGCTGCGCTACAGGCCGGATGTCGAGATCCTGTCATGCCGCAGGCTCTGCATCCCGACCTTCGGTCACGCCGCCGGCGGTTACTTCTTCCACAGCTTCGTCCGCGACTTCTATAACCGCTTCCTGCCACGCCGCTCCACCAGTCGGACGCGACGCATCTGCCTGTCGCGACGCAACTTCGAGCACCAGACTCGCGGCGTGCTGAAAGGCTTCGCCCAACGGCTGCACCTGGAAGCGGCGGCCGTCGAGCGCGGATTCCAGATCGTGTGCCCGGAGGAGCTCAGCCTGGACCAGCAGATCGAGCTGTTCTCGAGCGCCGGGATCGTGCTGGGGGAGTACGGCTCGGCCCTGCACAACACCCTGTTCTCGCCCGCCCGCACCATTGTCGGCTCGATCCGCTATCCGAACTCGGTGCAGACGCGGATTGCCGGACTGATGGGCCAGGACGTGCTTTATCTTATTCCCGACTCCGACACGGTCGATGAGCGGGGCGCTGAGATCTACGCCGTCTCGACCGACAAGATCGACCGGTTCCTGGACCAGCTGGTGGATCTGCATCTCGCATCCCTGATCCCGGCAGGCCCATGACGACACTGCAATGGTCGCGACCCTGGCAGCCGCAGATGATGCCGGCGGTGCCGACACTGCCGAGCGCACCGAGCCTTGCGGACATCGAGGCGAAGCTGGCGGCCGGAGAGCTGGGCGCGGCAGCGGACGAGATCGCCTCTCGTCTGGCGGCCGACCCCGCGGATCCCGAAGCCTGGTTCCTCCAGGCGCGGATCCTGCAGGTGACCGGCCGCCCGGCGGAGGCGGCCGAGGCATGCCAGCGCGCGCTCGTCCTGTGGCCGGACGTGATGCCGGTGCACCGCCTGCAGCTCGAGCTCGCGAGGGATGCGGCCGATCCGGCTCGCGCGATCGTGGCGATCCGGGCCTTGCTGGCCGCCGCGCCGGATGATCCGTTCCTGAACGGCGAGCTGGCCTTGCTTTTGTGCCAGAAGGACGACTACGCCGCCGCCCTTCCGCATCTCCGGATCGCGGCACCCGTGCTGCTGCACGAGAACAGCACGATCTGGAACTACACGGTGTCGCTCGCCCTCATGGGCCGCTACGACGAGCTGGTCGAGATCCAGCCGATGCTCGACCGGATGGCCGGCACGGATCATCTGCCTTACACGCCCTACAGGCAGCTGGCCGCGGCGAAGCTGGCCTTGCGGGCCGATCGCGTCAGGGCGGTCGAGCAGCAGCGCGCGCTGGAAGCCTCGCCCCTCTGGCACGATGCGATGCGCGTGCTCGACCGCGTGGCCGCGGCGGTCGCGGCGCAGGACCCGTTCAGCCTGATCTGCCTCGATCACGATCTCGCCCATTTCGTCTGCGCCACCAGCCTCCACGCCCACCTCGTCCTGCGCCCCCAGGAGCTGCTGGCGGTCGCCAGTGCGGCCTGGGAGGTGTGGTTCGACACATCGTATCAGGACACCGATCCGGCCACCGTCGCGGCATTGTCGGGGCGGTTCCGCGCAGCCATCCAGGACGCCGACATCATCGGCCTGCCGGATGCCGAGACGATCCGCCTGGACAACATGCATTTCGGCCTGCTGGCCGAGATGCAGCGCCTGGTGCTCGAGCGCACCACGCAATCCTTCACCTCGTTTCAGATCGCGCGTCACCTGCACAACGCCATGCCGTTCCTGCGCCCGGTGCTGCAGGGACAGCCGTTCCTGGGCCTCGTCGGCGGCACCACCACGCTGCTTCCCCGGCTGGCGCATTTCTGCGGCATCGCCGGGACGCTGGCCATTCTGCCGACGGACCCGGATCTGCCAGGCGGTCAGGGATCCCGTGCCATCGCCACCATCGAGGCAGCACTGGCCGATCTTGCCGTGCCGTTCCGCGGCGCCCTGTTTCTGGTGGCGCTGCCCGGTCCCTACGGCGCGGTATTTTGCAACCGCATCAAGGCCCTAGGCGGGATTGCGCTCGACATCGCGACACTCAGCCCATCCTGGGCGGCTCGCTGATCCGGCGGGTCAGCCCGCCTTGTGACGCGCGCCTTGGCCTGCGGCGTGGTCGGGGCGCGGCCGGCCGATCGAGCTGTAGGCGAGTCCGGCCGCCTCCATAGCGGCCGGGTCGTAGATGTTGCGCAGGTCGATGACGGTCCTGCCGCGCATCAGGCCGCGCAGCCGGGTCGGCGACAAGGCGCGGAACTCGTTCCATTCCGTCAGCACCAGGATCGCGTCGGCATCGCGGGCGGCGTCGAGCGCGTCGCTGCAGTAGGTCATGCCGCGCTCGGGCAGCAGCGCGCGCGCCGCCTCCATGCCGGCCGGATCGAAGGCGCGCACGAGCGCTCCGTTCTCGATCAGCCGGTGCAGGATCGGGATCGACGGCGCGTCGCGCATGTCGTCGGTCTCGGGCTTGAAGGTGAGGCCGAAGGCCGCGATCACCTTGCCCCGCACGCTGCCGCCGCAGGCCGACATGATGCGGGCTGCCATCGACGCCTTGCGCGCCTCGTTCACCTGCACCGTCGCCTCGACCAGGCGCGAGGAGGCGCCCGCCTCCTGCGCGATCCGCATCAGTGCCAGCGTGTCCTTGGGGAAGCACGAGCCGCCATAGCCCGGCCCCGCATGCAGGAACTTCGCCCCGATTCGCCCATCCATGCCGATGCCGCGCGCCACCTCGTGCACGTCGCCGCCGACCCGCTCGCACAGGTCGGCCATCTCGTTGATGAAGCTGATCTTCATCGCCAGGAACGAGTTCGCCGCGTACTTGATCAGCTCCGCGCTTTCGAGCGAGGTGAACAGGATCGGCGCCTCGATCAAATAGAGCGGCCGGTACAGCCGCCGCATGATCTCCTGCGCCCGCTCGGCCTGCGCGGGCCTGGCGGTGTCGGTGCCGATGACCACGCGATCGGGGCGCATGAAGTCGCCGATCGCCGAGCCTTCGCGCAGGAACTCGGGGTTGGAGGCGACGTCGAACTCGAGCTCCGGGCGCAGCCGGGCGACGATCTCGGCGATGCGCCGGCCGGTGCCCACCGGCACCGTCGACTTGGTGACGATCACCGCATAGCCGGTCATGGCGGCCGCCACCTGCTCGGCGGCGGTGAACACGTAGGTCAGGTCGGCATGGCCGTCGCCATTGCGCGGCGGCGTGCCGACGGCGATGAAGATCGCTTCCGCGCCCGCGATGGCGCCGGCAAGGTCGTCGCTGAACGAGAGCCGGCCCGCCTCGATGTTGCCCGCCACCAGCGTGTCGAGGCCCGGCTCGTAGATCGGGATGCGGCCCCTGCGCAGTGCCGCGAGGCGGCCGGGATGGGTTTCCACCACCGCCACCTCGGTGCCGAACTCGGCGAAGCAGGCGGCGGACACCAGGCCGACATAGCCGCCGCCGATCATTGCGATGCGCATGGCCCGTACCTTTCTCAGCCGACCGCGGCGTCGGCGGCGGCCGGGCTGCCGGCGCCGAGCAGCCGCTTGAAGTAGTCGATGCTGCGCGCGAGCCCCTCGTCGAGCCCGACCTGCGGCTCCCAGCCGAGCAGGTTGCGCGCGCGCGTGATGTCGGGGCAGCGCTGCATCGGATCGTCCTGCGGCAGCGGCCGGAACACCAGCCGCGAGCGCGATCCGGTCAGCGCCAGGATCCGCTCGGCCAGCGCGCGCACGGTGATCTCGTGCGGGTTGCCGAGGTTGATCGGGCCGGTGATGTCGTCCTCGCTGTCCATCATCCGCACGAACCCCTCGATCAGGTCCGACACGTAGCAGAAGGCGCGGGTCTGGCCGCCGTCGCCATAGAGCGTGATGTCCTCGGAGCGGAGCGCCTGGGTGATGAAGTTCGACACCACGCGCCCGTCGTCGGGGTGCATGCGCGGACCGTGGGTGTTGAAGATGCGCACCACCTTGATCCGGGTGCCGTACTGGCGGCGATGGTCGAAGAACAGCGTCTCGGCGCAGCGCTTGCCCTCGTCGTAGCAGGCGCGCGGTCCGAGCGGATTGACGTTGCCGCAATAATCCTCGGTCTGCGGATGCACGTCCGGATCGCCGTAGACCTCGCTGGTCGAGGCCTGGAACACCCGGGCGCCGGTGCGGCGCGCGATGCCCAGCATGTGGATGGCGCCCAGCACGCTGGTCTTGAGGGTCTGCACCGGATCGTACTGGTAGTGCACCGGCGAGGCGGGGCAGGCGAGGTTGTAGATCTCGTCGACCTCGACCATCAGCGGGGTGCTGATGTCGTGACGCAGCATCTCGAAGTTCGGCGAGGCCATCAGGTGGGCGATGTTGTCCTTGCGGCCGGTGAAGTAGTTGTCGACGCAAAGCACGTCGTGGCCGTCGCGCAGCAGTCGTTCGCACAGATGCGAGCCCAGGAACCCGGCGCCGCCGGTGACGAGAACGCGCTTGGCGACGAACCTGGTCATTCTGCGGGATGTCTCGCGTGCTGCTGGCCTGGGCAACGTAACGGGTCGCCGGCCGTTTTCAAAGCGACCGGGCCGGCCTGGACGCGCGAGCATGGCCGGACTATCGACGCCGGGGCGTTGCCGTTATAGGCAAAGCCCATGCGCTCTCCTCCGCTCCGCCCCGCCCTGCCACGCGGCGACAGGCCGTATCGCGGGCGGCACCCCGTCCGGCAGGTGTCCGTTCCGGCCCGCCACGCGTGAGGGGTTTCGCCGGCCCGATCTCCGCCCCGATCGCAGCCCTGGGGGGCGGCGTGCTCGACATGATCGGCAGTGCCGGGCGGCTGGCGCTGTTCGCGCTGAACGGGCTCTCGCACCTGCTGCGGCCGCCCTTCTATTGGCGCAACTTCGTGGCCGCCTTCCTGGAGTTCGCCTTCTTCAGCCTGCCGGTGGTGGCGCTGACCGCGATCTTCTCAGGCATGGTGATCGCGCTGCAGTCCTTTACCGGCTTCTCCCGCTTCAACGCGCAGAGCGCCATTGCCGACATCGTGGTGCTGTCGGTGGTCCGCGAGCTGGGACCGGTGCTGGCAGGGCTGATGGTGGCAGGCCGCGTGGGGGCTGCAATGGCGGCCGAGATCGGCACCATGCGCGTCACCGACCAGATCGACGCGCTCGGCACGCTGTCCACCAACCCGATGAAGTTCCTGGTCGCACCCCGGCTGCTGGCCGGCATCCTGGCGCTGCCGCTGCTGGTGGTGATCGCCGACATCCTGGGCGTGATGGGCGGCTTCATCGTCTCGGTGATCAAGCTGGGCTTCAGCCCGTCCGCCTACATCGCCAACACGGTGGCGTTCATGCAGCCGATGGACGTGATCGTGGGCCTGGCGAAGGCGGCGGTGTTCGGCTTCCTGATCGCGCTGATGGGCTGCTACACCGGCTACAACAGCCGCGGCGGCGCCCAGGGCGTCGGCGCGTCCACCACCTCCGCCGTGGTCGCGGCCTCCATCCTGATCCTGTGCTTCGACTATGTGCTGACCGAGATGTTCTTCTCGAGATGAGCGCTCCGGGTCCGGCTGTGCCCAAGATCCGCATCCGCGGCCTGAGCAAGAGCTTCGGGCCCAAGCGCGTGCTGGACGGCATCGACCTCGACGTCGATGCCGGCACCTCGATGGTGATCATCGGCGGCTCGGGCAGCGGCAAGTCGGTGCTGCTGCGCTGCATCCTGGGGCTGATCGAGCCGGATGCGGGCTCCATCGAGATCGACGGGCAGGACCTGCGACGGCTCGGACGGCGCGAGCAGGAGGCCGCCCGCGCGCGCATCGGCATGCTGTTCCAGAACGGCGCGCTGTTCGACAGCCTGCCGGTCTGGGAGAACGTGGCGTTCGGGCTGCTGGCCAGGCGCGGGCCGTCGCGGATGAGCCGGACGGAGGCGCGGGACCATGCCGGCACCGTGCTGAGCCAGGTCGGGCTCGATCCGAGCGTCGGCAACCTCGCCCCCTCGGAACTGTCGGGCGGCATGCAGAAGCGGGTGGGACTCGCGCGCGCCATCGCCTCGACGCCGGAGATCCTGTTCTTCGACGAGCCCACCACCGGGCTCGACCCGATCATGGGTGCGGTGATCGACGGGCTGATCGTCGACTGCGTGAAGCGCCTCGGCTCGACCGCGATCGCCATCACCCACGACATGGCCTCGGCCACCCGCATCGGCGACCGCGCCGCGATGCTGTATCACGGCCGCCTGGTGTGGCAGGGCGAGGCCCGCTCGCTGCTGCACAGCGGCAACGAGATGGTGGACCAGTTCACCCATGGCCGGCGCGACGGTCCGATCGGGATGGAGCTGCGGCGATAGGCTCGGCCCAGCCGTCCATCGGCCGCACGACGTTGCAGCTGGCGCGGCTGCTGCTGCGCGGGCTCGCCGTCGCCGCAGCGCCGGGTGCCGGCCTCGCGGCGACCTCGGTTCCGGCACCGCTGCAGCCGGCAGCCGCACTCGACGACGGACGCGCCGGGTCGGCAGCCCTGACCCGGCTGTTCGCGCGCACCTGCCTGCGCCATGCCGGCGACGCACGCGCGCTGCGCTCGGCGCTGGCCGGCCGGCAATACCGCCCGGCGCCGGATGCGCCCGGGCTGCTGGCGCGTCCGGGCCAGGCGTTCCAGGTTTCCGGCGAGGCCGGCCACCTGATGGTGCTGTCGTTCGACGATGGCTGGTGCGGCGACGGCGGCACCGGGATCGATCCGCATGCCCTGACCCTGCAGCTTGCCGCCGCCATGCGGGATGCGGGCATCGGCATGCGGCTGATGGGGGCGGACGGCGACGGGCGGGAGCAGCGCTACCTGCTGACCCGACCGGCACCGGCCCGTCCGGTCGTGCTGCTGGTGCTGCTGCTGCCGGCCGACCCAACCAAACCGGGGACGCTGATGCAGGCCAGCCTGTTCGCCGCCCCGATGCCGCCGGAACCGGACCAGAGCCGATGAGCAAGCGCCCGCAGGCCCGTTTCGTTTGCCAGAACTGCGGCACCGCCTGGCCGAAATGGAGCGGCCGCTGCGAGGCGTGCGGCGAATGGAACACCCTGGTCGAGGAGCCGGCGGAGGCGCGCGCCGCCTCGTCGCGTCCGGTCGCCGCCGGCGCCGGCGGCCGGGCGGCCGGGCGCGTCGGGTTCGTCGGGCTGGAGGGTGCGGCCGAGCCGCCGCCCCGGATCGGCACCGGCATCGCCGAGCTCGACCGTGTGCTGGGCGGCGGCCTGGTGCCGGCCTCGGTGGTG